>ONKY01000027.1 GCA_900318585.1 uncultured Prevotellaceae bacterium
GGTGAGCTCCAGATAACGGGTACCCTTAGCAACGGTACCATAGAGTGTACCAGTCTGTGAACGAAGACCCTTACCCAGGTCCTCAAGACCAGCACCGATAGCCAGACCGCCCTCAGAGAAAGCACTCTGTGTACGTCCGTAGACAATCTGCAGGAAGAGCTCGCGCATAGCGGTATTGATAGCGTCGCAAACGAGGTCGGTGTTCAGCGCCTCAAGGATGGTCTTGCCCGGCAAAATTTCGCTTGCCATAGCGGCAGAGTGAGTCATACCCGTACAACCGATGGTCTCGACGAGAGCCTCTTGGATAATGCCGTCCTTCACGTTCAGGCTCAGCTTGCAGGCACCCTGCTGAGGTGCACACCAGCCGATGCCGTGGGTGTAGCCCGAAATTTCCTTGATTTCCTTAACTGCCACCCACTTGCCTTCCTCAGGGATGGGAGCAGGTCCATGGTAAGCGCCCTTGCAAACGCTACACATGTTTTCCACTTCTTTTGAATAAATCATTGATAATAAAACATTTAAATGTTAAACAACTTGATATTTCCGAATTCTGACCTACAAAGTTACTCGTTTTTCGTGAACCTTACAAGTCTTTTTCTGTCCATTTAGATATTATTAACATCAAAAACGGCTAATTGTGTATGATGAATTGTGAATTGTGAATTATGTTTTGTATTTTTGCAACTCGATATTGCAATTATGACAGAACAAGAGTTAGAAAAACGGGTAGAGCGTGCCGTGGACAACTTCATGGCAGGCTATGGCTGCTGCCAGAGTGTGGTAGCTGCCTTTGCCGACCTCTACGGCCTCGATGACACCTTGGCCAAGAAGGTGGCAGCAGGCTTCGGCGGCGGTGTAGGACGTATGCGGATGATGTGCGGTGCAGTCTCGGGCATTGTCATGCTCGTAGGGTTGGACTGCGGTCAGACGGAGGGCAGCGACCGCGAGGGTAAGTCGGCCTGCTACAAGGTGGTTCAGGAGCTCCTGGCCCAGTCGAAGGCCGAAAACGGCAGCCTCATCTGTGCAGAGATCTTAGGGCTGAAAGGTTACACGAAGGCTCCCAACAGCTATGAGGCCTCAGCGCGGACGGCCGAATACTACAAGACCCGCCCCTGTGCTGCCAAGGTCGAGAGCGCCGCACGCATCTTCGCCGAGTACCTCAAGGGGAAGCACACCTACCACACGTAGACTTTGAAGTCCTTGATGCTGCCTGGTGCACCCTGTTCGGCTCGTGGCAGGTATTCGAGGGCTTTTACTGTTTGTTCAGAGCCGAGGTCGATAACCAGCAAGTGTGGAGTTTGGGCACCCTTCTCTGTCTGCCAGTAGGTAGACTCCTGGAGGTCGAACACCTTGTCGCCCAGGTTGTTGCCTGCCTCATCCTCGCTGTTGGCATACTTCGTCTTCCAAGGTTCACGAGAGAGGCGTTTGCCGTCAGCCCCTTGCAGGTAGAGTTCGGCAATGGCTACGCGGTCGTTGGGCTTCTGGGTAGAGAGTACCTCGATGGCGAGGTAACGGCCTTTCTGCGGAGTGGTGAATTGGAAGGTCTGCCAGCCGTTGCCGGGCTTGGCGGTGACGGTTCCGGCGGGTGAACCGCTGGACACACTGACGGGCGTTGCGCTGTTGAGGTCGGGCTTGTCACCGATGTTGTTGTGCTTGTTGCTCTTCTCGAGTTGCAGCTTGTTGAGCTCAGGCTCGGCCTGCCCCCAGACGATGCGTTCCTTCGGACCGACTACATCGAGGACAATCACTTCGTTCTTGCCTTTCTTCAGCCAGCAGCCAGGCACGTAGAGCGTCTGCTGCGGGCCTATCGACCAGATACGGCCCATAGCGTGACCGTTCACCCAGACCTGACCCTTGCCCCACGTCTCGAAGTTGAGGAAGGTGTCGCCCACCTTCGAGAGGTTGAAGTAGCCACGGTAGTAGCCGATGCCTTCGGGCTTCACTTCCACGCTCTTGCCATCACGGAAGTGAGGCATCACCTCCACACATCTGTAGTGTGAACCCAAGGCATTCTTGGCTGACTCGTAGTCGTCTTGCAGGCGAGCCTTGAACCACTGAAGGGGCTTCCATATTATTTCGTTGTTGTCAATCTCGGCAGTGATGATCACGTCGCTGACAATGCCCTTGAAGTCCTTGATGGCACGACCGAAATTGATGCGGCCCATGCCTTCAACGAGGATCATCAGATGGTCGCCTTTCTTTACTGCCGGAAGTTTCAATGTCTGTTCGTTCTTCACACGATCCACCTTGCCAACGAACTTGCCGTTGATGAATACTTGAGCATAATCGTGGGCTTCAAGCTGCATGATACTCTGCACGGGAATTTCAGGCAACTCGGTAACGTACATCATCGATCCCCAGCCAAAGTCCATCTCCTCGAATGTCATCAGACCGCCCTTAACGGCAATGCTGTCGCAGCTGTAAAACAGCGGTGCGAACTCCGTCAACTCAAACTTGGGCACAGTGATAATCGGCATGGGAGCCTTCGGCACGGCAGGCATCTTCTTGCCGTCGTTGTATTTCTCCATCATCTTGCGCAGTTCCCAGAACTTCGGGGTGGCAAGTCCCCACTCGTTGATGGGCGCATCATAGTCGTAAGAGGTAACGTCGGGGGCAAAGCCAGGAGAGTTGGCACCTGCCCAATGACCGAACGAGGTTCCTCCGTGAGTCATATAGAGCGAGAAGCTGATGCCTTTCGACAACATTTCATCCATACCCTCCACCATATCCTTCGCTGGGCGTGTCTCGTGACGGGCGCCCCACTTGTCGAACCAGCCGCTCCAGAACTCAGAGCACATTTTGGGGGCATTGGGACGTAGCTCGCCTAAGCGGCGGAACTGGTCGTCGATGTTGGCACCAGTACCGAAGTTCATCGTCCAAGTGAGGTCGTCGAGGCCGTTCTTCTCAAAGTTTGAAGACCAGTCGCACTGGAAGAGTGACAACTCCTTGCCGTAAATGCCACGCAGACAGTCGCGAATCTCGCTGACGTAAGGCTTATCCTCGCCATACGAGCCGTACTCGTTCTCCACCTGAATCATGATGATGGGGCCGCCGTTCTGGATGGTCAGCGGCTTGAGCTGCTCGCCCACCTTCTCCTCGAAGATTTTTACGCGCTCCATAAAATAAGGATCGCGCTCGCGGAGCTTGATGTCCTTCTTCTTCAGCAGCCACCAGGGCAGGCCGCCCATCTCCCATTCGGCGCAGACGTAGGGACCAGGGCGCACGATGACGTAGAGGCCGTTCTTCTGGGCAATGCGGCAGAACTCAGCCACGTCGTTGTTACCCGTGAAGTCGAACACGCCTTCACGCTGCTCGTGGATGTTCCAGAAGATGTAGATGCAGACGGCGTTCATGCCGAGTGCTTTGCACATTTTTATGCGGTGCTCCCAGTAGGGACGGGGAATGCGGGGATAGTGTACCTCGGCAGCCTTCACGATGAAGGGTTTGCCGTTGAGCAAAAAGGTCTTGTCGCCCGTAGTGAACGTGCCGGGCTTGTTGACTGCCTGTGCGGGCGCTGCCATCAGCAGCACAGCCGTCAATGCCAATAGGAATTGGGTGGTTCGTTTCATCATACTCGCCATGTTTTTGTTTTAGGTTATGCAAAGGTAATTATTTTATTTGAATTCCCCAAACTTTCAAGGAAGAATTCACAAAAATCTGTTTTCTCCCTTCCGTCATCATGATTCATTTTTAATTTTTCTTTCTCTTTTTTCAATTACCTACACAAATATAGCAAGAAAGCCCGATAAATAAAGTGTATTAGCTATGTTTTTACCTACACTAAACCTACACTAAACCTACATTTTACCTACACACTACCTACATTGTTTCCCCATTTTGGAGCAACCTCTGTTCTTCCTAAAGCGCCACTTTGGAATCATAAAGCACCGTTTTAGGATTGTAAAGCACCGTTTTTCGTTCAATACTCGGTGCTTATTTCCCAATACTCACCGTTTGTTTATCAATTTTCTGAATGTAGGTAGTATGTAGGTATTATGTAGGTTTAATGTATGTTATATGTAGGCATTATTCAGGCTAACTTCTTGGATACAAGCAGATTTATACGAATTATATGTATGTAGTTCGGCATTTAAGAGTAAAAATGTGTTTATCCGCACTTAACGGTGCCCGTTCTACCCTATTGCTTCGCTGCGCACTCTGGGCAGAGACCTTTCACCATGTAGTTGATGCTGGTCATCAGGTAGCCGTCGGGCAGGCTGACGGCAGGGATGGGCGTAGCTGGCAGGCAGAATGTGCGTTGGCAGCGCTCGCAAAAGAAGTGTACGTGCTGGTCGTCGTCCTCCTGATGGTCGTCGTGGCTGTGGCACAGCTCGTAGCGCACGCCGTCGCCGCCGTCCTCGATGACGTGGACAAGGTGGTGTTCGCGAAACAGGGTAAGGGCACGGAACACGCCGCTCTTGTCAATTGACAGAATCTTGTATTCCAGTTCGGATAACGACATTGGCCGCTCTGCAGCGGCCAATGCCTTGGCTACGACAATGCGGTTAGCCGTCGGCTTGATGTCGTGCGCCGTCAGCAGCGCCTCAATCTCTAAACTCTTCACTTATCACTTCTAAAGCTTCCACATCGTGGCATCGTTGAAGTAGTCGATGCGCATGGCTCTTCTGACTTCGTCCATCGTCTGCGCGCCCACCTCGCGAGCCTGCTCGGTTCCTTTGCGCAGTATGTTCTGGATCTCAGCAATGTCCGTCTCCAGTTCGGCACGGCGCTGACGCATGGGCTCAAGGAACTTGTTGAGCACCTCGTTGAGGAACTTCTTGCACTTCATGTCGCCCAGTCCGCCGCGAGTATAGTGCTCCTTCAGCTCGTCCAGGTTCTGGTACTCAGGCCAGAAGTCGGCAAAATCCTGGTCGGAGGAGAATGCGTCGAGATAGGTAAACACGGCGTTGCCCTCCACGTGACCGGGGTCAGAGACATTCAGGTGGGTAGGATCGGTATACATGGAACGAACCTTCTGCCATACTTCGTCCTTGGAGTCAGAGAGGTAGATGCAGTTGCCTAATGACTTCGACATCTTCTCCTTACCGTCGGTGCCGGGCAGGCGGCGTGCCGTCTGGTTCTCTGGCAGCATGATGTAAGGCTCCACCAGTACGGGAGCATAGGTGTTATTGAAGCGGTTCACCAGTTCACGGGTTACCTCAAGCATCGGTTCCTGGTCCTCGCCGGCAGGCACCGTCGTGGACTTGAACAGCGTGATGTCGGCAGCCTGCGAGACAGGGTAGCAGAAGAATCCTAAGGGGATGCTCTCGCCCTCGAAACCGCGCATTTTAATCTCGGTCTTCACCGTGGGGTTGCGCTGCACGCGGCTCACGCTGATGAGGTTCATCAGGTAGGTAGTCAGCTCTGCGAGTTCAGGAATATGGCTTTGGATGAACAATACGCACTTCTCCGGATCCAGCCCTGCGGCCAGATAGTCAAGTGCTACGTTGATGATGTTCTCGCGAATCTTCTCGGGGTTGTCGGCATTGTCGGTCAGTGCCTGCACGTCAGCCATGAAAACAAACATACGGTCGTAGTCGCCTGCATTCTGCAGCTCTACGCGGCGGCGCAGCGAACCCACGAAATGCCCCAAGTGGAGCTTGCCCGTAGGACGGTCGCCTGTCAAGATAACTTTTCCCATTTTTGCTGCAAAGGTACTACAATTTTGAATTATTCCCAAATAATTTTCAGCTATTCTTTTATAACGGTGCCAATTTCTTACCATATCTTCCCTCTTTCAAAGGGAAAAAGTGAGGATATTACTTGTATCGGAGAATTCCAATGATGATGAGCAGATAACCCGCCAGGCAGAGCATCGGGGCGGCGACAACTCTGCGGAATGAGAAGATGTCGGGGTTGAACGACTGGCTGTTGCTGCCCGTGCCTGACATCAGAATATAGCCGATGACAATGAGGATGCAGGCGGTAAGAAGCAGGGGGTGGGGGACATGTAGCAAGAGACGGTTAGTCTTGCT
Source organism: uncultured Prevotellaceae bacterium (assembly GCA_900318585.1). Classification (GTDB taxonomy): domain Bacteria; phylum Bacteroidota; class Bacteroidia; order Bacteroidales; family Bacteroidaceae; genus Prevotella. The sequence continues at coordinate 5,976 of ONKY01000027.1, forward strand.
TGAGGTTTTCGATGTATTGTTCATATTGTTTGCTGTATTGATGAATGATTTCTGTACGGTTAAACTGTGCGGCTACGGTGAGTGCCTTGTGCATGGTCTGTGTCCAAATATAGAGTGAATAAGCGGAGCCTTGCCGACGCTGGGGGCTGATGGTCATAATCCACGAAAGCCACTCGTCGGAACGGCGGAGCAGGTTACTGACAATGGCATCTCCATGCGTCGGCTGGCCGGCCTGGTAGTAGCAGTAAGCCATAGAAAGGGCTGCTTCGGTGTAAGGCACATTCTCCGGCGGCATCTCCTGCTGCCATTTCCTGCAAACGTTCTTCGCCCTTTTGATATCGCCCTTTTGGAGCAGCGAATCGATGAGCACACCCATGATGAGCTGGTGGGTGTTTGCCAGGCGCTTCACGTCCTCATCCACATAGATGCCCTGTGTGCTGAGGCCTCCAAAACGGAAGCGGTGCATCACGTTGTCGTAAAGCCGCTCTACGTCCACGTGCTGCTTTGTGGCAGTAGGCGAGACACGGTAGGCAAGACCTTCGAGCACCAGATGGTCGCGGAGGAACGACAGGATGTCGGAGCCCAAGCTGACAGAGAGGTAGACGGGGCGTTTCCAGTTTGCGTGTGAGAGCATTTCCAGCACCATTAACTCGTTCTTATACAGGACCTTCTTCTCTTTCAGCGATATGGTCATCGTGCCCTGAGGGCTCGTGATGGTGACGCTGTCAGTCGGTATGCATTGCATCTCCGGTTGGTCGCTGAGCACCCACTTGCTGATGATGTTCTTCAGTTCAAACGGCTCCTCGCCCAGCAGTTCCTTTGCCTCTTCAGGATGTTGCGCCATCAGGGCCTTCACCTCTTCCTTCAGCTCCGGCCGGATGGGAATCAATTCGCGCCGTCCTTCCTGGTAATCCTCGTGACGCCAGCTGATGGGTAGCGCCGGGGAGTTATATGCCGGCCGCTTCATCTGGTCGATATACCAGTCGGTCTGCAGGTATTCCATGTTGCAGTTGCGGGCATCGGTGCGCACGCCCTCTACCTCTTGGTTGTACCAAAGGGGGAAAGTGTCGTTGTCGCCGTTGGTTAGGATAATGGGCTTCCCCTGCCGCTGCATACTCTCCAAGTAGTTGGCGCCGAAGTCACGGCAGGTGTAACGTCCGGAACGGTCGTGGTCATCCCATGTCTGCGAGGCCATCTGGAGGGGAACCGCCAGACAGGCGAGGCTGACGATGCTGACTATGACGGTTTTTCCTGACATTCCAGTTTTCCCAGTTTTTCCTGACAAACGGGAAATTCCTAACAATCCGGAAACAGCGTCGCAGAAGGCTGCTACGCCCATTCCTATCCAGATGGCAAAGGCATAGAACGAGCCGGCGTAGGCATAGTCGCGCTCACGTGGCTGGAGCGGCGTTTGGTTGAGGTAGACAACGATGGCGAGGCCCGTCATCACAAACAGCAGCGTCACCACTAATAATTGCTGACGTCCCTTACGCCCCCGGTACCACTGCCAGACGATACCCGCCAGGCCGAGTAGTAGCGGCAGGGCGTAGAACACATTGTGGCCTTTGTTCTCCTTCAGATCAGACGGCAGTTTCTCCGTGTCGCAGCCCAGTAGCCAGTTGTCAATCCAGCGGAAGCCCGTTATCCAGTTGCCGTGTTCTGACTCGCCATTGCCCTGGATGTTGTTCTGTCGTCCCACAAAGTTCCAGAGGAAGTAGCGCCAGTACATGAAGTTCACCTGATAGCTCAGGAAGAAGCGCAGGTTCTCAGCCATGGTAGGCAAGCCATCCTCTTTCTTGACGCTTCCCATCCACTCTTCGTAAGCTTTGGCGTGTCGCTCGGAGTGCATCCGTGGGAAGAACATCTTTTCCTTGTATACGTATTTGATGTCGTGGCGCGTCACCTCGTAGCGCTGTTTCGTGGTGTCTGCCGAAGGACGGTAGATGGCCTTGCCCTGTTTCTGCTTGGGAACCATGTAGTCACCATTTGCTGTATAGTCCAGCTCACTGCAATAAGCGGGGCCGTAGAGTAGCGGTGTTTCTCCATACTGCTCACGGTTCAGGTAGCTGCCCAACGAGAAAATATTGGCGGGCGCATTCTCACACATCGGCGTATGAGCATTGGCACGGATGAAGATGACACCATAGCTGCTGTAGCCTGCCAGAATCATCAGCAGACAGGCAATCGACAGCCTGAAAACTCTGTGCCGCGCCCTGTAATAGACGGGGAGCAGGATACAGGGAACAAGGAGTAAGAAACAGACGAGCCCCGTGTTGTATGGGCAGTCCAGGACGTTGGTAAACAGCAGTTCGAACCAGCCACCCACCATCACCACACCGGGTATGAGTCCATAGAGAATGACTGCTACCAGAAGACCGCCTGCCAAGAGCGTCTTCACCATGCCTACCCATGTAACCTGCTTAGCCTGACGGAAATAGACCACGAATGACATGGCGGGCAGGCAGAGCAGACAGAGCAGATGAACACCGATAGACAGGCCCGTAATGTAAGCAATCAGGATAATCCACCTGTCGCTGCGCGGGCTGTTGGCCTCATCGCTCCATTTCAGGATTAGCCAGAACATGAGAGCTGTCAGGAAGCTGGAAAAGGCATAGACCTCGGCCTCGACCGCTGAGAACCAGAAGGTGTCGCTGAAGGTGTAGGCCAGTGCCCCTACTATACCGCACGCTTCTATCGTGATGACCCTTGAAAGGGAATAGGTAAAAGTGAAAAGTGAAGAAATTCTTAATTCTTCACTTACAAGGTGTGTGATGGTGAGAAACAGGAAGAAGATGCAGCCCGCACTCAGGAGTGCCGACAACAGGTTGACCATCAGTGCCACGTGCGATGGGTCGCTGGCCAGTTGGGAAAACAAGTTGGCTGCCAGCATAAAGACGGGTGCACCAGGCGGATGTCCGATCTCTAACTTGTAGCCGCACGCAATGAATTCAGGGCAGTCCCAAAGACTGGCCGTCGGCTCTACGGTCAGACCATAGACTGTGGCGGCAATGGCAAAAACGAGCCATGCCACGCAGGTGTTGATTTTTGAAAAGGTTTTTTCTTGTATCATACGTTTGCAGTCGTTTAACGGTTGCAAAGGTATGAAGAGAGCTAATCATGACCAAAAAAACTGTCTGACATTTGTCTGACATTTGTTTGTCAGGAAGCCTAACTTCCTGATTCTTAGTTGAAAAATGACTGCTCTTAATTCTTGGCTCTTAACTCATACGCCCTTCCCCTGTCCGACTCAATTCTCAGGTCAGAGTGCTGCTCGATGACAGGCTTCAGTCGTTTGATGAGTGTGTAGAGCGTATCGTTAGCATCAGGTTTCTTGGGCCAGAGTGCGTCGCAGATTTCCTTCTTTGTCAATTGGTGTGAAGGCGACATCCACAGCATTTCCATCAGTTGTTGCTGCATGGGCGTAAGTCTTACTACATGACCTTTGGCGTCAACAAACCGTCCTTCCTGTAGCGCCAGTCCGCCATACATCCCCAATGCGACATACTGCCGGTATCGATATATGCAGAAGAACCCCCATAGTAACACCATCGACCAAAGAATCATTGAAGGCCGTTGGTCGGACAGCGAGAAGATGGTTGCAGTTGATACCTGTGGCTGGGGAGAAAAGCCCTTTTGGGTATCTACAGTCAGGACAGCCTTGCCCCTCAGAGCCTCCAACTGCAGATGACTGTTGAAGATCCGTATCGTGTCAGCGCTGATCACGTCCGACTGCTGTTCTTGCATCGTCAGTGCCAAAGCCTGGTTCATATCCTCGCTCACTCGTTGGCTCGTGGAGCTGTAACAACCGAAACTGGTGAGGCTGGAGGCGACAATTAGTGCAAAAAGCACAATAATAGCATGCTGTTGTTTCATATTCCGTTACGTTACTTCAGTACTTTCTCTATTCCATTCTTAAATACTACGAGGCTCATTTTTGATGATTGTGGCGCAGCTGAGTCTCGCAGCTTCTAACTGCAAAGATAATCAGTTTCTCAAGAAATCTCAGCAAAAGTTCCTTGAACCAACCCTATATTTGGAATCTTTTAACCTCCTTTTTTAGTTCTTTACAAGACCTCCGAAAAAAGCTACAGGTTTGTGTTAGTGCCGGAACCGACGCTATTGAGCATTTCGCCCTGCGACTGCTGCTCTATGAAGTCGCTCTGTACGCGGCTGACATGCTGTTTGGTGGCCATCTTCGAGTTGCCAAAGGTGTAGCTTACGGTAAAGGTGATGCCGCTGATGGGCACGCTGATGTTGTTGTGTGAGGTGAAGTCCTTGCCGTGGCTATAGGTCTCGATATTCAGCTTGCCTCCCTCGTTGAGGCCTACCATACCTGACAGGCTTAGATTCAGCTTGTCGTTCAGCAGTGACTTTGAAAGGCTGGCGGTGAGCATGTTGAAACCGCCGCTCCAGCCCTGCAGGGTGTAAGTCTTAGTGGAGGTGATGGCGAAGGCGCTGAGTTTCAGATTCCAGGGTAGCGTCTGCTGCACTCCTGCCATAACGTTGGCCGTCCATCCGCCATTGCTTTGTCCGAGGGCGTCACTGCGCAGGTCGGTATAGTTCAAGCTGCCGTTGAGGAAGAGGCGGGTGTCCTTGGCGAGCAGGTAATTCACGTAGGCATTCATGCCCGTCTGGTGGCTTTCCACCACATTGCCGTAGGTGGTGTTCAGCAGGTTCTGACTGTCGTAGAAGCTATACTGCGAGATGGCGTTGTCGGTGAAGTTGTGGTGTACATTGAGGTTTACCATCAGCTTCGGAGAGAACATATTGTAAACCAGCGAGATGTTGTGGGCCTTCTCCACATCAAGGTCGGGATTGCCGTAGCTAAGCGCGATGGGATTCGTCTTGTCCACGTAGGGGTTCAGGTAGGTGATACCGGGTCGCGAGATGCGCATATTATATGTAAGGCCGATGTTCTGAGACATGCCGAGGTTGTACTGCACATTGGCGGTAGGCACGAGGGTGCCGTAGCTGGTCTCGAAGTCGCTGCCGTTGCCCAAGTGGTACTCCACATCCTGCCACGTATGCTCATAGCGCAGTCCTACCTTCACGCCCAGTTTGTTCCAGTTACCGCTGTACTCCCCATAGCCAGCCAGAATGGAGTTTTTGTACTCGTAGTCGCTGCTGGTGGCGGGATCGTAGACATCCTTTAGGTAGTACTTAGAGTCGGAATTGGCGTCGTGCAGCTGCAGTTTTCCGCCGAGACTCAGCGTCTGGCCCGTACCAAGGGGCATGGTGTAGTCGAGTTGGAAGATATGGTTGGTGGTTTTGTCCTCGTTCTCTGAGTAGCGGTCGGTCAGGTCGATGAGCGACGAGACAGAGCTGAAGTTGTTGTGCATCTCAGTCGTGGCAGGGCTGTAGTTCAGCTGATAGGTGAGTGCCAGCGACTGCGTGTGCTCCTGGTTGAAGAAGCGCTGGTAGTCGAGGCTGCCGCTGAACGAGGTGCGCGAGTTTTTCATGTCGGTGGTACTTCCGTAGCTGAGACCGCCAGTGTAGAGATCACCGCCCATCGTGGTCAGTGTTGTTCCCGTGCTTTTCATGTTCATGCTGTTCACGGAGGCCGTGAGGTTCAGGGTGCTCATCCGGTCAATCTGATAGCCCAGCGTCAGACTTCCCATGGTGAACGGTGTCTTCACGTCGTTCTCAGAGGTCATGAGCTGCGAGGTTCCATTGTCATGTATCTGCTCCATCTCGGTGGTAGTGTTGCCTGGCTTATTGTAGCTGGTCATTAGGTTGGCGCTATAGGAGAGGCTCCCCTGCTGACCGCTGATGAAGGCGCTACCGCCTATCTGTCTGTTGCCTGCCGAGGCGCGGACGCTACCGTTGTATCCGTTCATGCTTATTGCTCCTTCTTTCCTCATGCCCCCAGTTCCTTGCTCCCCGCTCTTCATCACGATGTTCAGTACGCCGGCGGCACCCTCAGCATCGTACTTCGCACCGGGGTTAGTCAGCACCTCAATGCTCTTCACGGCGGTGGCTGGCATACTCTTGAACACCATAGAGGGGTTGCTTGAGAACATAACGTTGGGCATACCGTCCACATAAACCTTGAACGACGAACTACCGTTCACGGTGATGTTGTCCTGTCCGTCCACCGTCACCATCGGCACCTTGCGGAGCATGTCGAGCACGGTTATCGACTTCGAGTCCTCGTCTTCCTCCACGTTGTAGCTCATCTTGTCTACTTCCATCTTCACTAGTGGCTTTTGGGCCACGACCTCTACGCCGTTCAGCATTGTGGTGCTCTCTTTCATGTAGACGGTACCCAGATCAAGCTCTGCGCTACTGCCTAAGGCCACGGTCTTTTTGAGTTCTTCCATGCCGACGCTGCTGAAAACAATGTCGAAGTTGCCCTTGCCATGTATTGCCTCTGAGAACTGTCCATTCTCGCCAGTGAGGAACATGGCTACAGGCTGTTCCGTTTTGCCGGACATAAACACTCGGACGGTCGCAAAGGGCTGGCCCTCGCCAATATTCTCATCCATCACAATGCCTTTGATGGTTGTCTGGCCCATTACTACTGATGAAACCATCATCATTGTCATCACAAAAAGCATTCTTACCTTTTTCATATTCTTTTATTTATTTGTTTATTCTTTCCGAGTTTTTTTAATCTCGGTGCAAAGGTAAGCCAAGAAACTTTCCAGTCCAACAAACTTTCGACGACTTCCGGGATTTTTTTCGACGAGTTGCTTGGAAATGCCTGAGCCAGGCAGTCAGGCACAAAAGCGAAAAGAAACACTTTTTACAATCTTTCTTTGCGCGCACGCATAGTACATATATTAATAAGAAAGCATCTGCTCCTTCTGACCTTTCTGGCTCCTAAGTAAGGAGTCTGATGAGTCTAAAGGAGCAGATACTTTACTGTAAGCTTACAAGATGTGCGTGTTAAGCACGCACACAAAACCTATTGGTAGACAATTATTTCAGCTTGTCGAAGAGGCTGTTCTTCTCAATGGTCCAGTCCTTGCGCTTGGCAAGGTCGCAGTCCTTGCCCTTGAACATTTTGGCAGCCTGCTTGTCACCTTTCAGCTGCCACTGGAGCCAGGCCAGAGCCACAACGGAGAACTCGCCTCCATGAGGTTCGCGATAGGTACCACCATGACCAACGGGGAAGTTCGTGGCGCAGGCAGCCACATGGTTGATGCGGTGGAAGTCGTCCATACCGTTGCCGTATGCAATATCCTTCTCGCCACCGAGGATGTAGATGATGGGTGAGTGGATTTCCTTTAGCTTATCCTTCGGAGGCATGGGCATACCGCCGACAGCCTGATTGGCATTTTGCTGGTTGAACAGTCCGCTGTTGCAGATCATGAGCGAAGTGATGCGCGGGTCAGCACAGTTATAGAGCGTCTGCAAGCCACCGCACGACATACCGGCCACGCAGATATGCTTCGTATCAATCTTCTGGTAATAAGGTGACTTGGGGTCAGCGTTCTGGGCGATAATCCAGTCAATACTCTCTATCTGCTGCTCAGTGGTAGACATTTCACCGCGATAAGGCTCCTCGTCCATGGGGATGTAGCCCGTGGCAAGAACGATGAAGCCGTAGGAGGCAATCTCGTTGAGGAACTTATAGTGCTCCCAAGGCGAGTTGGTGCAGGCACCGTTACCCCATACGAGCACGGGCAGCGTCTGCTTGCCGCCGAATGCCGACAAGTCCTTCGGCACGAATACAGTGTGTGCTTTCAGCGAGCCTTCCTCTTTCATAATAGCCTTGAAAGGCCCTGTTCCACCGTTCTCGACAACGCGTGACTTGTGCTTTTCGCACTTCTGTTTCTCGCAGCAGCCCTCTTTTTCGCCACAACAGTCTTCTTTTTCGCCACAACAGCCCTTACCCATAGCGTTTTTCAGGAACTTGACCATCTTCTGTAGGTTCTCCTCGGAGTACATGCCCATGCCGTGTCCACCCTCAGGCACGAAAGTGGCTTCAGTCTTAACGCCGGCAGCCTTCAGCAACTCATAGAATTTCTTACCCTGGCAGCAGGGCACCACGTTGTCCTTCTCGCCGTGGAAGATGATGATGGGCGGGTCGTTCTTGTCCACATAGTTGGTGGCGCTGAGGCTGAGATACTTGTCGGGTTCCTTGGCGAGCTTAGAGTCAAGCAGCACGTCCTCGGGGCTGTTCTCGCCCATCTTCATAGCGTCGCCGCAGTCCATCGCCGTCAGGTCAACGGGGCCGGACCAGTCGCAGGCTGCGTTGACAGTACTGGACTCATTGGTGTACTGGCCAAGGTTTCCTTCCAGGTCGATGGTAATGCTACCCACCTTCTCGGTCTTGGTACCGGAAGTGGTGGCAGCGGTCGAAGAAAGGTGACCACCCGATGAGAAGCCGCTGGTAGCAATAAAGGAAGTGTCGAACTTATATTTCTTTGCTTCACCACGCACGAAGCGAATGACGGCGCGAATATCGTGAATCTGGGCTGGCCACTTGGCATCCATGCTGGAACGGTGGTTGGGGCAGACCACAGCGAAGCCGTTGTCGAGCAGGGTCTTCACAATAGTGCCTAAGTCTGCAGCGCCCTTACTGTTATTGCTGAACCATGCACTTCCATAGATATGGATAACCACTGGATAAGCTTCTTTCTCTTGTTTGGGCAGATAGATGTCGCAATTGTGGAAAGCCTGACCGTCGCCTACATAGTTGACGTCCTTCCACTCCTGCGAAGTCTCAAGTTTGACTTGCGGCATCTGGAAACCTCCAAAGCCGCCAGCCGGCTGTGCCGTAGCCATCATCGACAGGCACAGCAATGCAGTTGATAATAGAGTTTTTTTCATTTTTATAAATTGAGTTATTGATAGGTGTCTTACCTATTCCTATGATTTGGACTTCAGGAAATTGTCCGGTGCATCCTCATAGTGGTCGGTCTTAGTGAAAAGACGCTTTATGCCGTATGATTTCATGCGATTCCACATGGCTTCCAACAGCGAGCCTTCCTTCAACGAGCTGTAGGCGGTAATTACACGGCAACGGCGGTCGAAAATCACCTTAATCTTACCGTATTTCTTCATGGCCAAAGCCATCGAGCCATCCTCGCCACGAAGAAGTTCCACCCGGTATCCCTCTTTCTTGGCATTAGCAGTCTCGTAGCCGAAGGCTAGTCCACGCACAGTAAGTTCTGGGCGGTTAATATTCTGGATACGAAGGTAGATGTCACGCACAAATTCATACATCTTCAGCTGCAATTTCGTATGTTTTTCATTGGGATAGAAGCTCCACAAGGCAGCAACAGCAGAAATGCCCGGCTTCATCAAGTTCTCCACCATAATCTCAATATACTTGGGAGGATAGATGGTGTCAGAATCTATACACATGGTATAGCGCCCCTTCGCTTGGTTCAGTCCGCACTGCCGAGCATAGCCGCAGGTGTGCTGGTGCTCAGAATAATAGGTTACACCGGCTTTTTGGTAAATCTCTACAGTCCTGTCCTTCGACTCATTGTCCACACCGATGAACTCCACAGGATACTTGCACTTCGTCTCGCTCAACGACCAGAGACATGCCTGCAGATGCTTCTCCTCGTTGTAGGCCACGATGATGATTGAGACCAGTGGTTCGTCGCTCTGAAGCGCAGCCAGATTTTCACGAGTCTGGTCAATGACTTCTTGGGGAACTTCACTAAACGGCTTTTCGTAAATGCTTAGAAATTTGTCGTACCACTCCATAGCTTTATTATTTTAATTTGCAAAAATACGCTTTTTCGACGAACTGACAAAAAAAAATAGAAGAAAAATGTGTTTTTACAAAAATAATACAGCGTTCTGTTTGTATATTCAATTCTTTTTCATAATTTTGCGGCAATAATAAAAACTTAAGACATGACAGCTCCAAACAAACCAACACCTTCTGGCATTGATAAAGATAAATGCTTGCTTAGTGTCATTGTACCTGTGTACAATGTGGAGAAGTATGTTCGGTCATGTATAGAAAGTATTTATCGACAAAACTTGAGTGAAAATATCTTCGAGGTCATCATTGTTAATGACGGTACAGAAGATCGAAGTATGGAGGTGATAGAGGATATAATAAGTGAACACGACAACATTTCCGTAATACACCAGGAGAACCTCAGTCTTTCTGTGGCCCGAAATAATGGGATGGCCGTTGCAAAAGGCGAATATATCATCATGCCTGATTCCGACGATTTGCTGATAGACAACAGCCTGTCCGTTTTGCTGGAATTGGCGATAGAATCGAAGGCAGACCTTGTCGTTGCAGATTTTTTGGAAATGACTGATGAGGAAATAGACAAACTGCACTTCGTTCCCCAGAAGGCACTGAAAATCAAGGAAAAGACGGGTGAAGAGCTATTCCTGCAGGATCTGAATCCACACCAGTGCTACGTCTGGCGCACGCTATACAGAAGGGAGTTCTTGGAAAAAAAACGGCTAAGGTTTATTCCTGGCATCCGCTATCAGGATGTACCCTTTACACACGAATGCTATCTCAGAGCAAAGAATTGCCTGAGGGTCACCCGGCTGCTCAATATCTACCGGAAAGGACACCAATCTGCAACGTATTCCTTTAATGTAAAGAAGGGCAAAGACCTCTGCATCGTCATTGCCAACACCTGGAAGCTGAAGAAAATTAGAGGATTAACCCCTGCGATTCAAACTAAGCTGAGCAACGACGTCTTTACTTCTTTTTCCCTTCTCATCTATTTCATGCTTTACGGAATTAAGAATTCCAAGGACAGAAAAGAAATCTTCGCCTTCCTCCGCCAAGAGGTTCCTGACCTTAAATTCCACAACGGACGGCAGCAAAGAATCACTTCTTGCGTGTATAATATATCTCCAACGCTTTATTTCTTTGTTCGGCAGATACTGAAAAAGTATACCCCAAGACCCAATTTCGGCTAACGGCAAAGAAACCCCACGATAACAAAGCTTAATAGCTATTAGAAGAGACTTTCAAACAGGTTTTTCCACCGTTTTGCAATTGCGTCCATTTGGAACCGTTGTACATTGAGGATGGCGTTTTGAGCCAAAGCTTTTCGCTTGTCAGCATCGGCTATCAAGGAAATCAAAGCGTCTGCCAACAAATCAACCCGGCCATTCTCAACGAGAATACCGTCCTCACCGTCGGCAATAATACTGCCAGGCCCCCACGGACAATCGAACGACACCACAGCCAAGCCACATGCCATTGCTTCGACAATCACCATGCCAAAACCCTCAAAGCGTGAACTGCACACAAAAATGGAGCTATTGAGATATTCCTTCTCAATGTGATTGGTCCGCCCGTTTAATATGCAACAACTGGCAGGGATTCCTAATTTGTCACGTATGGCTTCATAGTTCTCCTTGTCTCCATCACCAAAGATTTCCAGACGCCAGTCAGGGCAGGCCTTACAAACTTTTGACCATGACTCAAGCAACAAGTCAAACCCTTTTTCCTGATAATACCTGCCAACGGCTATTACCCTTTTCTCCGTCAGCGGACTGACGGACTTAGGTACAATTGAGAGCGGATTGGGAATCGCCTCTACGTTTGACAACTCCGTCCATGCTTCGCAGTCCTTTTCCGTCAAAACAATCATGCGCTCCAGTCTGCGCAACTTCCCAATCAGTCTGTAGTTCCAATATTTGGAAAACTGTTCTTTAAAGAAGTTCGTATCGTTCTTTTCAAAGTTCCTGAAGTGCGAACGGAGAATATGCATTTCGGCAATCTTCTTGCTGCCATCTTTGATGTCATTGATGAAATTAATCTCACGACGCAATAAAGAAACTGAGATGTCCGGACGGATACGCATCAGCTCTTTGGTAAGCGCACGCTTGTATTTCCTCTGTTTATTCAGATAGATAAAAGCCTTCATCAAGAACGAACGATGCCATAACTCCTCAAAGTTAAGGTCAAGGTTGATGACTTGTATCTTGTCTGACAACTGATAGAAAAGCGGCTTTTTTTCCCCTTCCGTCAAAATGATAGTAATATTGTAGCCAAATATCTCTGCGAAATAATTTGCTTTCATTGTCAGAACGCGCGCTACACCATCGGCGGTATAAAGTTGTGGAGTGATGTAGACAATTTTCAAAGGCTTTTCCATAATGCGACATTTTGCTGCAAAAATAGTGATTTATTTTTAATTCGCCAAATATCACTACGTTTTTTTCAGTAATAACACGTTTGTTTCGTTAATCTTCCCAAAATATTTGCGTGTTGAAGGTATTATTTGTAATTTTGTGGCGAATAAAGAACAAATTTCAAAAAGAATGTGATATTAAATTCTCAATAGAATGATGAAGTACGATTATTTAGTTGTCGGTTCGGGACTCTTCGGTTCTGTTTTTGCCCATTGTGCTAAGAAGCAGGGGAAGCGTTGTTTGGTCATAGACAAACGTGAGAATCTGGGTGGTAACCTTTATTGTGAAGAAGTTGCAAACATCAATGTCCACAAATACGGACCTCACATCTTCCATACTTCAAATAAGGAAGTGTGGACGTTCGTTAATTCTATTGTGGAATTCAACCGGTTTACGGAGTCGCCTGTGGCTTTCTACAAGGGAAAGGCCTACAACTTGCCCTTCAATATGAATACCTTCTCCCAGATGTGGGGCGTGCTGACGCCTGACGAGGCCAAACAGAAGATTGCTGAACAGAGGAAAGAGATGGAGGGGAAGGTACCCTCGAACCTTGAGGAGCAGGCCATCTCGTTAGTGGGAAGAGACATCTATGAGCGATTGATAAAAGGGTATACTGAGAAGCAATGGGGAAGGAAGTGTACCGAACTTCCACCATTCATCATCAGGCGCCTGCCAGTCAGATTCGTCTATGACAACAATTACTTCAACGATATCTATCAGGGTGTTCCCATTGGCGGATATAACCGGCTCATTGAAGGCCTCCTCGAGGGAATTGACACGAAAGTGAACGCGGACTTCTTTGTCAACAGGAAGGAATGGGAATCCTTGGCCGACAAGATTGTGTTTACAGGAAAGATTGACGAGTATTTTGACTATAGGTTCGGCAAACTGGAGTATCGCACAGTCAAGTTCGAGAACGAAGTGTTAGACACACCAAACTATCAGGGTCTTGCACAGATAAACTACACCGAGGCGGAGGTTCCTTTTACTCGTATCATCGAGCACAAGCACTTTGAGGCTTTTGCCGACAACGTGTATAAGAACCCGCAGACGGTCATCAGCCGCGAATACTCCGTAGAATGGGAAGATGGAATGGAGCCCTACTACCCCATCAACGACGAGCGGAACAACAGTTTGTATAAGCAGTATGAAGTGCTGGCCCAGCAGGAGAAATCCGTCATCTTCGGAGGAAGACTGGCCGAATACAAGTACTACGATATGGGCCCCATCGTAGAGAAGGTCCTGAACATGTTCAAATAGCGGGGGAAAAGTTTACCGTTTCAGTCGTTTCCTACCGTCGACGACATACAGTCCATGAGGTAGCGCATCCCACTGTTCCAAAGTAGTTACTTTGACACCTTGGAGGGAGTAGACGAAAGTAGGCGCGTCAGCGGGAATGGGGCTATGGGTGCCCTCGACCTCTGGTTGCTTGCTACCAAAAGGACGCAAAGTGGGAGAGGCGATGCCTGTCGGATTGTTTGAGGAGGTTACGGTCAGCGTTACCGTGTGTTTCTTGCCCATGAAATCGGTGTAGACAGCCTGAACTGTACCTGAAGTTCCATCCGCTCCCATCTTTACCTTGCTTCCGGAAGCAAACGTATAGACCTTATAATCATCGCTGCTGAAGTCGGTCTCCATTGTCACATCCTCTGTATGTCCATCCACAAAGGTAGTCCTGAGTGGCAGGACGAGTACCGATGCCGGCTTGGCGGCAATGTTGGCCTCGAAGCTCTTCACGGTAAAGAATTTCTTCAGATTGTCGGACATCTTATAGTCAGGGTCGACCTTGGTTTCCTGTCCCATCACACGTAGCACCTCGTATGCATAGCGTTTGCCGAAGATACGGTAACCCGCAGCAGAAAAGTGCCACGCGTCCTTTCCGTTGCCGGGTATCTCGTATGCACTGACCACATGAGCTGTAGGAATAACATTTGGTAACTGTGCCACCACCGTATTATGGCCATAGCAGCTGCCACCCATGTTCTGATACTCCGTCTCACCGGCAAAGAGAGGCACATCAGCGGCTTTGAGGTCGAGGTCCTTGAGGATGTCGTTATAGATTTTCTTCACCATGTTCGGCCAGTTAGGGTTTCCATTGTTAGAACATCCCTGATGCAACAGGACTCCCTTAATAACCCCAACCTCCTTGGCTTTCTTCGCCATCTCAATGAGACGACCGTATGGATTGCCGCCATAGTGGTTCTTGGCTAAAATAGCCCACCACTCGTTGGGATTATCTTTCAGCTTCTGCTGATACTTGTCTTTGTCGAACATCTCAATGGGACAGCCTCCCATGGCCACGGGAATCACACCAATCTTTACGTTTGCAGGCAGTGCTGCCACCATCGTACGCCCAAAATAGTCTGTAGGGCCAAGTCCGCCGTTGGGATTAACCAATGGCGGCTTGGCAGGATACCACTCGCCCATCGTACGCTTCGGATTGTCATAGTTACAGGTAGCCAAGAGACGGAAGCGCGAATCAATATTGTTCTTGTCAACACTTTCAGGGGTGGCATTTCCCTCCATGTTCGACTGTCCGAAACACAGGTAGATATAAAAGTTAGGGTCTACCTCTGCACGGGCAGAAAAGGTCAGCACACTCATCAAAAGCATGAGCAGTGAGCGCCATCCGAGCCTGCTCGACAATAGCCGAGTCTCGATGACTCTCGACGGAGTCAACAGCAAAGCAGCAAGCCTTTTCATTTCTTCTTTGTAATTTTTTCAACCAATGCCTTTGAGGGCTGTGCGTCGCCGCTGACGGGTAGCAGGTACCAGCGGACCGTCCAATCGAGTTTGGCGCCAGGAGCGAGCGTGGTGTAGGCTCCCTGGCTCTCCAGCTCGATATAACTTTTGCCGCGATTCACGTACACCTGTATCTCGGCTTCGTCGGGAGCCGGCTCCGAGGGCTTCAGGTCCTGGAACTTCTTTACTAAGAGCAGCCCCTTGTTGTAATAGGCTAACCAGCCTTTGCCGTCAGCGTTGATCTTACGATTCTCGTTGGCCTCATCCGGCTGATACCACACAGCTCCATTCTGCGCCTTGAAGTCCATCAGTCCGGCGGGTGTAATGCCGTCGAGAGGTGCGTCGAAGAAGATAAGGCCGCCTTCGTTCACTACGCGGGTAATCTCCCAAGGAGCCACCTGACGGGGTTCGTTTCCCTCGTTCTTAATAGAATAGGTAATGATAAAGGCGCCGTCCTTTGGGTCGATGGTAATGTCTTTGCCCACACGTAACTTCAGCCGCTGAGATACTTGGCTCGTGATGGCTACATGCGTAGGGGTTTGCTGCTCAATGGTGTAAGGCAGCTTGTCAAACTCCTGTACGGGCGGCCAGTTCCACTCTTTCTGCGGACTAGTCCAGAAAGTGCTGCCGAAGGACTCTGGGAACTTTGTTTGGGAGATAACTTCTTGGTCTTTATACTTTAGCGACAGGATCTTGCCACCATTATCGGCATCAATAGTCAGGGTCACGTCTCCCGACTTCATTCGGAACTTATTGGCAGGAGGAATAACACGGTAGTTGCCACTCAGGTGCATGAATGCGAAGAGTCGGAGCAGACCGTCATAGTAGGCATCGAAATAGCCGTCCTCGAAAGGCTCGTGTTTGGCATTCCACAACTGGTTGACAAACTCCTTGCTCTTCTCGTGAGAGCACATTACCGAGGCGGCTGCCGTCGTAGCAACGAGGCCGATGCTGTGACGCAGCTTCCGGAATCCGCCAGCAGGCAGTATCTCGTTTTCTTCTGGAATTGTGCCGTCCGTGCGGTATTGATCGACAAACTTATCCACGCCCTGACTGTAGAAGAAGTTCTGAATCTTTTCGCCATACTGCTGCTGCCACTCAGCATCCTTGCAGCTCCACTCGTAGTCCAGCGCAATGTTCATGGGCACGCGCCAGGAGTCGTAGCGGAAATTGTTACCGCCGTTGCGGCGTGGTGCACCCTGCTGTCCTTGTGGCATTCCCGGGAATCGCGGCATCTGCATCTCCGAGCCGTCATACTGGCACATGTCGGGGTTCAGACCGGTTGTCTCGTTGATAGCCTTGTGCAGGAACTCGCGGCTTTTCTGTGCGCACTCCATCCAGAAGTCACTCCGTCCGTCGTCGCCCCACTTAGCCCAAACCTCGTAGAAGGCGGGGATATGATAGGAGGGGTCA
The DNA here is from genome assembly GCA_900318585.1 of uncultured Prevotellaceae bacterium. Classification (GTDB taxonomy): domain Bacteria; phylum Bacteroidota; class Bacteroidia; order Bacteroidales; family Bacteroidaceae; genus Prevotella. The sequence goes on from ONKY01000027.1 coordinate 22,215, forward strand.
GTATAACGCTGGCCGAAGCCGTCAGGGGTGAAAGTGATGAGCTTCGTCTCAGGGTCGATGAGGTACATCTTCTGCGGCCCAGTCTGCTGACCACCGCCACCGAAGCCACCGAAAGCACCGAATCCTCCTGGACGGGCCTCCGGCGTATACTCCTTCGGCTGGATGCAGTTCAGAATATGCTGTGCCTCGGCCTTGTAGTCTATACCTGTATCATTGCCCCATCTGTTGGACGCGAAAATGAGGGCAGTGATATAATACAGCTCACCATCGGAGGCTGCGCCCTGTGCATTGCGGGTGCCGTCGGTCTTACAGCTCCATGCGAAGTAGCCTTCACGTGAGCCGTCCTGATGCTGCATGTACTTCTTGCACCAACGCCATAGACGGTCGAATATGTCCTTTTCGTCGAACTGCACGGCAATCATCATGCCGTAGGACATACCCTCCGTGCGGACATCGTGGTTCTTGATGTCGGAGACGTAACCCATTGAGTCGCCCACCTCGAAATACACCTTGTTGGGACCGCGGAACACGTCGTTAAACACTTGTCTCAGCTTCATGTTCACCTCCATTGGACGGTACCCCATTTCTACGAATATGTTTCGGTACTGGCCGGTCTCGAAGCCGCCTTTTGTCAACGGCTGGGCTACAGCCATCATGCCCATACAGAGCAACAGCGATACAAATAACGTTCTTTTCATTATTTCTCCTTTTTTACTCTTTTACTCCCTTGTGCTTGCGAAAGATGAGCAAGGAATCAGCGTTCCACAAGGCTCAGCAGCAAGGACTGCAGCGCCTGCTGGCGCTCCGTCCACGTCTTGTAGTCGGAGGCATGGAGTGTGACGATGTTCATCTTCGGCCCTTCACCTTCCTTATAGAAGTCGAGCTTGCTGGTGGTGAGGAGGAACGGCTTTAGGTTCTTCTCGTAGCAAAGCCTGTCGGCCACTGCATCAGCAGCACCGATCTTGAACCAGCTCTCGTCGGTGTCACCCTGACGTGGCACTAACTGGATGATGACTGGTGCGCCGCGCATGGAGAAGCCTGCGGGCATGTACCAGGCCTCGCCTCCGGCAAAGGGGTTGTAGCTCACAGTGCCGTGGGGAATGTTCTCCATTGAGGCAAAGTTGTAGACTCCGGCAGGATGGCTGCAGATGCTGGGCTTGAAGCCCTTCGTGGGAGCGAGATACATGTTCTGCGGGTCGGCCACAGGGGTGCCGTCCACGAGGTAATAGTAGGTGAACACGCTCATTACGTCGCGTTTCAGTTCCACCTGCCACACGCCGTCGCTGTCGCGCTCCATCGTCATCGGCTGCTCAAGGAGCTCCGTGACCAGTGACACCTTCTTGGCGTCCGGGGCCTTGAAGCGGAAGGTAATGGCATCCTCACCATATTCGGGCGAAACGACTGACCGCGGGAAGAGACGAGCCATCGTACCTGCTGTAAACTGCTGCTCCTGGCCAGTGGCGGCGGGAGCCGGTTTGCCTTCCTTCATGGCTGCTTCTGCGGCTTCGGGCTTGAACAGCAGGCGCAGCGAGCGGTCGAGGAAGTACTTGGCATTCATCCATGTGTGACCGAACTTGTCGTGTGTGAACTCCTTGACGGAGCGGATGCCCTTCTTGTCGAGGAATTCCATATAGTCGCGGGCGTTGCCATAGAGGAAGTCGTCTGTGCCGACGCCGAGCCAGAAGAGGTGAATCTTCTTGTTGGTATCTTCGGCTTGGTCGTAAACATTGGGAATGTCCGTTGAGGTGAACGAACTGTAGCTGCACAGATAGGAGAATTTATCCAAATGGCTCAATCCATTGGCGAGTGCCTGGTTGCCGCCGCGCGAGAAACCGCCGATGGCACGGTGGTCGGCATCGTTGATGGTGCGGTAGTGGCTCTCGATATAAGGCATTAGGTCGTTGTTCAGGTCTTGGCTGAATATGTCGGCAAACATACCTCCGGCATTCGGCATCCTGCCACTGCCGGGGGGCATCATACCTCCAGCTGGCGGCATCATACCTCCGCCATTGGGCATCATACCGCCTCCGGTGGGTGGCGTCATACCGTTACCGAAGTTCCCTCTGCGCCGGGAGAAACCACCGTTTCCTTGTCTGCCCCTGCGCCCTCTGTCACCGCCAAACGACTGAAAGTTAAAGGGCATACCATTGGTGGGCTTTAGCTTTGTAGGATTGCCGTAAGGTAGCACCACGATCATCTCCTCGGCAAGGCTATCGGCAATCAGGTTGTCGAGTATATAGTTTACACGTCCCACTTTATAGTATACCTCCTCCGTATCGGTTGTTCCGCTGATGAGGTAGAATACGGGATATTTCTTGTCTCGATGCATCTGATAGCCGGGTGGCAGATAGACAACGGCCTGGTTGGTGGCGCCGAGGCTCTGGGAATAGTAGTGGATGTACTCTAACGTTCCGTGTGGTACCTGACGGATGTCGTGGGCCAGCGGTTCCTTCGTGGAGGGAATCTCCAAGAGGCTGTTTTTGAAACCTTCGTTGGGGAAATACAGATCGCAGAAGGGATCCATTACACTCACACCGTCTACGATGAAGCAGTAGGGATACATGTCTGGGGCGGCAGGGCCAAGGGTGACCGTCCAGAGTCCTGTCTCGGCATCGCGCGTCATGGCTTTCCGTCCTGCAAACTGGACGTCCACCATCACCTCCTTGGCTTGGTCGTTCCGGTATTGGAACGTCACCGTTCCGTCTTCATGACAAATGGTGGAAGGCTGGCCAAAAGCGAGTACCGTCCACAAAAGAAATAGCTGTGTTAAGATTGGTTTTTTCATATTGATAGCCTTTCAAGATTAGTTGCTGCAAAAATACAAGAAATTCCCGTTCCCGTCCTTTCCGGTTGTTACGAGAACTTTGTCAAATGTAACATCAGGCTATCGTCCCAGTCGTTGAATATATTTCACTGGTTGCGCTCCGCCCTTCAGTACGTCGGCGAAGGTCTGCGGGGAAATGGTAACCGGGCCGCGCATCAGCTCTGGAATGTTGTAGCACTTCAGAAACTGCCGATGAAAGTCAGGATCAGCCTGTGGCAGCTCAAAGGGTTTGCTGACGCTTCCGTCGGCATCGACATGTGCAAAGAATGGCCGGGTGTATACTCCGTCATCGCGGCGGCTGCTTAACACCACCCACCGCGCGTTGGACGACCATGTGTGGTAGCTTTCCGTGTCGGGGGAGTTCAGCTCGTCAAGAGGTCTCGCCTTTCCGCTCTGCAGGTCGAGCATCCAGAGGTCTGCGTCGTGGTGCCAGATGTGGAAGTAGCCGTAGCGCGACATGGTGAAGAGCAGGTAGCGTCCGTCGGGCGAGACACGCGGCAGCACTGCGCTGAAGCCTGTCGGGCTTTGAGTTATGTGAGATGAGTCGGGCGTGATGGTATCGGCTGAGAATACGAGTTCTCGGGGACCAAACTCCTTGGTGTCGGGATTGAACGACTTTTTGTAGATATTGTATTTCAGCTCAGTGGAGCGCCTCACCACCTCTGCACTCTTGGAAACGGTAGGGTCGTGGCGGTCAAAATGTGCACTGCAGTAATAGAGCGTCTTGCCGTCGGGTGCCCAGGCGGGGAATACCTCGAACTCCGTGGTGTCGTTCTCGAGGTTAGTGACAGTGCCATTCTCAATGTCAAAGGCAATGATGTCGCTTTCTTCGTCGTAAACTTCCACCTTGTTGGCGTCCGTCGTGTGGAAACTCTGGTGAGTCTTGTCAGTGGAATAGACGATGAGTTTCAGCCACGGGTGCCAGGCGGGATAGACACCGGCCGAGAGGATGGAGTCATTCCTCATGTTGATTTTCTTGATGTCCCCGTCGTAGGCAATGACGGTGCCTCCGTCCTTCTGGCGGGCATGGAACTGAAATCGCGCGGGGTTGTACTGCTGGTAACTGTGACAGTTGATACACTGCCCCTCCTTCTCAAAGCCACAAAGCATATTGTCGTAGATGATGCTCTCGTCGTAGTTCTCTAAACAACGCTGGCTGATGGTCAGCGCCTCGTAGCTGACGTATGATGGCTGAATGAGGCGGTAGCTCAGGTAAGGGTCGATACTGTCGGGCGAAACACTGATGCGGAAAGGCTTGTAGTGAGTCCACTGGCCATTCTCGCCTTGCAAGCGTCCTTCGGCCGAGCGGCGGCGGGCATATACATCGACATTTATCACCGAGTTCTGCGTGATGAGGTCGCGCCAGTCATCAATGTCTGGTTGCATTTTGTCAGCACAGACTATTTCCTGGCCGTTGCCGTCGGGGGCTGAGTAGCGTGCCACCATCTCGTCCGCCTCCTCATCCAGTTCAAAGGTCAGCGGAGCAATGTTTACCGGGATGGTGACGTCCACATAGTCCGGATAGATCTTCGGTGTCATGTCCGCCTCCGTAAACGAAGCGGGAATCTGTGGCCCACATGCAGCAAGCAGTGTCACTATCAGTACTGCAAGAATTGTATGTTTTTTCATTGTTATTCTTTCATCTTTCATCTTAATACTCCGGCAGCTGGCTCATGGTGTAGAAGTCGAAGAAGTAGGTTTGTCCAAAGGAGGGGAACAGCGCCTCTCGCGCCCTCTCAATGTCAGCGCCGTCAAGAGCTGACGCCGACTTCATGAAATGGTCGAAGCCGCTTTTCACGCTCTCATCGAACGGTAACTTCAGGACATTATCGCGTTCCTCAATGTTTGCGTACAGATAGGCTGCTTCCTGATAATAGCGGGGCATCGGATCGTTGGGGTGCAGCCGGATATAGTCCATGAATCGCATCCAGAAGTCATCCGTGTCCTTTGTCCACAGCGTAGCCAGTAGCGCCTGTTCCTGGAATATGGGGTCATCCTTGTAGCTGCTCTTCGCCAGGTGCAACATGAGAAAACGCTCCACAAAGCCCTGGTCTGAGCTGAGCGTGTTGTCGTAATGCATCATGTGGGTAATGGCTCCCATCTCTGGGTCTTTGGCTATCAGCTCCGGCTGACTGAGTAACTTCTCCGTCTCGGTAGCCCAATCGTCGTACCATAAAGTGTGCTTCAGCAGTCTTAGGTATTTGCGGGCGGCCTGCTGCTCACCATTCAGGATGGCACACTTCGCCATCAGCTTCAGGTATTCAGGGCTGAAGCCAAACTCCACGCCCGTCTCCATGCACAGGCGGTTGCAGTAGTTCAACATTCCGTACTGGTAATAGATCATCGGCCCTATGCACAGCATCATTCTCATGCCGAACGGGGCGTTGTAGGCTTTTGAGCCGTTCCTATAGAGGAACATCTCGTTGCCTTGCCTCCCAAGTCGGGAGAGCGCCAGGTTCCTCATCATGACGATGGCCCTCGTCGGCTCGTCCTGCTGGTCGGCTACCACCTTCAGCACACCCTCCCAGTCCTGTTTCTCTATGCCGTGCTGCATGGCCAGCTCACGGTGGAAGTTCTCGTCCTTGTACCAGAAGAGGTATACGCCTGCCACGACGGCAGCTGCCACGCCCACCTTCGCAGCTATCGCGAGGAGTGGTTTCCAGTCCTTTTTCTTGCCTTTTCTGGCTGTTTTCTTCTTCTCTGTCTTTATCTCCTTCACAGGCTTTTGCTTATTGGTAGGCCACAGGGCAAGTGCGGCAAAGAACAGGGCGAGAAGGTAGAAGGGGATATAGTAGGTATGATACTCCTCCGTCACGAAATAGAGAGGCAGCCCGGCGGCATAGATGTTTGACAGGTTCGTCTGGTAGAAGACAAAACGGTAACAGAGCAAGGGAACGGCGATAGCAACAAGCAGGGCGACGAGACTGTTCACCGTCGCTTCGCCCTTTCCCGCACCGATACGCCACGACCAGAGCCCCATCAGCAGCGGGGCAGCCAGGCCGTAGATGCCCATCAGCGGATAACCGACGACACAGGCTATAACAATAAAGGCCGTACGAAGACCATACCGCGCAGGCAATAGGCGGAACGCCCACAGCAGGGCAACCACTGCTGTTGTGCCGATGGTGGCGATGAAGACCAGGCCGTGCATCTTCAGGACATACAACCAATAGCCCTTGTCGACGAGCAGGAGTAGGAGCAGCGCAACGGGGATGAGCGTCAGCACTACCCACTCGTCGCTGAGGCGGAAGGTCCGCTTCGTGAGCCACATCAATAGCCACCACCAGGCGCAGAGCGCCAGCACACCCAACACGGGTTCATAGAACAACTGGGTGAAGAACAGTCCTGCCCACGTGAGCAGTCCTCCTGGCACCACCATCTGTTCCCGCAGGAATGCCGGTGTGTGGAGAAAGAGGCTCGTCTCCTGCTCCTTCCAGAGCAGGTCACTCTCGAAGACAAGCAGGGCAAGTGCAGCAAGCAGCAGTGCGCCAGCCCAGACGGCAATGGTCTTGTATCGTCTCATTTTCTTATTCTCTCTCAAACACAGGGATGTATGCTTTCGTGACGGGCGTGGTCACCGTCTGCCCGCCCTCGTAGTGCTTGCCAGTGTGCTGGTCCGTCCAGCCTCCGGGATTCTTCGGCAGGTAGGTCTTCCACTCGGTGACGCCCGGCTCGGTGACGGGGCTGACGAGCAGCTTCGGGCCGAACATATATTCATATTTCTGTTGGAGCGCTTCCGGGTCGTCGGCAAAGTCGAACACCAGCGGACGCATCAGCGTGTAGCCCTCGTCGGCTATGCGTTGTGCGCACTCCTCCAAGTAGGGACGTAGTCGCTGGCGCTCCTTCAGGCATTCGGCAATGATAGCCTGAGCCTCGGGGCCGTAGTTCCACGGCTCGGTGTTGCTCATGTAGCCGTGTACACGCATCAGCGGCAGGTAGACGCTGGTCTCTATCCAGCGCAGCATCCGCTCTATGTAGTCCTGATTGGTGTATTGGTCGCCCGGGCGGAAGAAGCCGCCGGCGTCGTACGTCCACCAGGGGATGCCTGCGGCCTGAACGCCGAGGCCGGCCACTATCTGTCGGCGGAAGGTCTCCCAGTCATTACCCACGTCGCCGCTCCACAGGGCCGAGCCGTAACGCTGGATGCCAGGGAAGCCGCAGCGGGTGAGGATTACTGGCGAAGCTTCTATAGTTTTGCCCCCCACGGAGGGCGAAAGGGTGGTTAATCCTTCGTACACCGTCTTGTTCACCAGCAGCGGATAGACGTTGCGCACCTGCTCGCCGGCCCATTTCCCGTTGTTTACGCTTCGCCCTGCGAGGTCGTCGTTTTCCGGCTCCGTGGCATCCTGCCACCAAGCGTCAATGCCTAAGGGTACGAGCCGTTCGCTGAAGTTCTTCCAGTAGGCGGCTGCAGCGTCGGGGTTGAAGAAGTCTATCCAGTCGGTGCCCGGTATGTAGTAGTTGTCAGTCTCCATCTTTTTGCCTACCTCCGAGTTCTTGTCTATTTTCGACCAAACGCTCACCATCAGGCGCACGCCCATCTTGTGAAGGCTGTCGGTCAGCGCCTTTGGGTCGGGATAGAACTCCTCGTCGAACTTCATGGAGTTCCAGCCGTACTTTCCCCAGTACTGCCAGTCCTGCACGATGACGTCGAGCGGCATGTGCTCCTTCATGAAGCGGTTGGCGGTCTCAAGGATTTCCTGTGAGGAGTGGAACCGTTCGCGGCAGTGGATGTAGCCCAGCGCCCAGTAGGGCATCAGCGGAGCGGGGCCCGTCAGCTCGCGGTAGGTGGCGATGACTTCGTCGGGGGAACCGACGAACACCGTATAGTCCACGGCAGCAGAGACAGGCGAGCGGAACACCGTCTCGTCCTTTACCCTGTTATAGTAAAGTACTGGCGTGTCACCGTTGGCCAGCTCTGCGCTGACCTTGTGCTTACCCTTCTCCAACCTGACAATGGTCGAGGCCGTCGGCGGCAGCCACAAGTTCTGCATGTCTATGACCGTCTGTCCGTCGATGACGAGGTTATGTCGCCGTGCCATCTTCTGCCCCACGTCCAACAGTAGCGAGTAGTCGCCTGCCTGCTCAATGTCTAACTCAGCCTCGTAGCTGTTTCTCCGGCGCACCTCTTGGCGGCCACCCTCCGTCGAGGTGACGTTCACCACCTCGCTCTTGCCCACGCCCTGCTGCTTCACGAGTTTTACGCTCTCATGGGCGGGGTTGAAGTCCACGAGGCCGTAGTTGTTCCACAGCACGCCGTAGCCCTTGCTCGACAGGAGCATGGGCAGGCTTATCTGCGTGTTCACCTGCGTCATCCGCCGCGTCAGCCCTCTCACGTTCGAGTAGCCGTCCTGAAACTGTCCGAGGCCGAAGAGGCATTCGTCCTTGGGTGATACGAAGGCCAGCGTGGCTTCACCGTCATGGAGCTCATGGCGTGTAGCGGTGAACACGGCATTTCCCCGGCGGTCTTTCACCGTGACGCGCCCCTGCCCGTTGTCCACGTCCACAGTGACGTCGTCCGTCTTCACCTCGTCATGCTTCACATACAGCCAGTCGGGCAAGTCTGCCCCCTTCTGATCTCCCTCCGAAGGGGAGGTGAATTGTATACGCACGGCATTGCGTGCAACGGTGGTTACCGTCAGGCGTCCTTTGCCGAACGGAAAAGTCTCTGCCTGGGCACCTACTCCCAGGAAAAGTGCTAACAGAATGGTTATTGGTCTCATACGCTATTTCGTTTTGCGCTACAAAGGTACGAATAAGCGAGCGAAAAACCAAATATTATTTGAGTTTTTCCGAACTTAAGTACCTGAGTTGCGAATAAGTGAGCGAAATGCAAAGAGAAGCCCATCAGGCTGGCGCAGAATGACGGGTCACACCGTAATCTCGCCGGAGCCGTAGCAACGGTGGTGATGAGCGTCGTAGATGACGCAGAACTGACCGGGAGCCACGCCGTGGATGCGTTCGGAGGAACGGACTATATATTTTCCCTCGCCTGAAAGCCCCTTCCCAGCCATCCCCGAGCAAGGCTCGCCAACCTGTAGCCTTTCCCCCTGTAGGGGAGGAGACAAGCGTTCCAGAGTGGCGGTATGGTACTCCGGCGTGTGGCGTATCTTGAAGGTGATGTTCATCGGCTCGTCCTCGCGGTATTCTGGCAGCTGCTCTATGGGCAGGGTGAGCCAGTGGAAATCGTGGATGGCAAACACGTCGCGGTAGGCCGTGTCGGGGTCGTAGCCGTGGGATACGTAGATGATGTTCCGCTCCACGTCCTTCTTCACCACGAACCAGGGACCGCCGCCGAAGCCCATGCCCTTGCGCTGGCCAATGGTGTGGAACCACAGTCCCCGGTGCTCACCTATCCTGCGCCCCGTCTCTAATTCAATGACATCGCCCGGCTGCTCGCCGAGGTAACGGCGTATGTAGTCGTTATAGTTAATCTTCCCCAAGAAGCAGATGCCTTGCGAGTCCTTGCGGTGGGCACTGACTATGTGCTCCTGCTCGGCTATGCGGCGCACCTCGTCCTTCATCATGTGGCCAATGGGGAACAGCGCTTTGCGCAGCTGCCAGTCGTAGATCTGTGCTAAGAAGTCCGTCTGGTCCTTCACGGGGTCGGGACTGGTGACGAGCCATTTTAATGGTGAGTGCTGATACTCTTCACCCTTCACCTGATACCCTTCACTATATTCCGTCTGGGCATAGTGGCCTGTGGCAATGAGGTCGTAGTCTTGGCCTCGCTTCTCGTGAAAGGCACCGAACTTGATGAGGCGGTTGCACATCACGTCGGGGTTGGGCGTCAGTCCCGCGCGCACCTTATCCATCGTGTAGCGCGTCACCTGATCCCAGTATTCCTGATGGCAGTCCACCACCTCCAAGCTGCACCCGTACTTGCGAGCCACCGCCGAAGCCATCTCCAAATCCTCCTCGCTGGAGCAGTCCCACTCCTCCGTTTCCTCCGGCCCTATCTTGATGTAGAAGCAGTCGGGCTGAAAGCCCTGCCGCACCAGCTCGTAGACCACCACGCTACTGTCCACGCCGCCCGAGAGCAGCACGGCAATACGCTTGTTTTCCAGTTCCTGTATGTTCATCGGTTACTTGTCATTGCATATATTGGCTACAAAGATACGAAATTCTTTAAAATCACAAAAGTATCCGTTCAAAAATCTTTGTTATTTCAACGAAACAACCTCTTGTACCTATGTCACCTCTCCCATGCGCGCATACACATATATATATGAGAAACGGAAAAATGCCCGCACGTGTCGCACGTCCCACACGTAAAAAAAACGAAAATACAACGATTGTTTATTTAACGACAACATAAACAACAAGGTCGAGCGGTCCTTGTTGTCCAAGTTGTAGTTCTTAAAAATTAACTTGCGGTTGTCGTAAAAAATTATAAACGCGAAACAATTCTGAAGCACAACGATATATCAAATTCTCTCGAGAATTGGATGCTAAACCATTGGTTTACGAGTCTAAACCACCGATTTACGAAGCTAAACCACCGATTTACGAAGCTAAACCAGTGGTTTACGACGCTAAAGCACTGGTTTAGAATTATTCCACAGGCTGGAATAATTTGTTTCAAGGTATACTGTCGGCTGAAACTGTACTTAATACAGCAATTCGTATAATCCGTTAAATTCGTATAATCCGTTCTTGCTCTGGCAAGCGACCAGAGGTCGAGCGGTCGTTGAAAAATTTTACGTGCGGGACGTGCGACACGTGCGGGTGTTTTTCCGTTTTTTCCTACGACGTTAACTGCCGTCTACGGCGTTCAGCTGCAAAACGCAGCGGCAGATGGCAGAAAAAACGAACGATTCCTTTTGTTTTGTGCCAGGCTTTTCGTACCTTTGCAAAAAAAAGAACGGCAAGGCGCGGAAAGAAGAATGGGATTACGATGGGGCGTCATAGAAAGAAAATCGTATACATAATCAGGAGCTTCATGCTGATGCTGCTCTTGCAGCCAGCGGAAGCCGCCGCCCAAGACGACCAGTCGTGGGAGGATGTGCTGCGCGAGGTGATGACCGTGGAGGACGGCGAATCAGCGGAATGGGAGGAGACGCTGCAACTGCTGACGGCAATGGAGCAGCAGCCCATGGATCTGAACGCGGCGACGCGCGAGGAGTTAGAGACATTGCCGTTCCTGACAGCGCAGCAGTTGGACGAGCTGGCAGAGTACCTCTACCGCTACGGGCCGATGAAGTCGATGAATGAGCTACGCATGGTGGCCTCATTAGACTACCAGCGCATACGGCTACTGAACCATTTCTGCCGTGTAGGCATAGCGCAGCAACCGGAATTTCCCAAGTGGAAGGATGTCTTGAGGTACGGACGGCAGGAACTGACGGCCTACGCACGCGTACCGTTGTATGAACGGAAAGGCGACCAGAACGGCTATCTGGGCTATCCGCTGAAGCACTGGGTGCAGTACAACTTCAACTACGGTGACTACGTGAAGGCGGGCTTCATTGGCACACAGGACAGCGGCGAGCCGTTTTTCCTGAAAGGAAACGGTGAGGGCTATGACTTCTACACGTTCTACTTGCACATACGCCGCTTGGGCAGGGTAGAGTCGGCGGTTGTAGGGAAGTACCGGCTGTCGGCAGGCATGGGGCTGGTGCTGAACAACAGCTTCGGCTTGGGCAAGTTGGCTACGCTCCAGAACTTAGGACGCAGCACGAACACTATCCGTGCGCATTCCTCCCGTTCGCAGAGCGACTACTTTCAGGGAGCCGCCATGAGCTACCGACTGTCGAAACAGTTGACGGCAACGGCCTTCGTCAGCTACCGCCCCATGGACGCTACGCTGAACAAGCAGGGGGATGCGCAGACCTTAGTGACTGATGGCTATCACCGCACGCCTACGGAGATGGCGAAGAAAAACAATACCCACGCCGCCGCCTTTGGCGGACGGGTAGGCAGCCGCTTGGGACGCTTCCGTCTCGGCGCCACAGCCGTCTACACGCACTTGGACCGCCGTTTGAGTCCCGATACGAAAACGCTTTACCGCCGCTATTATGCGCAGGGTAACGACTTCCTGAACTTCAGCGTGGACTACGGCTATGCCAGCCGCCGGCTCAGCCTGAACGGCGAGACGGCCATGAACCGGCAGGGGGCAGTAGCCACCATCAACAGTATGAGCCTGCTGCTGGCTGACGGTCTTTCGTTGATGGTTCTGCAGCGATACTACAGCTATCGCTATACCTCGCTCTATGCCCACAGCTTCAGTGAGGGCAGCCGTGTGCAGAACGAGAGCGGTGTCTATGCTGGCCTGACGTGGCAGCCTAATCCAGTCTGGCAAGTGCAGGCCTATACCGACTGGGCCTATTTCCCTTGGGCGAGATACCAGGTGTCGCAGTCATCGTATGCCAACGACCACCTGGCGCAGGTAACTTGCAAGCCTGGTCGCTGGCAGCTGCAGGCCCGCTATCGCCTACACTGCCGGGAACGTGACCGTAAGGACAAGCAAGCGCTCTATTTCCGACAGGAGCAACGGGCGCGCCTCTCCATCGGCTATACCACAGACTGGGGGCTCGGCCTGACGACACAGGCGGACGGCAGTCTGGTGGGCGGGGAGAGCACGAACGAACGGGGCTGGGCGGCAGGTCAGCAGCTATCCTATAGCCACCGCTGGCTGAAGGTGAACGCCGCCTTCAGCTATTTTGATACTGACTCTTATGACAGCCGCCTCTATACCTACGAGCGCGGACTGCTTTACACATTTAACTTCCCCATGCTCTACGGTCAGGGCATCCGCTACATGCTGACGGCACGCGCCCAACTGGGTAGCAATCTCATGCTGGCGGCCAAGGTAGGCGTCACGGACTATTTCGACCGAAGCGTCACAGGCAGCGGTCTGCAGCAGGTCAACGGCTCGTCGCTGGCCGACGTGGACATGCAGCTGCGGTGGAAGTTCTGATAAAGAAGAATCGCGAGGCTGGCCAGCCCCGCGATTCAATTGTTCTGATGTGTGTGGTCTTTACATTGTTACCTCCACGGTGTGTTTACCAGGGGCGTAAGGGATGATGGTGCCTTCGACGGGGGAACCGTCGAGTACAATCTGCTTCACGCCCTTCTGCGAGCCGTTGGGATGGATGGCAATCTCGTACTCGGCCTCGCGGAACTTGCGGCTGACGGTGTAGTCGGTAGCAGTCTCAGGCAGGCAGGGGTCAATGCGGATGCCGTCGTAGTCGGGCTTGATGCCGAGGATAAACTCCGAGACGGTGTACCACATCCAGGCGGCAGTGCCCGTGAGCCATGAGTTCTTACCCTCGCCAGGCTTGAAGGCGTCCTTGCCGGCTACCATCTGGCAGTTCACGTAAGGCTCCACCTTGTGCAGCGTCTGGTATTTCTCCTCAACATACGAGGGGAGTATCTTGGCGTAGTGGCTCCACGCATCGTTGCCGCGGCCTGCCAAGCACTCGCCGATAATGACCCAGGGATTGTTGTGGCAGAAGATACCTGCATTCTCCTTGTAACCCTCAGGATAGCTGGAGATTTCACCATACTCATAGATATATTTGGTGAAGGCGGGGTTGTTCAAAACCATACCGTGTTCGCACTCCAGATACTTCTTGCAGGAGTCGAGGCTCTTGGCCACCATACCATTCTCGGCACCAATCTCGGCCATCGTACACCAGCCCTGCGACTCAATGAATATCTTGGCCTCGTCGCACTCGTTAGAACCAATCTTGCGGCCATAGAAGTCGTAGGCACGAAGGTACCATTCGCCGTCCCAACCGTGCTTCTTTACGGCCTCGACCATCGCATCGACGGCCTGCTGCATACGCTCGGCCTCCTCTGCGTACTCTGTCTTCTTTGTGAGCTCTGCAAGCTTTTTGCAAAGCGCCACGTAGTCCTTGCCTGTGACGACAAAGAGTCCGGCTATCATGAGGCTCTCGGCCTTGGTGCCCTCAGATACGTTCTCAGTGGTCTGGAACGACTCGTTCGGATCCCACGAGAAGCAGTTCAGGTTCAGGCAGTCGTTCCAGTCAGCGCGACCGATAAGCGGCAGCGCATGTGGGCCGAGGTTTTTGATGACGTGGTCCATCGACACTTTCAGGTGTTCGAAGAGTGTCACCTCGGTGCCCGGCTGATTGTCGAACGGTACCATCTCGTCAAGGATGGAGAAGTCGCCCGTCTCCTTGATATAGGCCACGGTGCCGAAGATGAGCCAGCAGGGGTCATCGTTGAAGCCGCCGCCAATGTCGTTGTTGCCGCGCTTCGTGAGGGGCTGGTACTGATGGTAGCAGCCGCCGTCGGGGAACTGTGTGGAGGCAATGTCGATGATGCGCTGACGGGCACGCGGAGGAATCTGATGGACGAAGCCCACGAGATCCTGATTGGAATCGCGGAAGCCCATGCCACGGCCTACGCCGCTCTCGAAGAACGATGCCGAACGTGAGAAATTGAAGGTGACCATGCACTGGTATTGGTTCCAGATGTTCACCATGCGGTCGAGCTTGTCGTTGCCCGTGCGAACCTTGTAGATATTCAATAGGGCGTCCCAGTAGGCGTTCAGCTCGGCGAATGCCTTGTCCACCTTCTCGGTGGTGTCGAGTTCGGCAATCAGTGCGTGGGCTTTCTCCTTGTTGATTACCTGTGGGGCAGAGAATTTCTTGTCCTGCTCATTCTCGATATAGCCAAGGATGAATACGAAGTCTTTCGACTCGCCGGGCTGCAGCGTCACCTCAATGTAATGCGAGGCGATGGGGCTCCAGCCGTGGGCGTGGCTGTTGCGGGGCTTACCCTCCACGACGGCATCGGGGTTGCTGAACTCGTTGTAGAGGCCTACGAAGGTCTCGCGGTCAGTGTCGTAACCCTGAATCTCGGTATTGACATGATAGAAGGCGTAGTGGTTACGGCGCTCACGGTATTCTGTCTTGTGATAGATGGTGGCCCCCTTCTGGCCTGCCCCCGTTGGGGAGGAGAGTTCGATTTCTACTTCGCCGGTAGAGAAGTTGCGCTGGAAATTCTCCATATCAGTAGCGGCGTTCCAGAGGCACCACTCCTCGAAGGAGAAGAGTTTTAAGTTTTTTTTTTTTTTTTCCTCGTTCTTCAGCGTCAGCTTTTGTACCTCGGCCCACTTGCCCAGTGGTACGAAGAAGAGTACACTGGCCTCCACACCGTTCTTGCGGCCCGTGATGCGGGTGTAGCCCATGCCGTGGCGGCACTCGTAGAAATCGAGCGGCGTCTTACAGGGTTTCCAGCCGGGTGACCAGATGACTGCAGGGGAACCGCCGTCTACGATATAGAAGTAGCGGCCGCCATTGTCCATCGGCACGTTATTGTAGCGATAGCGGGTGATGCGGCGGAACTTGGCATCCTTATAGAAGCTATAGCCGCCAGCGGTGTTGGAGATGAGCGAGAAGAAATCCTCGTTGCCTAAGTAGTTGATCCAGGGCCAAGGGGTCTTCGGATCGGTAATGACGTATTCACGGTGTTGGTCGTCGAAATGACCGTAACGCTTCTGTTGTTCCATAATCTTTTTGTGATTAAAGTTTGATTACTTATTGATGAACTTTTTTGTATTCTCTCCTTTGCGCACATAGATTCCCTTGCGCAGATAATGGCCTTCAACTTTCCTTCCCTGTAAGTCGTAGATTACATCTGGGGCGTCGACAGTCGTCAGCCTATGATCGATGGCTGTGGCGCTGACGATGGCCTGCAGGCCATCCTTGTCATAGTAACCGCCGTTCTTGAAGACCAAATCTGCCGTCTGAGGCTGGCCGCTATTGTTAAAGATAATCATAGCTGGCTGCTTGGCGGAACTGTTGTTCTGTTTCTTTCCATTCCAAGTCCATTTCCACACCTTTTTGCCATTGTCGGCAGTGCCCAAAAGCTCGCAGCTCACGCCAGGCCAGCTGCCACCAGTGAAGTTGTCTGAAGGTGAGTCCGTCCACGCCCAGCATTTGATGGTGTTGCTCCATGTAGTAGGAGCCTCGAAGAAGGCGCATACCTCACCCTCGTTGACGGTGCAGAAGCTGGGCACCTGCACCTGCGGCTTCTCTTCCGGCTTCAGGCAGGTCACCGTACGGGTTATGATACCCGTGACGCTGCCACCCGTCAGGAGTCCCACGGTGAGCACCGTCTGACCGATGGGCAGGGTGATAGAAGTGCCGGAAGCCGCTGATGGGCTGGCGGCGGTAGGTGTCGTTCCATCCAATGTATATACCAGTTTGGCGTCGGCATCGTCAGAGACAGCCGTCAGCACCGCCTGCTGCTCACCCTCGTAGCTGCCGGAGCCCAGGCTTACCCACGCCGTGTTCATGCTGCTCTGCAGGAAATAGGTGTAGTGATAACCGGAGAGGATGCGCGTCCAGCTGCCGTTCGGCGCATACGTATTGGCCTTTGTGCCCACGACGGCGAGGAGCTGACCCTTGCTGCCCGTTGAACAGATGGCATAGTAGTCGCGGCTGCTGGCCATATTCACCGTCTCGCTCATATTGTGAATGCCAGCCAGCTGACGGGCCTCAATCATGGCCTTGATTTCCGGCTTGTAGGCCTGCCAGTGTTTTAGGAATACGCAGGGCGTGCCCGGCATGGCCAACATGAAGGCATTAGCAGCCAGCGTGTCCTTCTTCAACGGGTCCTGCGCAGCATTCGACCGTTTCTCTGTATCATGGTTCTCGACGAAGGTGACCGCCCACTGTCTGTAACTACCGCTCATCAGGCTTTTGCTCACCAGCGGCCAGTTGCCCTCGTTGGTCTTGCCTAACTGTGTCCAGTCACCGCTATGGGCGGCGTTGCGCACGGTATAGCGGAACTGGAAGTCGAAGGCAGCACTGGTCTTGCCTGTGCCGTCAATCCAGTTGCGGATGGTGTTCGTGCCGTCCCAGCACTCACCGACGGAGAACTGTGGCTTGGCACTCTCGTTATACATCTTCGTATACTCTGCCGCGTAGCCCTTCACCATGTCGTAGCGGAAGCCTATGTAGCCCAGATCATTGAGCAGCATGTCCAAATAGGCTTTCACACTATTCTGCACGTTCGCGCTCTTGTGGTCCAGGTCACGCATACCGTCCCATCCCTCGCCGGTGTCGTTGTTGGGCCCAACGGCGTGGCCTTTCGCGGCTGCCTCGTCATTCTTGCAGATGTCCTGATAAGTGAGCTGGTAGGTCACGCCGTTGTAGGTCTCTGCAGGGAAGTCCGTCCACGATGAAACGTTGCGGCGGTGGTTAATCACCACGTCGGCTATGGTGCCGATGCCCTTGGCCTTGAACGTGCTGATCATGGAGCGCAGCTGTGCCTCCGTGCCAAAGGAACTGTCGTAATGGCCAGAGCCGGGAAACCAGTAGAGGTCGTCATAACCCATGGACTGCCCGCCACAGTTGCCGCTTTGGGGTATCCATACAAGGGCAAACGAGGCGGCCAGGTCATCGGCCTGCTTTTCCAGCACTGCCCACTGTGAGTCGTCGTAGGAGTCCCAGTAGAACCCTTGCAGCATTACGCCGCCATACTGCTGCGGCCACCCCTGAGCACAGAGTGATGAGTATGGAGATCCGAGCGTTAAGTGACAAGCGACGAGAAGTAATGTCAGCTTCAGGAGGAAATCTTTTTTCATGTCGTTTTCGTTTTTAGTCATTCTGTCTGCAAAGTTACGAAAAGTCGAGAGCAAAACAAAGAAATTCATTTCTTTTTTTACCGAGACGCAGTAACTTCGCCAAATTTGTTGGCAAAGGTACTGAAAAAGGCGTTTAGTCACCGCCGCGATGCCGATGAACTTACTTGTTACCTCGCGCAAACGTTTGCATCATCCTGTGGCAGACCTTGAGCTCAGATATTCTCGGAAGGGGGAGAGGTAGGCCTCCGTTACGTGGATAATCTCTCCATTGCCTTCCTGTTCGCCAATATAAATGCAGTCGTTACGGTCTACCTTGCGGATTTTGTCTACGGCAACGATATAGGAACGGTGTACGCGCATGAACTGTTGCTTCGGCAGCATCTCCTCGACGGCCTTCATGGTGAGGTGGGTGATGAGCGGTTTGCGCTGGCCTTCCAGATAGAACATTACGTAGTCTTTCATACCACAGACATAGAGAATCCGGTCAAAGGATACTTGGCATAACTCACCGTCAACCTTGATATAGAGTGAGGAATTATTTGCCGCTGTAGCTGCTGCAGACAGAACTCCGGTAGACCCTCCTTCCCCCATGGGAGGTCGGGAAAGATACCATTCCTTTGCCTTCTCGACGGCAGCTATGAACTTGTTGTAGCGAATGGGCTTCAGAAGAAAGTCGAGTGCTGACACCTCGTAGCTCTCGAAGGCGTACTCCTTGAAGGCGGTGGTGAAGATGACTCTCGTACCTTCGGGTATCATGTGAGCAAGCTCCATACCATTGAGGTCAGGCATCTGGATGTCGAGAAAGAGCAGGTTGGGCCGCTGCTCCTTCACGGCATTAATGGCCTCGACGGAATCTGTGAAGCTGCCAAGCAGTACCAGGTCGGGTGTCTTGCTGACAAACGACTCTAACAGCTTGACAGCCAACGGCTCGTCGTCTACGATGATACAAGTGAGTGCCATCTATTCTCAATTATTAGTTGTCCATTACCAATTCTATACGAACATGGTAGATGTCATTCTCAATTTTCTGTTCCCAGGTATAGCGGTTGGCGTACATCAGTTCCAGCCGGCGGCGGGTGTTCTCCAGGCCGATGCCCGAACCGCTGCGGTCGCCGTCGTCCTTCGGGTAGTTGGTGTTGTCGCAGGTGAAGACGAGTGTGTCGGCCTTCTGCTCTAAGAGGATGTCTATCTTCGATGGACGGCTGCTGCTCAGTCCGTGCTTGAAGGCGTTTTCGATGAGCGAGATGAACAGCAGCGGTGCGATGACCAATTGATCGTTGACGATTGAGAATTGACAATTGACCTTAGCCTTCTCGTTGCACCGCAGTTTCATCAAGGAAACATAGTTACGCATAAATTCCACCTCGCCCTTGATAGGCACCAACTTCTTGTTGGTCTCGTACATGGCGTAACGCAGCAAGTCACTCAGCTGGGCTATGGCATCCTGGGCAGCGTCGGGGTCAATCTGCGTGAGGCTGCTGATATTGTTCAGTGTATTGAAGAGGAAGTGGGGGTTAATCTGGCTCTTCAGCCAGGCAAGTTCCGCCTCGGTACTCTTCGCCTTCTCATCTTTCAACTGTTGCTTGATCTGGCGGATGCGGATGAAATGGAGAATGCCGATGGCAATGGCGGCCATCACCAAGTTCAGCAGCAGGAACATGAAAGCTCCTGAGAAGAACCCAATCCAGGCGGCAGAATTCATTGCGGGAACATGCTCCTTGATGAGGAAATAGCTGAAAAAGAAGCCATAGTTCACGGCAAGCACAAGCAACAGGTTGCAAAGCAGGAAAAGTCCGTAGCGGCGACGGAAGAACAGATGAGGACCGAAGATGTAGAAGTTGGCGAAATAGAGCACCAGTGGACCGCGGAGTAATTGCCACACCAACACGAGCGAGGTATGCGTAGATTCCCAGTCACGTGTGCTCAGGAAAGTAGCCAAAGGCAGCGCAAACAGAATTACTGTCCACACTCCTGCCTGTGCAATAAACAGCCAGATGTCTTTTTTCTCTATTTTTATCATGCGACTGCAAAGATACTCAATTTCCTCGAATTAGAACACAAGAAGTCTACTTTTTTCGCCTTTTCATCTATTAAAACAGAAAAAAAAGTGCCGCGTCATCACGACGCAGCACCGACTCTAAAGTGTAATACCAATAACAATGTATATCTAAGTACTAACTAATTTGGTTACTGTCTGCAAAATTACTATATTTATTCGTTTGAAACTTTCTTTCCTGTAACAGATACTTTCTCGATAATATCAGTCTTTCAAATAGAAAGTTTTGGTTACTTTAGTGGTTATTGCTCAGGCTAATGTTCCTGGGTGTCGAGCGCTTAGCGCACGCTAAAGTTCTTGCGGGACTCATCGTTGATGATACGACAGGCCTTAGAACCGTCGAAGCGGGTAGGGGTGATGATGAAATCGGGCACATTGAAGGAAAGAAAACGCTCGCGATAGAAGCGACGGGGGTTGCGCTGCGGCAACATAAAGGCCTTGGTGACAGTTCCCTGAGCATCGACGTGACAGAAATATGGGCGTGTAAAAAGACCGTCATCGCGACGGGAACTTAGCACGAGCCAGCGCGAATTGGTGCTCCAGTTGTGGAACGATTCTGTATCTTCAGAGTTAGCTGCAGTCATGGGACGGCTCTCTCCTGTAGAGAGATCGAGCAAATAGAGATCAGCCTCATGATGCCAAATGCTGAACTGCCCGTAGTTGGAGAGTGTGTAGCACAGGAAACGTCCGTCGTAGGAGGGACGGGGGAAGGAGATGGAAGCCCCCTCCCGATCTCCCCGTGGGGAGAAGGTTGAAGCATCAATGACGAGGTCTATGCTGTCGCCGAAGGTGCCCGTGGCAGGGTCGAAGTCGATGCGGCAGAGGTTATAGTGAATCGAGTCGAGCTCATGACTGTCTTCAGGAAGGGCGCGGGCTGCACAGAAATAGAGCGAATGTCCATCGGCCGAAAAGACTGGATAGGTCTCATAAATAGAGTCTTGCTTGAGCAGGGGAGAGAGCAACAGCTCATTTTTCTCTACGTCGTAGACCTGGAGGTCAGAGGCGGTATCGAATACCTCTACACGATTGCTTCCTGCGATGTGAAACAGCTGACTCGTCGCGTTGGTGGAATAGGCAATATAGCGGCCAGAAGGGTGCCAGTAGGGATAAACACAAAAACCGAGCGTCTGCGGAGTTTTGGTGTTGTAAGCGGTGAGAGTCCCATCACCATGGCGCAGCAGCGTGGCTCCGTGAGGGCCACGGATATGAAGGCTCATATCGGCAGGGTTGCCTCGGTTGAAGCTATGGCAGTTGACGCAACCCTCGAATTGTGTATTCTCAATCAACGCACGCTCATCGAACGAGGAGAGATCGCGTTCGTAGATGCCCATTTTGCTCCATACCTCGTAGCCTGGCGCAATCAGACGGTAGCAGATTCCGTAGTCTATGCTGTCAGGGCTGACGTAGATGGAGAAAGGGCTATAAGTGTGCCAACCATCGGCATACTTGGCCGAAACAGTCACGCTGAGCGAATCGTTACGATTCTGAGCGAGCAGAGTGTGCCAGTCGTTAAGGTTGAAGTCAACAGCTTCTTCTCCCTGGCTGTGCAGGCTATGCCCATTGCGGTCTGTAATGACGGCATCGATGCACAATACCTGCTCATCTGCCATGCAAAAGTTGAGGGGGGCGATGTTCACGGGGATGGTGACACCGAGGTAGTCGGGGTAGATAGAGGGCAGGGCCGTCTCTTGCTTTGCATCGCTGATTGTCTCAGTGCAAGCGGCGAGGAAAAGCAAAAGGGTTAAAAGGGAAAAGGGTATAATCGTATATCGTTTCATTGCTTAGCAGAGGTTTGAAGTAATAATTTGGTATAGCCTTCTCGGTCGCCCGTCAGCATATAGTAGGCCTTCAGGTATTCAAAGGCCAGGCTGTTTTCTTTATTTCCATAAAAGAGGTTTTCGAGCATCTCGGGTGTCACATGGTCACTGAAGTAAGCGTCTTCTTTATAGGCGCACTGACGCAGGCGTCCGTATTCCGGATGCTTAGCTATCGCCTCTTCATTGCCTAATAGCGGCAGCGTCTCGTTGGCCCAATCACGATAGAAGAGTGTCTTTTGTAGCGCCGTGAGGTATTTGCGAGCTACTTCGTAGCTACCGTTAATCAGGTTGGTCTGCGCTAATCGTTTGTAGCATCGGCCACTTTTCTGAAAGTCGAGAATGGCTTCCTGCGCCTCAAACACCGTTCGCTGGGCGACATTGATCATTCCCAGTTGATAGAATGCCTCGGCAGTAGGTAGAGGACTGGTGGCATCGCTCTGGACATCGGGTAGGAGACCGGCAAGGCCATTCTGATTATAGTCGAAGAGGTGATTGGCGAGCTGGCCGTGCATCGCCAAGGCAAGGTTCTGTACCGTCACACCAATCTGGTTGTTAGGCTTTTCGGCATTGACGGTTTCAAGTATGCGGTTCCATTGCTGGAAGCGGGCCATGAAGTCGTATTGCATCACCGTCTCGGCCTTGAAATTGGCGCTCTTCCAGACAATCATCATCATGATTATGAAGGTAACAGTGAATAGTGAATAGTGAATAATATGCTGCCGCCGTCCAGATGAACCTTGAACCTTAAACCTTGAACCATGAACCTTGAAGAAATGAACCAGAAAGGGGATGATGATGGCGGAGAGCCATGCAGCATAGAGCAGGGTAGGGAACATTGTCGGGTAACGATGATAATGGTCACCACCTAAGGCCATCCAATAGAGTATCAGAATGGTGACAACAAACAGAATGCGGCGCACCCATCCGTTTGGTAACCGGACAAGCCCCAAGATAGCGAGCTGCGTGAGCAGGACTGCCCAGACGCCTCCTAACAACGCATTCTCATCAAGCAGGAAGAGCCAGAGTAAAAACGAAGGCACAAAACTCAGACCATAAAGCCAGCCCCATTGTAATGACACACTTTGTACCCCTCGGGACAAAAAACTGGCCAACCGGAGCGTCAGGAGCTGTACCGCCGAGAGCAGAACCGCAATGATAGCTGCCCCCACCCAGGCAAAAAGAAAGAACTGCGTGCAGAAGCGTCCCAACAAGTCGGCGACGCCACCGGGTAGTCGAACAATCTCCCACGCGTAGGTGCATTCGAAGAGGAATAGCTGGTACTGTTCCTGATAATGCAGGTGATGCGGATAGGCCAATCCGAAGAAGAGGAGAACGGCCCCACTGAAAAGGAGCGTGCACAACAGATGTAAATTCTTCATTTTCTCATTCCTGTTTGTAATGATTCAATCATTCAGTTCCTGGATGCGTAGTGTTCTGCTGACTCACTTTTTCTCTACAGCACGAACTCAGCAGTAACACCCCACCTCATCATATTACCTATATCTGAAGATTCCAAGGACTTGTACCAGTCACCATGCATTCGGGCAAAATGCTTGCCTACTGCCATCTGGATGCCTGCACCGAGATAGAGTCCATAGTGTTTGGTGTTGTCCCACTCCCATTCATAAATATTATCCCTGTAATACCGGGTCTCCTTGTTTCCGAAATTCAGCACATAGAATCCGCCGCCACGGACAAGCGGGAGAATCTTTCCGCTACCGAAGCGCTTCACCATGCCAAAAGCGTAAGCCACCCTGCCTTTTTCATATACAGTATGTGATGGTTCAAGCCCTCCACGTACCAACACATCGTGTTCGAATTTTGCCTTGGGAGAATACGAGACACCCAGTTCGAGGCTGCCGCCCTTCATCAATCGCTCTATGTCAATCTCTACACCAAGCCCGAAATCAAAGGCGCTGCCAGAGTAGTTCTCATCCAGGTTTTGCTTGTCGGTATTCTCTTTCAAATAGTAGGTATAACCAGCAAATGCCTTGAGATGAGTTTTTACCCTGTCAGATTCGGGCTTGTATTCGTACACCATGCACGAGCTGCCATCAGTACATACATCTTTGTGATAGTCGCGAACAACGTTTACAAGCTTTTTTCTCGACAAATCTGTCACATTCATGTCTTGAACGGCATTCCATGAGTCCTTCAGCAGGATCTTCACTTTTCCGTATTGTTCCTTCTTCTCCTGTTGATTATTTATTTCTTCTTGAATAGATGATGACGATATTAATGACCTGTTGGTAAATTGTGCCATCTCACCATCCTCACGTTCAAAGAAAAAGTATTCGGCATACTTGTCTGTAACACAGTATAGGTTCATTTTGCCTTGAACCATAAACTCTGCAAAGTATAATTGTGGGTCGCCATATACATTCAGTCGGCGTGTAACAAAATACTTTCCGTTATGGTCGAACCTGAAACTCTCAATCTCACCTGGATTATAGGTCTTGCTCTCGCTTTCTCCATTAGCCCAGAATTCACATTTTTTGGACAGTATATCGTTCGTGCGAAAGTCAATGATTCCCCTAATCGTATCGCCAGTGTTTGTAACGATATATCCCGGCTTGGGATTTTTCTGAGCCAACGAGAGCGCTACGCTAATGAATAAAGAATATAAGATAAAGAATAGTCTTTTCATGATAATCATTTACTTATCAAACACCCTGCTGAACTCCTCGACGCTGATTTTGACAGGTTCAACCATGAACTCCGGACGGTTATAGCTCTTCAAAAGACTGATATGCAGTTCGGGGTCTTCCTGTGGCAAGAGGAAGGCCTTTTCCACTTTCCCGTTGTTGAAATAGGCAAAATAGACACGGCTGTAGTTATCATCGTCACGGCGACTGGCAATCATGATCCAATGACCGTTGCTCGACCATGAGGGGTAGCTGTCAGAAAAGTCCTTGCTGTTGAGGAGGGTGAGGTCAACGGGCGATGCGGTTTCTGCGTTGAGTCCGGTGCCAGTATATTGTTCCATCGGGATACAAACAATGTCGGCATCATGGTGTCGGCTATGGAAACAGCCATATTGCCCCAGGGCAAACAACAGGTAGCGCCCGTCGGGACTGATGCGTGGCAATGTGACGCTCTTGTCGGCCGATGCTGCATCATATACCAGCTCCTCTTCGCCGAAGCCGTGTGTTTCCAGGTCAAACGAACGACGATAGAGGTTGTATTGTATTTTCGCGTAGGTGGTTCTGATATCCTTGTCGCGCATCTCCTCCGGCAGCGGGACAGACTTACAGTAATAAAGGTATTTGCCATCGGGCGACCAGGTGGGATACACCTCCAACAGCGTGGAATCAGCACTGACGATGCTTACCGAGTCGGTCTCCACATCATAGAGAATCATGTCACTGGCCAGGTCGTAAACCTCAATCTTGTTGGGGTTTAACGTATGGAATGCCTGCCTCGTCTTGTTGGTCGAGAAAGCTACCAGTTTGGCTGTGGGATGCCATGACGGATAGACACCTCCAGAGATGGTGTAGTCGCGCTTCATATTGACTCTCGATACCTTACCGTCGTTCACAATCACGGTACCGGCATTAGACAGACGAACGTGAAAGAGCATATTGTCAGTCTTGTAGTTCTGATAGCTATGGCAGTTGATGCATTGGCCTATCTTTTTGTTGTTCATGGTAATCTCGTTGTTGAAGATCTGGGTCTCTTCAAACGAGGTAAGGTTACGCTGGGCTATTTCCATGTAGGTCCACGCGACATACGACGGTTCAATGAGGCGATATGACAGGTATTCGTCGATGGAATCCTTGGCTATGTGTATGTCAAACGGAGTGAACGACAACCATTCACCCGCTTTCTGGCCCCAAACCTCTACTTTGATACGCTTACCCTTCGAGGCATCGAGCATGGCGTGCCATTCCTCTTCGGGAATTTGTACCTTCACACCATTGCCGTAAGTCTGCTGCTGGCCGTCGGGCGTGGTGAGACGTGCCACGCACGCTTCGTACTCATCAGTAGGGAGCATGAAGTTGAGTGGTGCGATGTTGCAAGGCACGGTGACATTGCAATAATCAGGGAAGATGGCAGGCAGGCACTTGGTCTCCTTGGATGTAGCAGGCACATCAGGGTGATTTGTGCACGATGCCAAGAGCAGCATGACAAAAGCTAAAAGCAGGTAATTAGGGAGGATATATCTTTTCATTGTTTTCTTATGATTGAACTTCGTGACCGATTCCGCCACCAATATAAATGGGTTTTCTTCCGAAGATATTGTACCACCAGTAGGTGTCTCCAAATTCTTGGCGCATTTCTTCGCCAACCTTTTCAAGTGTCATACCAGGCTTTGCAAAACTTTCCATGGTGCTCCAGAACTTTTTGTAGCGGTCGTAAACGGACTGTTCGACAGGGAGCATCATACGTTTTTCTTCCGGGGCCTTATCCATAAAGAGGATATAAGCCTCCATCGCATGCAAAGGAAATTGCTCGTTCATGTGCAACTTCACATAGTTGCGCAGCGAAGCCCAGAAACGGCGGGAGTCGCAACGTAGCATGGCATAGAACAAGGCCTGCTCAGAAGCCACTTTACTGTCGGATTCGTACCAGAGGCTGATACCATTGACAAGATAGCTGTCACTGTTCTCAACGCCAGTGAGCTCATCGGGGTAGCTTTTCTGCAAGGCCTTGATCTTTTCTGTGACAGGAGCCGGTTGCCAGTCGCCGTAAAACGGACGATGATGTAATATGGTGGTATAGCGTTCTACCAGTTTTTTGTCTCCTACGGCCAGGGCACATCGGGTAAGCATCTTCAGATAGAAGGGTGAGAAGCCTGCTTGTATGGCATTTTCAAAATTCAAACGGATGGCCTCATTCATCATACCGTAGTTGTAATATACCAGAGGCGATGCAATGTCCAAAAGGGTGACGTGGAGTGTATCGGGGTTGTTGATATTGGCGGCATCGTTGCTCAATTTGAACGAACGATCGAGTAAGCCGCCTTCGTTCATCAGGGCGATATTCTTAAGAAACACCATCGTGCTGGTTGGCCTCTTGTTTTCTTCTGCTATTTTAAGGACCTCCTTCCAGTTGTCGTTAGAAGCGAGGCGCACCATACGCATTTCGTCAATGTAGTTCTTGTCTTGGTACTTGAACGACGAGATAAATGCAATGCCTGCAACAGCACTCAACACCGGCACAAACCATGCGACTTTCGGGGCTTTAGCAAGATAACGGCCACAGAGCGAGATAAGCACCGATACAATACCCAGTGCCCAGAACGGGTAGGAAAGTTGGGGGCTACTATCGCTTGGCGTATCGAAACGAGGGAAGCCTGCCAATACAACATCGTCGAATTTCAGATTCGAATAGAACTGAGTATGCCAGATGCTGGCGGTAAAGAGGAGCAAAGCGGCGCCTATGAGTTCACGCCAAGTTGGCTTTTCGGAAAGCGCCAAACATAAAAAGAAAAGCAAAGCAAACCATCCCAACACCGGATAGATGCAAACAGCAATCAGATACCAGACAAAGTGCCATTTGCGAGGAGTGCAACGTGCTGCCCACAAGAGTAGCAGCATAACGAGATAACCTACCGACTGGGAGAACCAATAGCCTCTGATTGTGGATATATAAATCCAGTAACCCAAATCGACAACGGAGACGATCAGGCAGGCAACTGGCAAGAGCATGAGCGCAGAAGCGCCATTCCCGCTGATACGCCACCCCGCAGTCTTTTCTTCTAACCGGAAGGCCTTGACACCCACACAGAATATGAGCGTCCAGATAACCATCATCACACTTGCACCCAACGACGGTCTATAGCATAACTGTGTTAGCCAGGCTCCTACATACTGCATCAAGCCAAAGGGCTTTGATAGGAGTGTATGGAAGAAAGGTGTTCCGAAAATGAATTCGGAACGATCATGTGCCGTATAGAGTACCTCTAAGTTGATATATAATATATATACGGTAAAAGAAATGAAAGCCAAGAGGCTTACAAAGAGGACGGCATCGGATACTTTGCTTTTGTTTATCATTTTTTTGCTATAAAAGGCTGACTCAAATCAATGAGTCAGCCTATTATTAAATTATACCGATAAGGAATGATTATTCCTCATAGTAGACAGCGTTGAGCGTCATGGAGCCGCTGTACAGCATGAGGTCGAGGTCACGACCTTCACCACCCTTAGCGCACTCATTAGCCATGGTCTCGGTGATCTGGAGTTCGTTCAAACCAGACACCCACTTCACGTGATCGTAATAGGTGTTACTCCACCAACCGTTCATAACCTTCAAATCGAAGTCTGCACTAACATCTGATACGTCGAAGATCAGGGTCTTCAAACCGAAGTAGACGGGATCGGGGATAGTGGGCAGGTGTGCACCCTCAGTTGAGCTGAAACGCATAGCTGCTGCGTCCCAAGCACCGGGCTGGAATGGCACTTGCTCAGGAAATTCCTTAAGATTATCACCACCATAGATGTAAATCTTCTGGAGCTCGTCAGTGACATCCTGACATGTTAAATCGTATTCTGCAGTAAGCTCGGTACCATCAGGACAAAGAGCTGTCAGGATTACTGTATAAGGAGTATCCTTATAATTACCAGTCGCCGCATCCCTCTCAACCTTCATCTTTCTCTTAGCAAAGTTACCGAGGAATTCCTTACCGCCAATACTCCACTTAGCATTGACTGCTGCTAATGTCTGGCAAGAAATCACATTACCATTCAGGCCGTTGTTTGCCTTATCAGTCGTAACAGTGGTCTTTGCCTTGAGTTCGTCAAGCGTGATGTGACCGCCGTTGCTGATGTCCTCCTGAACAGGATCGCAAGCAGCGAAAGCGCATACGGCTGCAACAAGCAAAAATAATATCTTTTTCATATTGTTTCCTATAAATAATTAATAAATAACTTTATATGTATACTCTGACGGAGCAGCGTTCTCGTCCCATCCTGGGTTCTGCTGCATCTTACCACTCATCAAAGTAATCTGAGCCTGAGGTTTCGGCAAGAAACCGTTGGTATCAGCATAACGCTTCTGCCAAGAGCAGGTCATGTGTGCCATAGAACGCTTAGCATCCTTCTTACCAAGACATACAATCTGCTTTCCGTTCTGAGCTTGGAGAGCCTTTGCAGCGTATGAGTTTTCACCCGAGTTGATACCAGACCAACGACGCATATCGTTGAAACGAAGACCCTCTAATGCAAACTCCCAGCGGCGCTCGTTCTGAACGTTTTCCAATGAGTATCCGGTCTGAGGTACTCCTGCACGAGCCTGAACCTGATTCATGTACTGGGCATCACCAGTGAGCTCGGTCAGCATCAGCAGGACGTCAGCATAACGCATCAGGTAGTAGTCCTCGAAGTGGTCACCCTGCTGCTTGTTGTCAAGCGAGCTGGATGTATAGCCCTCACACTTTGACCACCAAGAATCGTTGTCAGCAGCGCAAGCCCAAAGATTAACATCAGCGTACTTCTTGACAGCATAGCCAGACTCCTCGTTGTCGTCCTTCTCGTAGGTATAGGCATCGAGCTCATTGTCAAGGTCGATCAGCGTACCAAGCTTACGGATATCGGAATAACCACCTTTAGTCTCAGCGGCTGTCCAGTCCTCCCAGAGGTTGCATGAAGGAGTGCCTTGACCCCAACCCTGGTTGAACGGATAAGTCTTGTCGCGCTTACCATTATCGTTGGTTGCACCATTACGAAGACCCCAGAAACAAGAGAGGTAATTAGAGTACATACGCGGGTTATTATAGGTACCACCGATAGCCCACTTAGAAGCATTCATAAACTGAATCTGGAAAATCTCCTCCGTGTTACCATTACCCATACCAGGCTGGTCGAAGCAGTTCTCACGCTTCATGTCCTTGATGAACTCATACTGCTTCTTCACATTAGGATCGTGTGCCTCATCCCAAAGCAGACTGTTAGAGTACTGCCAGAGTGAGCGGAAGTCCTCGCAGAGCTTGTAACCGCCATTGGAAACGATGTCCTTAAGGCCTTCAACAACCTGAGCCTTTGACAGAGTACCACCAGGGCAACCCTCCTGTTCTACAAGATTGATTGTGGCATCACCATTAGCGAGCTCACCAACCTTCTTATAGAAACCAGCCCAGAACATCCATGCACGTGCAATAAATGCTTCGGCAGCATACTTGTCGGCATGGCCAGAGCCATTGGCACGCTCTGCCTTCATCAAAGACTTGGCAGAAACAAAGTCTGAAATAATCTGCGGGTAGATGAACTCCTCAGCGCTTACCTGCTCCTTCATCTCTTCAGTGATAACGGTAGAGGTAATCAGAGGTACATCGCCGTACAACTGGCTGAGCCACATAAAGTAGAGGCCACGCATGAAGTAAGCCTCACCGAGCAGCTGATTGCGCTGGGTCTTCTGAGCTTCAGTCCATTCCACGTTGTCGATAGTCTCAATTTGGTTGTTGGCACGAGAAATACCACCATAAAGAAGGATGAAATCCTGCTCATACTGGTTAGCACTTGCAGTTGTGAAATGATGCAGTGACTTTGCTACATTATCCTGCAAACCACCACTGCCGTAGCAGTCGTCTGACATGAGAGACCACCAGTAGAAAGGATTATTTAAGATACCACTTTGGTCGCCGCCACCCAGCGTATTCATGATACTATAGGTAGCTGCATTCAAAGCCTCAACATCTGCTGGCTTACCAGGGAATGTAGCTGCGGTCATCGCAGTAACACGCGGATCAGTATCCAGCATGTCGTTACAAGCTGTGAACATTGTTGCTGCTGACAAAACAGCTAACGATGATAAAATATATTTCTTCATAACTAAATTGTCGAATTAGAATTTAATACTAGCACCTACCAAATATGTACGAGACGGCGGGTAGAGACCCAGGTCAACACCAGAAGCCCAACCATTACCACCTGCAGAGTTACCTACCTCAGGATCGAGGCCAGTGTAACCAGTGAAGGTGAAGAGGTTCTGAGCCTGAACATAGAAGCGGAGCTGCTGGAACGGGCAAGACTTCCAGACATGCTTGAAGTCGTAACCCAGCGTAACGGTCTTGATCTTGAAATAGTCAGCATCCTCCATGTAACGGGTAGAAACCCAGTTCGTGTTCGAATGACCAGTAGCTGAAATGCGAGGCTGAGTGTTAGAAGAACCTTCACCAACCCAACGATTCAGGATCGAGGTGTCATAGTTCTGGTAAGGAGCATCACTGAACGAACGGTAAGAACGCATAATCTGCATACCAAATGCACCAGCACCGTTTACAGCGAAGTCAAAGCCCTTGTAGTTCAAACCAAGGTTGACGCCAAGCATAATGTCCGGGTTAGGATTACCAATCTCGTGACGGTCACAAGCATCACCTTCAGCATAGGTAATCACACCATCACCATTCCAGTCGTCCCAGATGCAGTCACCAGGCTGTGCATCAGCCCACGTACCTTTAAATACTTGCTCGTTAGCAATATACTGTTCAACAACTTCCGGGTGGTTTGCAATAGATGCTGCATTAGCAGCGTCAATCTGCTCCTGATTCTGCCAGATACCACTGTAAGACATACCGTAGAAGTAGCCGATGGGCTTGCCTTCCTGAGCACGGTAGATATATTCAGTACCCTGTGAGAGCACACCGCTCGGACCATTGATATAGTGGTTGTCATTAGCAATACGGGTTACCTCGTTCTTATTGGTAGCGAAGTTCACACCAATGTTGTAACCGAAGTCCTTGCCAATCTTGTCGTTCCAATTGAGTGCAATCTCAATACCGGTATTCTCCACGTCACCACCATTGATGGCAGCAGGATTGGTACCAAAGATAGCAGTATTCGGAGCTGTGATCAGCCAGTCCTTTGTGGTCTTCTTATACCAGTCGAAGGTCAATCCCAGACGGCTATTGAGGAAACGGGCATCGAGACCGAAGTCAAGCTGCTCAGAAGTTTCCCATGTCAGGTCAGGGTTAGGAACGATGTCAGCGTAAGCACCAATGTTCGGAGTTCCAGAAACAGATGTTGCCATGTCAGAACCGAACTTGTAACCACTGTCGCCAGAGTCGCTTGACAGAGCGATTGAGGCCAGATACTGATACTTGGAAATACGGTTGTTACCGTTCTGTCCCCAGCTTGCACGAATCTTCAAGAAGTCCATCCAGCTCTTGGTGCCATCCATGAAGCTCTCATTGCTGATCACCCAACCTGCAGATACAGACGGGAAGATACCCCAACGCTTGCCATCGGTGAAGACACTTGAACCATCATAACGCATGGTAACTGTAGCCATGTATTTCTCGTTGTAGTCCCAAGTCAGACGACCGAACCAAGAAGCGAGGTACTCTTCGTCATTAGGAGAACCAGTAAGAGTAGCATCAGGAGCATTTACCAATTTGATGTTTGTCAGGTATGCAGAATCCCAACCTTTCAGCGTTGCGAGCTGGTCGCCATAGTTAACCTTGTTAGATCCACCGATGTTTACACCCCAAGCACTGCTCTGGAAGCTCTGACCTGCCATAGCGCTGATCTTGTGACCAGATATAATAGGAAGATCATAAGTAAGGGTATTCTCCACAGACCAAGAAGAGTTCAACCAAGCATTCTGGCTTACGCTATATACAGGTGATGTAGCGTTACCATAACCAGAAGATCTCGGCTCACCATAGTTACGGTATGCGCCTGAACCCCAGTTATAGTTGAACTGAGAACGGAATCTCAGACCCTTGATGGGCTGAATGGTAACGAATGCGGTAGCGCTGGCATTGATATTGCGGCTCTCTGCCATAGAGTTGAAGCCACCCTTCATCAGGTTCTCCCACGGGTTGCTGAACAGAGAAGAGTTCCAGCCCTGACCATACTTCACATTACCATCAAAATCCTGATAGTAATAAATATCGCCGTTATCAGCATACTGTGGCACGAGCGGGCAAGTCTGGAGCAGGCTGTGGATATAGCTCCAATACATACCGTCCTCAGCCAGGTCGTGATTCTTGCTGTAGCCAAGTGAAATGTTCTCACCGATGGTGATGGCATCGAAATCCTTAGCCTTCAAGAGCACATGGTCGCTGTTGATACGAATGGTGTGACGCTTGTAGAAAGAAGCTCTGTCTGCACCCATGATACCTTCGTTACCAGTATAGGTGTAAGACATAGCGAACTTAGAACGGTCGGTACCACCAGTCAGGGTCACAGAATGATTCTGCTGAACAGCATTCTTGTTTTCAAATGCGCCCCACCAGTCGGTGCCTTCCCAACCGTTGTTTACCTTAGTCAGGATGTCTGCGGGAACGTAACCAGCCCAATCCATCTTCTGACCAGAGGTGTTGAAAGTGTACTCGTCAATGACGGTCATAAACTGCTTGGCATTGAGAAGTTGTGGACGCTTGTAGGCGTTCGACCAACCCATAGCACCATTGTAGCTGAGCTCAATCTTGCCAGCCTTACCCTGCTTGGTAGTAACCAGGATAACGCCGTTAGCAGCACGGGCACCATAAATGGCAGCCGATGCAGCATCCTTCAGCACGTCAATGCTCTCGATATCTGCAGGGTTGATGCCGTCAAGATTACCACCAGCTACACCGTCAATTACATAAAGAGGTGCAGAATCGCCAGTGGTACCGATACCACGGATATAAACCTTGTAGCCCTTACCAGGCTGAGTAGAACTCTGCGTAATCTGTACACCAGGTGTACTCGACTGCATAGCTTCAAGAGCGTTGGTGGTGTTCAGCTTGGCGATTTCTTCACCCTTTACCTGAACAGTAGCACCGGTCACCAACTTTTTCTTCTGGACACCGTAACCGATGACCACCACGTCGTCCAACGACTGAGCGTCCTCAACCAGGACGACAGAGATGTTAGACTTTCCACCGATTTGCACTTTCTGGGTCTTGTAACCCACATAAGAGAATTCCAGTTGGCCATTCGACGGGGCAGTGACGGAGAAATTACCATTGAGGTCCGTCACAGTACCTGCGTTTGTACCAACCACTTTCACCGACGCACCGATAACCGGTTCACCAGCTTCGTCATTCACTGTTCCCTTTACTGTGCTCTGAGCCAACGCCCCCAAGGGAAGCAAACAGAGCAGGAACAATAACACTAGTGGCTTTTGAAGTGATTTAAGACTTTTCATAAAAGCACTGTTTTAGATTGTTAAATTTATGATAATTTGGTTGATAATTTCGTCTTAACATGTAAATGTCTGAACGAGTTAATGAATTGTTGATAGTCCGTAGCGTCTCTCGACACCACGTTTTCGGGTGCAAAAGTAATATTTTACATTATATTATATTTGTCCATTTGTAACGCTGCCTTATCGAAAACTATCATCATTGCGAATTTATGGCGGATTCTCAACGTTTTGATACATAAAGAAAAGATGAGGAATGTTAAAATGTATGATTCTCTATTTCAAAATGGCGCGGCATCCCTTCCGGATTATTTCAATGCATCGAGTTGGCAGAGGTAAACCGTAAACAAGAATCTTCCACTGCCGGGCGGATGCTTTAGAAAGGTAAATATTTTTTTCTTGCTCTCTCGAGAACTGGATGCTAAACCACTGGTTTACGATTCCAAACCACCGATTTACGACGCTAAACCACTGGTTTACGATTCCAAACCACCGATTTACGACGCTAAACCACTGGTTTACGATTCCAAACCACTGGTTTACGATTATTCCACCCCGTGGAACAAAACTGAAGTACCAACTATCCATTGATACACTGGTTTTCAGTCACGGACCTGCCCCCATCAGTATCTTAACATCGGTCATCTGTGTCTGAACTTCTATTGGCCCGTGTCCGAATGCAGGATTGCTACACAACAATTTGTCCATTTTATCGCGCACGCGTGCGCAATAATAGCTTATTCCGAAAACATCCCACCCATCCCACCCATCCTACACCTAAGCAGGTGTAAGAAGTGTAGGATGGGTGGGATGTTTTCGTGTTCCCCTTCATATTACGCGCGCACGCGTGTATTTTTTGTTTTTTCTCAGAAGTTATTGTTTTGGTTGCACACTTTGCATGGCTTTTTGGCCTTTTCTCGTCTCAAAATAAAGGAGTAAACTATACTTTTTCGGCCAAATGATAGTTTTCGATAATGTCGTGTTATAAACGAAAAACCGTTATTTAAAATTAGAAAGTATCTTTGCAGTCGAAAAGTGTCGAGAGACACCAATTGTTATCAACTATTCATTACTTGTTAGAAACAACGGTACTGACCTATTATCAACTATTCATTTTAAACCGAGAACCTAATTATCAACCAATTCATATAACAATCAATCTAAAACAGTGCTTTTATGAAAAGTCTTAAATCACTTCAAAAGCCTTTGATGCTACTGTTTCTGCTCTGTTTGCTTCCTATGGGGGCGTTGGCTCAGGGTGTAGTAAAGGGAACGGTAAGTGACGCTGCTGGCGACCCGATTATCGGTGCCAGTGTCAAGGTGCAAGGTACACAGGGCGGTGCGATTACTGACCTGAACGGTAAGTTCTCCGTCAATGCGCCTTCAAACGCTACTCTCAGTATTTCTTATGTGGGTTATGTTACTCAGCGTGTGAACGTGGGTGGCCGCTCAAACATTAACGTCGTGTTGACAGAAGATAACAACACGTTGGACGACGTGGTGGTTATCGGTTACGGTGTTCAGAAGAAGAGCGACCTGACAGGTGCCGTCGCTTCTGTGAACTCCGGCGAACTTGAGGCTTTGTCGACCACTGATGCCGGTGCAGCCCTTCAGGGTAAGGTCTCTGGCGTCAACGTCTTGACAAACGCTTCTCCTGGTGAAGCTGCCGATATTCGCGTACGTGGTTATTCTTCAAACGGAGGTAACATCTCACCGCTTTACATTGTTGACGGTCTTCAGGTGGATAACATCCAGTACCTGGATCCTCAGATGATTGAGTCTATCGAGATTCTGAAGGATGCCGCTTCAGCAGCCATTTACGGTGCCCGCGCTGGTAACGGTGTCGTTCTGATTACTACGAAGAGCGGTGGTTCAAGCAGGACAAACATCTCTTATACGGGTCGTGCTACCTTACAGAACTTCACCAGACGTCCTGTGATGAACCGTGAGGAATTCCTGAGGTATATGACCTACGAGTACGATGCTAAGGATGTGCAGAACAAACTTGATAACTTTGATTATAAGCATCCGCTTTATGAAGATGGTGTCATCGATCAGGACTGGATTGATGCCTACATCGAGCCCACATGGAGCTCTCAGCACACGTTGAGCTTATCTGGCGGTAATCAGAAGGGTCATTTCCTTACTTCTATTAATTATGTATTCAAGTTTCGCAAGTTCCTAACTTGCCAGTTTTAGTTGATAGATTTCAATAAAATGAGAGAGTTTGTCCGACCTGTTCACAAGCATATCAAGGATCTGTTCATCCTCGATATTGAAGCACTCTGCGATTTCGCGGACGATCTCAAGTATCATATCCCAGATTCTCTCAGCGAGAGTAAGTTCCACGCTACCCTTGGTAGCATCCATAAAGAGTCCTCCAATGGTTTCGTAGTCGGAGAAACGCTTAGCCGTGGAGAGAATGTTGTACTGCATGGCTGTGATAGCAGTCATTGCAATCTGCGAGGAGAAGTTCCTCATCTGGTACTTGCCCAGTCCGAGGCTTCCCTTACTCTCCTTAAAGACGACTTCCAGGGACCAACGCCTGGAGTAAATCCTATAGGCCTCGAAGAAGTCGAGCTTCCGGTTTGTGGTAATGAGTCCGTTCCACTTGCCCCACTTGTCACGCTTGGTGAAGAACAGACGCACATTGCGGCCTGCAAAGGTCACGTCGACAGTGATGTAGTAGCATCCCAGACGTCGGCTGTAACTGCGTCCTTTCTTGGGTTTGTCAAAGAGGGACACGAGCTGGTTGGCGGTGTACTCCTTACCTCTATATGTGTACTTCGTCTTGCCCATCTTGATCATACCAAGATAGTGGCATCTGACGTGTCGGGAAGTGATGAACAGGATGACTTCTGCACAGGCGAACCAACTGTCGGCCAGCACATAGTCGAAATGAATCTTGCGCTTGATGATGCGACGTATCATCTCAATCATCAAGGCAATCTTACTCTGATTGTATTCCTCAATGCGCTTGGCGGTATGGGAGCCTTCCACATGCTCCTTGGAGAAACGGGCGTCAAGCTGCTTCTGCTTCAGGCCGTAGTTGCCCTTCTTGCCTTCCTCTCCGACAATGGCAAAGTCGAGCAACATCTGGCTGATGCCGTCAGTGATACCGATGAACAGGCCCTTGAAGCCGAGCATCATCGAGTGAGTGACATGCGAGTATATCTTGCCGATAAGCTCAGTCTGGATACCACGCTTGGGATAGTCCGTGTCATCGACCATCAGGCAGACTGGCTCCGTGCTCTCACGCGACCGGTCCTCCTGGGTCTTGTTCCAGAGCTGGAGCGAGACGGTGGCCAGAATCTTGCGCCAGTCATAAGACTCATTGGAGATAAATCTATAGAACACGTCCTTCCGGCAGTCAAACAGGCTGCTTAGCGAGGACTTTCCATAGTTATAAGCATTGCGAATCATGAAACAGGGAAACAACATCAGCAATCCAAGCACCTGTAGCTGC
This sequence comes from uncultured Prevotellaceae bacterium, assembly GCA_900318585.1. Lineage (GTDB taxonomy): Bacteria > Bacteroidota > Bacteroidia > Bacteroidales > Bacteroidaceae > Prevotella. The sequence goes on from ONKY01000027.1 coordinate 59,013, forward strand.
GTCAGTTTGCAGTTGCACTTGCTCTCGCTGCCGAAAAGACGCTTTTCGGACAGCCGGAGGGCCTTCGTTATGTCAATTATCGCATTCATTGCACTCGTGGCATCATTTTCTTTGAA
>ONKY01000085.1 GCA_900318585.1 uncultured Prevotellaceae bacterium
CCAGCATCGGGGGTAAACGTAATCGTTGCGTTCGTACCCTCCACCACGCTAAACGTCTGGGACTTCCCGCGAACGTTTGTACTATTGTACGTCGCAGAGCCATTGCCTGTTGCAGAAATTGTCAAGTCGTAATAATTTGGTGGAATTTGCTCGAACGTTACGGCAACGGTTGTATTTGCTGTAATATTACTAACCGTATATTGATTGTTGGAAACTGATACCGTCGCGTTATTCACCTTCACGCTCGCAATTCTGTAGCCAGCATCCGGAGTAAAGGTGATAGTTGCATTCGTGCCCTCCACCAAGCTAAATGTCTGGGACTTTCCGCGAACACTTGTACCATTGTACATCGCAGAACCATTGCCTGTTGCAGAGATAGTCAGATCATAATAGGTTGGCGGAATCTGCTCAAACGTAACGGCCACAGTCGTATTGGCTGTGATGTTGCTAACCGTGTACTGGTTGTTGGTTACTGATACCGTTTCGTTATTAACCTTCACGCTTGCTATCCTACAGCCAGCATCAGGCGTAAACGTAATAGTTGCGTTCGTACCCTCGTTCACAGTAAACGACGTTGTCTTGCCTCGAATCGTCGTTCCGTCATAAGATGCAGAGCCATTACCTGATGCTGTGATTGACAAAGTGTATGTTGTTGGAGGAATTGCTTCAAACTCTATGCTAACTGTAGTGTTTGCACCTATCTTACTTATTGTATATTGGTTGTTGGATACGCTCGAAGTGACATCTGTATTGTTAACCTTTACCCTTTTAATTTTATAACCATCATCAGGTGTAATAGTTATCGAAATTGTTTCTCCTCCATTAACAGAGAAAGTGTATTTATCATTACGTATATTATTTCCCTCATATGAAACACTACCGTTACCGGATGATACAATCGTAAAAGAATATTTTGACAATTCTTCTTCAATTTTAACAAAATTATTATACCATCCTTTATATTGTTGATATTTACTCTTTGAACCATAAGGAACTAATAAAACAGAATGCTTTATTGGTTGACTATTATATCCTAGTGAATGAAAAACATATGAAGGTATTTCAAAAGGATCTTCGATTCGTGAAATAATTGTATCTGCTGCATAACAATTATAAAATGCATACTCTCCTATTGACTTGACAGATTTAGGAATAATAATAGAATTAAGTGATTCACACTGATGGAAAGCACTTCTCCCAATTTCAGACAAATTTTGTGACAAAGTCACTGTTTTTAACTCTTTACAGTCCGCAAACGCACTCTGTCCAATTTTTTCAACAGAGTTGGGAATATTGAGACTAGTTAGTTTACCACATCGTGAAAAAGCACTATTATTTATTGTCTTCAGAGAATTACCCAGTGTTACAGACTTTAAGCTTAAGCAATAGTCAAACGCTTCATCGCCTATAGAGGTTACATTTCCCGGAATATCTATAGACTCAAGACTTTGACAATCACAAAAAGCCTGATTACCTATAGTAATTAGGGATGATGGTAAAACAATTGACTTTATATCCCACAAAGATTTAAATGATTGGCTCCCTATAGTTCTAATTGTATTTGGCAGTGTAACAGATTTAATATTATGCCCACATCCATAAAAAGCGACATCACCAATGGAGGTTACTTTATAATTAATTCCCAAATATGTTATTTCAGAAGGAATACTTATATCCCCACTGTATATATTTGTTCCATATTTTTTATCTAGCTTTGACGTGACTTCGACTTCGTAACTTGTATTGGGCAACATATTAAAACATATGCCATCAACCTCAAAGTCGTAGGCAAACAGACTCACGCAATGAAGAAAGAATACCAAGAATAGTATTCCATATTTCCCGAAATAATTTATGTTTCTTTTCATACACCGATTGGTTTTCTATCAATTCACATTTACATTACTTTATCCTAAAAGGAATACGAGACTTCGTAACCTTTTTTTTACTAATAGTTATTTTACATCTATCTAGTTTATTTCTGATTCGTGGGATAAGTACTTCATCATTGGAACAAGGCCCAACAATAATCTTTTTCAATGCTTCTACAGGAATAGTGAATTCAATATATGGAGGTCGGGGAGCCTTCCTATATAATTCATACTCTGCTAAAGTCTTTTTGACATCAGCGAGGCATTTGGCTGGTTTACAAAAGTCTTTAATTTTTTCAGATTGCTGATAGAGTACCAATCTTACTTCTCTTTCATAGCTATAATCTTTGTATTTTATAAAAGGAGCAATACCTGAGCACAAATTTGCCAATTCTTTCATCTTTTCATCTATTGTAGGAGGATTTACTACTTCCATTTCATAGTTCCTTAAATACAAACATTTATATAGAAAATCGAATACATCACGTAGATTTGTATTGTTTATTGAATTACCATAACCAACTTTTTCGATACACATGATCCTGTCAGAACATAATCCTTCAATACAATTATCGATAAGTATTTCAGTATCAAGTACAATACATACGCCTTTCCCTCCCTTACCATACATTGACCACATAGGTAAATAGTCAATTTTTTCCGAAAAACAAGTAACATAAGGAATGAGACCTAAATGTTGCATTTCTTTTTCTTCTTTTAAAATGTAGCTATTCTTACATTCTTCCTCTTTTGTTGCATCTTTATAAACTACCGAGAGTCGATATTCATTGGGAACGTTTTGTTCTATTTCATACCGGGTCATATATCTTTTTACAATTTTATGTCCTGCTTCCATCTCTGTTGGATCATTCATGTTGTAAATACTACTAGCGCGATATTTCAATCCCGCAGAATGTTGATCTTTGCAATTCCTTAAGATTGCAAAGAGAGTGTCAACTCCCGTATAATGACAAACGTATCTTTTCATGCTCTAACTGGTTTTCTTCCTATTATTATCTTTTTCGTTCATCCATCCCGCCCTCTGAGCATAGTGACACAAAAATATCCCAAGGAATCATCCCTGGAATATCAGAAGTATAAGAATAGGATATATATTAAGAGAGACTACTCGATAGGCTTCTTCAAGAATGCTGCCAATTCATCAAACCGCGCCAAGATCAGTTCAAGGTCTGGGTGCGTTTTTTCTACGATAATGGCTCCATAGTTTGCGTCATCGTCATCCATCACGTTCTCAATGGTACGAATTTCGTAGAGGTCACGGTGTTCGTAGGTGTTGAACCATCGTAGAAACAAATGGAAGCGATACTTCTGCATACCATCGCCAGTAGCACAGATATAGAGCAGCACACCACCGTTGGCAAGGAAGAACTCTTCAATAATGGCAAGGATGGTATCGCGCAACTTTCGGTCGTTAGGCGATGGTTTGTGATTTTTATTGTTAATATCGAAGGTGCACACCTCCATTTGAAGCATCTCAGTATTGACGCTCAAACCTATTTCGTAACTTACTTCGTAATCTGTATCAAAAGCATAAACTCCATCCTTCACCTTCCATACATAATAGGGAGAATGGAGATTAAGTCGCTCTAGATCCAGTGTGTACATAAAGGCTTATACAGCAAACTCGTGTTCGATGACTCTTTTTTCCAAACGCTTGTCTGATTCCTCAAACCACTTACGCTGACGTGCCTGAAATGCACGCACAGCAGCAAGCATTTCTTCATTGGTACGGGGTACGAATCTCTTGTCCATCATCTGTCCTTTCTTTAATCTTGGTGCAAAGATACGAAAAGAAATGGTAAGTACCAAATTTTGGAGGAGAATTCTTATACTTCCTGTGTCACTATGTCAAAGATCGCGCAAGCCGAATACAAAGCGAAAACTTGTTTTCAGGCTTTGTTGAGGCGCCGCCGATTTTCGAGACGTAGTCTCAAAGAGCACTCGAGCCGAATGCAGAGCCAAGCTTGCTTGGACTATGCTGAGGCGAAGTTGTTTTTCGAGGCGAAGCTTCAAAGATCAAATGGGGCGGCTCCGACCTATAGGTCGAAGTCACCGAGGGTGAAGACATCGTTGGGATTGAGGCGCTGGCCGCGCTCCTTGTCGATGAACTCCGGCTGCCAGGTGCGGACGTGGATCTGGGGAACGTCGGGGTTGCGGAAGTCCCACACCATGAACACATAGCCCTCGTCGCTGTAGCGGCTGCTGTTCCACTTCTGGCGGACGGTGACACCGTAGATGCCCCGAATGGTGGGATGCGAAACAATCATCACGTTGTCGAACGTCACCTTGATATAGCTGTTGGTCTTGAAAGTCTTCTCCAAGTTCTTCAGGTACTCCTGCTTGGTCTGCGGCGTATAGACGATCTGACGTCCGCCGTTGGGTCGCACCTCCGACTTACCCACCTTGATGACCTTGCCTGTGATGATGAGGGCGTTGGGAGAGAACACCTGACGCAGGAACTTCAGGTCCTTCTGGTTGTAGGACGTGCGGAAGTGCTCCACGTAGTCGAGTATCATCATGCGGTCTTTCAGGTCGGTCACCTCATGGTGCTTCTCCTGCATCCACTGCTTGCGCAGGTTGGAATAGATCTCAGGATTGATGGTATAGTAGAAGCTGGTGATGATACCGCCCTCGTCGAAGCTGACGACAGCCTCCTGATAGCCTAACTCGCCGCCGTCCTTCGCGGCATTGACGATGAGGGGGATGCCGCGCACCTGATAGCCTGTGCGGGTGGTGAGGCAGCGCAACACGATCTCTTCCTCCTCGCAGCGGAAGTGGTCGTTTGCCCACAGGAGGTTCAGGTCCTGCTTGGCCTCCTTGGTGAGATAGATGTCGGGCAGGCTCAGCTTGTCCAGGTTGGATGCCTGCGAACGGTTGATCTCTGTCAGCACGGCGGAGACGGCGCGCTCCATCTGCTGCTTCAACGTCTGATTGTAGATGCCTTCATTGATAACCAGACGCACCTGATTGTACGCTGCACTATATGTCAGATGACAGATGATAAATGATAGAATGAATAATATACGTTTCATAACTGTTTTCTTTGTTAATTCTCAATTTTCAATTCTCAATTCTCAATTGTTTACTTTAAACCAGATGGCACCGCACCCATGATAGTTTTCGATGCTGTCAAGCTCACATGTCTTGAGGTTCAGGCGTTCCTCTCCTCCCTTTCCGAGCAGGGCCTTGATGTTGCCCGCCGGGTCGTAGACGATGAGGTAGCAGTCCTCGGGATTCTTGGCGGTGGCATACTTGCCATAGTCGATGATGTCGCCGCGCTGTTTCATGGGTTCCATGATCTTCTTCAGCTCGAAAAAGTACTTGGCTTTCTTCAGCCGTTCAATCACGCCGTTCTTCTTGCCTAAGAAGTTTTCCTTCAGGAGTTTGCGCAGTTTCTCGCTGACTAAGGTGTCGTTGGCTATAGAGTCAATGACTTCGACAGAGTCACGGAGTTGTAGAGAGTCTGCCGGAACGGATAGCTCAGGAACAACGGGCAGGTGACCGTCGTCGCAGTCAAGGGTCTCGTCCAACACGATGTTGAAGTCCTTGTAGAACGCCACCAGCTTCGTCTTCTTGACGTAGGCAAAGACGCGATACATGTCGGCACGGCGCACCATGATGGTGTCGATGAGCTTATTGATGTCCTTAGGCGACACGGTGATGCCTTCCTTCTTGTCAGCCCGGTCCTTGACCCAGTAGAGGATTTCCTGCTGCAGTTCGTCGTAAGCCTGCGAAGCAGCTCCCTCGGGGGTGGGCATCGTCATGTCGCTATACAGATATTCCTTGCTTTTCTTGATGCTGTTGATCTGTGTCTGACGCGTGTTCAGGGCGCTCACCGTCAGCACCATGCAAAGGAGTGCAATGATGATGGATAGTCGTTTCATTTGCTGACGAAGGTTTTAGGGTTTGACTTCCTGTAGGTGGCAAACAGATTCAACACGTTGTGTGTCGGCACGTAGGGATAGAGGCGGGCCTCGATGACGCCGCTTCTGGCTTCAATGACTTCCGACGGTATGCGGACGGTCAGCACGTGGTTGTAGTTCTCGGCCGTGTTGACAGCCATCACCACGCCCTCTACCTCGCTGTTGTCCGAGAGGTTCTCAAGGCCGAAGTAAAGCTCGCAGCCGTGCTGCTGGCAGAAAGCTACCCATTGCTTCAAGGGCACTTCAAAGACGGTCTTCTTGAAACCGTAGGACAGCTGGGTGATCTGAATCTGGAAGTCGCCTGCCGTCTGCAGGTTCAGCATCATGTTGGCAGCCGACTCTACGGGATGCCTGTCGCTGAGCACCAGCTTGTCGTCGGAGAGGTAGAGGCGGTTGGTGATGTCGTCCGTGAGATAGTGCTCTTTTCTGACGATGGGCTTCTCCGTTGGAATCAGAACCGTTGTGTTCCTAATGTCAGAAGCGAGGTTGTCCTCCGCCTCAATCTTGTTTTCACCGCTGATAAGCTCGTACTCCACAGGGAAAGAGACGGAGAGTAGCGTGGAGTCCTGACGACTCCAGGTGGCCTGATAGCGGTGTTTGTCGTAGCTGTAACTGAAGCCGTCGGTCGGCAGCAAGTTGCCAACAGATTCCAAGGTGCCAGTGATGAACTTGAACTGGTCGTCGCGAATCATGCTATTCATGCTCATTGACTGCGGCGGGTACTTCAGCTGCAGGAAGTAACGTTCCAGGAAATCGAAGACGGGTGTCTTTCCCTCCCGCTGCATTTCCTCAGAGAACAGACAGAGGCCGATGTGGTCTACGGTCTGTGCCGTCTGGTGTACCGTCAGTCGGAGACCGTTTGCCGTCGGATAGCTATAGCCCTCCGGCAGTGCCTCCGTGTCGAGTGCCAGCACCTGTGCCAACCGTCCTAACTCCGCTGTGCGGAAGGTGGTCTTGGCAGAGGCTGACAAAACAGCCAGACATATTACTATTATAAATAAGGTATATCGTTTCATTGATGATCAATTGACATTAATACTTGATAGGCAATGCTGTCGCCACGGTCAGCCTTTCGCTGAAGGGTGTTGATGACACGGACAAGGGTGTTGCGCGCCTCTGTCGAACCGTTGTCGGCAGCAAGACTGAGATACTTGATACCCCTGATGATACTGCTACTGCCAGAACGGTGGACAAGCTTGTTGCCTAATTCATACTGGGCTTTCACATTGCCTTTCAAAGCCTGCTGCTCCAGCTGATATTCTGACTGGGGCTCAGGGGATTCAACCACTTTTTCTGTGGTTTCCTTAACGGTGACGGTGGGGCTTGCCTCTGTTTTGGAGCTGGCTACTCGTTTCTGTGTCGTGTCTTTCACGATGCTGTCGGCGATGGTTGTCTTCACAACGGGAGGTACACTTCCTTCTTTCTTTGAAGGCCAGAGCAACCAGACTAGCACCAAAGCTGCCAAGAGAGCAACGCTGGCAATGACCCATTGCGGGATACGGACCTGCGGCTTGGGCTCTTGGGGAGGCTGCTTCTTTGGCGCTTCAGTTTGCGTCTCTTGTGCCTTGACTGCCTTCAGGGGCTGGCCATAGCACAGAACTGCATTACCAATCTTCAGCTCGTCACCTACTGCCAGAGCCACTTCGTCCTCCTTCCCCAACGGCTCGCCATTCACCCAAATGGATTGCTTCTCGCTCAAAGCACGGACAAGACACTTGCTGCTGCCATCGTTCAGGCGGACAGCCTTGATTTCCAAAGCGTCGCAGGCCGGCAACGGTATCTGGTTGACACCCTTCTGCAAGTCAATGCGCATCTCACCATAGTACAGGGTGCCAAGCGACTTGGCAGGTGCCTGCGGCACCTCGTCCTCGAAGTTCACTGCTAACTGCTTCTTGCAATGAGGACAGGTGATCCGCTTGACAGCCTCGTGCTTGGAGTTCCTGACATCCAAGATGATGCCACAGGAAGGGCACTGGATACGCAGTTGTTCTAACATAGGGCTTAGGCGGTAAAGGTGTCAAAATCAACAGTGTTCTCTACGGCAGGCTCATCATTGGTAAAGGAGAGGGCCTCACCCGTTTGCAGGTCAATGACCTCGCCCTCGTCCATCTGCTGGTTGTGGTTCAGGTCGGTCATGGCAAAGTCAGGAGTGCCGTCCTTGTCCACATCAATCACAGCCACACGCTGACCGTTGATGTCGAATTCCTGCATGGTGACGGAACGCCCATGTCCGATGGGAACATCCTTATAGCCGACGATGCGCACATCATTGTCTTCCTGGGCAAGGTCGTTCCAGGTCGTAACCTGAGTGGTGGCCTCCTGACTATGCTCCGGCCGTATCTCCACATCGTGATGCTGCGGCTGATCATTGCTCGGGACTATCTGCACGTCGTCGTCCTGAGGAGCCTGTGCCTCTGCCACCTGCTGCGTGTTCACGTCAGCGGCGGGAACCTCTGGTTTCACCTGCTCGGCAAGATGATGCTTGTCGTCATTCGACAGGGCTTTCCATTCGTCGGCCGTATAAGTATTGAAGATATGGCCACGCCAGGTAAAGACACCGCCAGGGCCTACCTGGGCACGGGCAGCACTGAAGGCGTGGTCGAAGCTCATTGAGTCGCTGACCGTAGCCACCTTCAAGCCCTCGTCTGCACCCGAAGCCACGTCGTCATTACCGGAAGCGACGGCCTGTACACCGTACATGGCACCTGCTCCCATCAAAATACCAGTCAGACCACCGATCGTTACTGGTTTCCATGTTTCTTTTGCTGTCATAATCGTAAAGTTTTAAACGTTAATTACTGATTTCGAGTGCAAATATCGGAGTAATTTCGTGATGTGCAAAATTTTCTGAATCATACTCCACGAAATGGTGGGTTTTAAGTATGAAATGTTTTCCGGCAGTACGGACAACTGCCGTTTTGGAGCAAAATATCGTAGGGCTGGTTGCCCATGAAATGGCCGCAACCGGGGCAGACGTAGTCGTGCTGGAACTGGCGGCTCAACTCCTGACGACGCAACGGTATCTTCGAGGCATCCCTGTAGGCCTTGACGAAGAAGATGAGCGATATGAGGATGGCTATGCCATAGAGAAGGATGTACCACTGGCTCCTGCCGCCCGTGGCGATACTCAGAGCAATGGCAATCATCGTGATTAGTCCTGTCAGGGAACGGAGGGTATTGAACTTTCGCTCAGCAATCTGTAAGGCAATACTCTCCTTCTCGTATGCTTCCCAGACGGTCTTCAAGGGGCTGATGTCTATGGGCAGGAATGGCATCAGCAGCGTCCAGTCCAAGGGGTAGCGGTCAGTCCCCAACGCGACCTTGTCATCCGTCGTGACGGCTTTCGACTCTACGCTCTGCCCATTGACATAGGTATAATTGTTGACATCCAAATTCTTCAGGCGCATCTGCCCGTTCAGGATGGTCAACTGACAGTGCTGCGCACCGACGCTTGCCGGCACACCCGTTGCGACTGCCGCCGTCGGCTCCTTCCCGTCAACGATCAGCAACAGACCAGTTCCCTGTGAGTCTCTTCCAATAATGATTTCCATACCTTAATTATACTTTTGCGACCAACATCAGTTCCTTCATGTTCTTGAGTGCTTCCTTCGAGATGGTGACCTGGAAAGCAAAATGGTCATAGTCGGAAAGGATAAGCTGCTGCTTGAGCACATTGATGGAATAGACGTAGCGCATGTTGATGATGAACCGTTTGCCGATACGCATAAAAATCTTGGCATCGTCGCCTATCTGGGCAGCCAACGTCCGTTCCATCTCGCCAAGGTTCATGCAGACGGAAGCCCGCAGCTTGTTCACCATCACAATGTCCGTATAGTTGCCGTCGGCCTCAAAGTAGACAATCTTTGATACTTCTATCCGCTGAAGCTCGTCACGAGAGTTGAAGAAAATATAGACATTGCCGGTAGCCATAGATATATTGCCTACAGACCTCCCAAGAATAGGCTCGATAGTTTTAGGTTAAATGTAAAGACGTGGGAGTCACTACTTCTCGCTTATCCCAGGTACGGGCTCTCGCATTGCCTTGCATCAGGATAAGCAACTCGAATTAGCCCACGCCGTGACATATTGTAAATGGAATACAATACATCCAACGCGGACGCTCCGTTGCGTATCTTCTGATGCTTTGATTTGCGAGATCTGTACCTCGAAGATAACGTCCGTAAACGTCCTTTTACCACAAAATTTGACTCTCTCGCCCTTCTTGCTCTGGCAAGCGTCTCTGCGAGCCGAGCGACGGGCTAACTGAGTCAAGTGCAAAGATAGGAAGAAATTCTGAACTATCCAAATAATTCAGGAAGAAAATGAGAAAAAGATTTGTAGTGTCGGCTGACTTCAGCGGTTATAAGTAAGGGCGTGCTAACATTACACCTGCTGCATGTCGTGCAGTTTCTTGTAGTAACCGTCGAAGGAGAGGAGTTCGTCGTGGGTGCCGCGCTCTACGATGCGGCCTTCGTGGAGGACGCAGATCTCGTCGGCATTCTTGATGGTGGAAAGACGGTGGGCGATGGCTACGGTGGTGCGAGTCTTCATCAATCGCTCAAGTGCATCCTGAACCAATCGCTCGCTCTCGGTATCGAGGGCGCTGGTGGCTTCGTCAAGGATGAGGATGGGCGGGTTTTTCAGGATGGCTCGGGCGATGCTGACGCGCTGGCGCTGGCCGCCAGAAAGTCGTCCGCCTCGGTCACCGATGTTGGTGTCGAAGCCTTGTTCCGACGCCATGATGAAGTCGTAGGCATTGGCAATGCGGGCAGCCTCAGCTACCTGTTCGTCTGTGGCATTGTCTACGCCAAAGGCAATGTTGTTGCGGAACGAATCATTGAAGAGGATAGCCTCCTGATTGACGTTGCCTATGAGCTGACGGAGGTCATGGATGCCCAGTTCTTTCACGTTGATGCCGTCGATGAGCACCTCGCCCTCCTGCACATCATAATAGCGGGGAATGAGGTCAACGAGTGTGGACTTGCCACCGCCGCTCTGCCCGACAAGCGCTATCGTCTTTCCCTTGGGGATTGTCAGATTGATGTCGCGAAGTATCCAGCCCCCCTCTTTTCCCTCCGACTGGGAGGAAGAATAGCGGAAAGAGACGTTGCGGAATTCTATCTGGTGCTCAAAGCTGGAAATATGACGCGGCTGTGCAGGTTCCTTGATGTTGTTCTCCGCCATCAGGATCTTGTCAATGCGCTCCATGGAGGCCAGACCCTTCGGTATGTTATAACCTGCCTTCGAGAAGTCTTTTAAGGGTTGGATGATGCTGTAGAGAATCACCATGTAGTAGATAAAGGTAGGACCCGTAATGGTCTGATTGTTCAATACGAGCACACCGCCGAACCACAATACAATGATAATCATGACGGTGCCCAGGAACTCCGACATGGGGTGAGCCATGGACTGCCGGATGTTTACCCGCATGATGTCATTACGATAGGCGGAATTGATGCGGTCGAAGCGGCTGTTCATCTTCTCCTCGGCGCAAAAGGCCTTGATGATTCGCAATCCGCCAAGTGTCTCTTCCACCTGGCTCATCGTGTCGCTCCACAAGGCCTGCGCCTTGATGCTTTTCTGCTTCAGCCGTCGTCCTACCAAGCCCATAAACCATCCGAAGATGGGTACGAAGACAATGGTGAACAGTGTAAGCTGCCACGAAACGAACAGCAGGGTGGAGAAATAGACGATGATGAGGATGGGGTTCTTGAACAGCATGTCCAAAGACGACATGATGCTCGACTCAACCTCCTGCACATCGCCGCTCATACGGGCAATGATGTCGCCCTTGCGCTCCTCGGAGAAGAAACCAAGGGGCAAGGAGTTTATCTTCTGATACAGCTGGTTGCGAATATCGCGTACCACACCCGTGCGGATGGGGATGATAGTGGCTGACGACAGGAAGTAGGCTCCCGTCTTGAGGGCAGTGGTGACAGCAAGGAACAGGCCGATGAGCAGTAGCGTGGTGGTCTGCCCGAACTGGGCAATGAGCTGCGTGACATAGTAGTTCAGATTGTTCATCAGCACGGCCTGCACATTTCCCCAGTCCCACTCCATCAGGCTGGTGGCAGCCTCGGCGTCGCCCGTCTGGAACAGGATTTGCAGGATGGGAATAAGTGCAGCAAAGCTGAAGATGTTCAGCACCGCCGACAGGATATTGAACACTACCGACAGCACCAAGTACTTTTTATAGGGCGGCACGAACCGCCGTAAGACTCTTAGGAACTCCTTCATCACTTATTCAATGCACAATTCACAATGCATAATGCACAATTAAACACTAAACACTTTCGCATATCTCCGCATCTGCTTCACCATCGCTAACAGACCGTTGGAACGTGTGGGTGACAAATGCTCCCTGAGGCCAATCTGCTCGATGAAATAGAGGTCGGCATCCAGTATCTCCTGTGGCGTGTGACCACTGAGCACACGGATGAGCAAGGTCACGATGCCCTTTACAATCAGGGCGTCGCTCTCGGCAGAAAAGTAGAGCACGCCATCCTGATAGTCTGCCTGTAGCCAGACACGGCTCTGGCAACCGTCTATCAGGTTCTGTTCCGTTTTGTATTTTTCGTCTAACGGTTCTTGCTCACTGCCTATGTCAATGAGCAACTGGTATTTATCCATCCAGTCGTCCAGCTCGCTAAACTCCTCGATGATCTCGTCTTGAATCTCGTTGATCGTCATCAGTACCTATCTCGCTTAAAAATGCTGCAAAATTAGCAAGTTTTTCGCTAAACACCAAATAATTAGGGAAAAACTTGCTTCTCCAGCTTGAACAGCTTGTCAGAGGGACGCACCTTGGCTGGCACGGCAATGCTGACGCGGGTGCCCTGTTGAGCCACCTGCACAGGCCCGTTGTCGTCGTGTATCTCCGTGGCGGTGACGTACATGGCGCCCGTCGTAGGACCGGTAATCAGCATCTTGTCGCCCACCTGGAACGTGGTGGCCTCGACGGTGAACTCAGCTACGCCGAGCTTTGAGTAGTATTTCGTGCCCTTACCCACGTAGACCTTGTGCTCTGTGGCGTTCGAGCCGTAGTTCTTGTTCCATTCCCCCATGAGCTGTCCTTGGTAATAGCCGTCCCAGAACCCGCGGTTGAAGACGGTAGCCAGACGGGTGTCCCACTCGTCCTTGCGTTCCTCGGTAAAGCAGCCGTCGAGCACGGCTTGGATGGCTTCCTTGTAGCAGCTGACGACGGTATACACATATTCCGGCCCACGCGCACGACCCTCTATCTTGAATACCCGCACGCCGGCGTTCATCATCCTGTCTATGAAACGGACGGTCTTCAGGTCCTTGGGCGACATGATGTACTTGTTGTCGATGTCCAACTGGTAGCCCGTCTCATTGTCGGTGGCAGTGTAGCTGCGGCGGCATATCTGGATGCACTCGCCTCGGTTGGCCGAGCGGTTGGCGGCGTGCAGGCTCATGTAGCATTTGCCGCTGATGGCCATGCACAGCGCTCCGTGGCAGAACATCTCAATCCTGACCAACTGTCCTGACGGGCCGCAGATGTGCTCAGCCTCCACCTGCCGGTGAATCTCCTGTACCTGGTCCAAGTTCAGCTCACGCGCCAGCACCACTACGTCGGCAAACTGTGCGTAGAACCTGAGCGCCTCAATGTTCGAGATGTTCAACTGCGTGCTCAGGTGAACCTCCACGCCCACCTTTCTGCAGTATTGCATCACTGCCACGTCGCTGGCTATGACCGCCGAGATCTGTGCTTCGTGGGCGGCCTCAATGATGTCGCGCATCAATGGCAGGTCTTCACCGTAGATGATGGTGTTCACCGTCAGGTAGCTCTTGATGCCGTGTTCGTGACAGGTCTGCGCTATTTCGCGCAGGTCGTCAATGGTGAAAGCCGACGCGGAATGTGCCCGCATGTTCAGCGCCCCGATGCCGAAGTACACCGAATCGGCTCCCGCCTGGATGGCGGCAGCCAAGGAGTCGCGGCTCCCTACGGGTGCCATGATTTCAAAGTCACTCCTTTTCATTCTGCTCCTCTAAATAATACTTTGAATAAGCCACATAGTGCTTGGCGTTGTCTGTCTGTCCGGGCCGTGTGGGCTTCAGGTACTTGGCAGGCACACCGCCCCAGATCTCGCCGGCAGGAATCTTTGTGTTCTGTAGCACCAAGGCACCGGCAGCCACAATACTGCCTTCGCCAATCTCGCAGCCGTCGAGTAAGGTGGCGCCCATGCCAATCAGCGCATTATCGTGAATGGTACAGGCATGGACTGTCACATTATGTCCGATAGTGACATAGTTGCCGATATGGGTAGGGCCAGTCTCGTGTGTTACATGGACGCAACTGCCGTCTTGGATATTTGTACAGTTGCCGATGGTGATGGGAGCCACGTCGCCACGCACCACGGCGTTGAACCAAACGGAGCATTCGTCGCCCATGGTGACTTCGCCTACGATGGTGGCGTTCTCGCTGAAGTAACAGTCGCGACCCCACTTCGGGGTCAGACCTTTGTAGGATTTTATCAGTGCCATTAAATACTAAGAGTTAAGAATTAATAGGTATGAATGATGAGATGAAAAATCAATTGAAGAATACATAGAGGGAAACCATGACGACAGCTAACAGCAACCATAGGCAGATGGCCAGCTTTGACCTGCCTTCGCGGATGGGAGCCGGTATTTCGTATTGTGTCTTGTCGCTATCGAAGAGGGAAATAAGGACCATACTGACAGCGAGGAGGACAAAGAGCTCGAACGACAGCATCATGAAGTGCGGCCAGGGTAGCTGGAGCCACTCGGGCGGCCAGAGATAGAGCACGCCCACAATCAGGCAGAAGGCGGTGCCTACGGTCAGGGCAAAGTTGGCGGCGCGGGTAGTGGTGCGACGCCAGAAGATGCCAAGCACGAAGACGGCAGCCATGGGCGGGGCAATGAAACTGAGTACCGACTGGAAAACGTTGAACAGGTTCAGGTCCTTGATGGAGTCAATGGCGACGGTGAGCACGATGGCAATGGAGGCTCCAATGACGGTGACGAGGCGTCCCACGTAGTTGATGCGGCGCTGAGAGGCGTCGGGGCGGAAGCGCTTGACGTAGATGTCCATCGTGAAGACCGTTGAGAGGGCGTTCAGTGCCGAGCCGATGGTCGAGACGAGACAGGCGGTGAGTACGGCGAACACGAGTCCGACCATACCGACGGGGAAGAGGTTTTCGACCATCGTCAGGTAGGCCTCATCGGGATTGTCAAGTGTCGGAAACAGCGCAAAGCAGATGACGCCGGGAAGGATATAGAGGGGTACGTCAAGAATCTTCAGCCAGCCGGTGAAGTTGGTGCCGAGTTGTCCTTCCTTCAGGCTCCGCGCGGCGAGCACCGGCTGTACCATACTCTGGTCGGTACACCAAAACCACACGCCCATCACGGGATAGCCTAAAAGAATGGGCAGCCATGGAAAGGCCTCGTCCGAGTTGGGCTTGAACATCACCCAGTAGTCGGCGGGCACTTTGTCTATCAGCCCCGCGATGCCGCCCGCGTGGTTCAACCCTACGATGGTGAGCACAGCAGAGACGACGATGAGCAGCACCATCTGGTAGACGTTCGTATAGGCCACGGCCTTCAGTCCGCCGAGCATCGTGAAGAAGGCGGAGATAACCAGCAGTACCATGGCCGATGCCCACATGGGAATATCAAACACCTGACGGATGAGGATGCCGCCGGCAAAAAGCGTCAGTGCGAGCCACGAGATGACGATGGTGACGATGGTGTACCACGCCAGGATGTTCCGTGTGGACTGTCCGAAGCGCAGGCCCATGAACTCCGGTAGCGTCGAGACCTTGGCACCGAGGTAGCGGGGGGCGAAGACGAAGGCCAGCATGGCAATAAAGACGAAGGCATACCAGGCGTAGTTGCCTGAGACGATGCCCGTCGTAAAACCTGCCGAAGCCGAGGCGATGAGCATCGACGGCCCAACATTGGTACCCCACATAGAGAATCCGATATGATGCCAGCGCAGTGACCGCTCGGCGAGGAACAGTGCGCCGCCCTTCTTACGTTTCGTACTGGCCCATACACCAATGGCGATGAGGATGGCGAAGTAGGCAGCGAGGATGAGCCAGTCGAGGCTCTGCATGTAGTGACTTTCCACGTTGTTATTATGAAAGATTAAACATTAAATTTCCGAGCCTTTGTAGTCTTTTGTTATCTCGATGGTGACAACCTTTGACAGGTCCATGTCATCGGTGGAGTCTACATCGTCGGGGTAGATTGGGATGATGGCACCAGAACGCACGAACACGGGCATCTCGTCGAGCGGCACCTCGACATCGTAGTACCAACGACCGCCTTCAAGCCGTTCGCCGGTGAAGAAGTTCACCCACAGTCCCTTGGGCAGATAGATGTCGCGGCGCCCCTCGCTGTTCATCACAGGACAGACCAGGAATTCGGAACCGAAATAGTACTCGTCGTCGATGTGCCAGCACTGCTTGTCATTGGCGTGATGGAACACCAGCGCACGTAGCATGGGATATCCCGTTCGGCATGAGATCTGTGCTTGTTCCAGAATGTAGGGAAGCAGACGGTAGCGCAGTTTCCACCACCGACGGATAATATTGGACACTTCAGGATAGTACCAAGGTTCACGTTTGGAGGTTCCATGGTAGCGGATATGGCTGGAAAACACACCGAATTGCGTCCAACGGACATACACGTCGCTGTCAACGGGTGAGTTCATGAAATCGGGTGTGGAATGGAAGCCTGGTACGTCGTGACTCCAAAACGCGAAGCCGCTCAAACCGAAATGCAGTCCACCTTTCAGGCTCCCGGACATACCCTCCCACGATGACTCCGAATCGCCTCCCCAATGTAGCGGATAGCGTTGGCAACCTGCCCAAGCAGCGCGTGCCCAGATGATACCCGAACCTGTCACTTCTTGCGTCACATCGAACGCGGCACGCTGATACAACAATGCATAGAGGTTGTTAAGCTTTTCTGGACTCATTGCATGGTAGCGATGGTCCATGTGAATATTCTCACCAAAGTCTGTCTTGATACATTTTACGCCCATATCCAGCAAGGGCTTCAAAAGCGAATACTTGTACCACGCAGTGGCCTTATCGTAGGTAAAATCGATGGTACCGGCATAGTCAAGGGTGGAGAAGTTGGAAGCCTCCCCCTGGCCCCCTCCTGTAGAGGGAGAATTAGAGGGGGAATTGAGCGCCTCGACAATACGATTCTTCACATGGTCAATGTTTTGCAAGATTTCTTCATTGGTAAATCTGATGACACTGAATCCTTTCGATTCCAAATATTCTGTCCTAATCTGGTCTATCTCCTGTTGATTGGTCTCCAGATGATATCCTCCATCAACTTCGACTACAAGACTACACGACAGACAAGCAAAATCTGCAATATAATCACCAATGGCATGTCGCCTTCTGAATTTCACGCCCAAAGCCTTTCCCCTTAGCAATTGCCATAGCGCATCCTCCGCTTCCGTTGGCTTCTTCCTATTATCTTTGACATAAGCCTTCAGTATATCATACCTGTCAGGATGAGCCATTTGGTAATTATTATATTCGCGCTTCTGTAGGCCTCCCCTACAGGGGGAGGTTTGGAGGGGGCTGCTGATATAATGGTTTGCCTTTGCCTCTTCCAATTGCTCGGCACCTTGGGCAATGTAAGGCAATTGCCAAAGGCTGACCTTAAAGCCTTTCTCGGATAAACGGCGGATGAATCCTTCGGGGTCGGGGAAACGCTCAGGATTAAACTTCCACTCACAGAGCCAATCGGTGCGAAACCAGCCTGTATCGAGATGAATCACGTCACACGGGTAATCCTCTCGGCGTATCCGGTCGCAGATTTCTTCGACCTCATCGGCTGAAAAATAAGTCATACGGCTCATCCAGATACCAAACGACCACATTGGCGGCATCAGCGGGAATCCCGTCAACATCCGGTAGCCTCGAAGTATTTCCTCAAGCCCCCCGCCACCGATAAGGAACACATCGAGCGTTGCCGTATCATTGAGAAACTGTACGGAACGCGTACTATGGTCGCCTAATGAAAGCTTACAATAGTCGCTGGTATGAAAAAATGCTCCATAGAGGCGACTCGAAAGATAGAGAGGAATATTCTTATAACAGCGGCGATTATTGACTCCTTGACCATCTTGATTCTTCAGCTGGAAAGACTGTCCGCTCAGGTCGAGTTTTCGGAAACGCTCTCCCGTTCCGACGAAACATTCGTCGGAGGCACAGCGGAAACTCACAGTGGCACGCTCACTACTGCCATCACCTAAAGTGACAAAGCCGAGAGGTAGTGCATCGTAGCGGGGAGGTGAGAAATGATCGTCGCTGAGTTCCACGGGTTTGTGCTCATCGCCGCCTGGATAGACTGTGATTCGTGGTGCAGGCTGGGGAGCAGGCAGGAGGTCGCTCCAATGCTCACGGGGAGGCTGGTCGGTTCCGATAGTGGCCATCTTGAGCCCGTTTGCTGCTACAATGTCACTGCCCTCCAAATGTAGAGATAAGCGACGCACTTCAGGGGCAAATTGAAGCATGTCGTCGGATTCCAGCATCGTTTCGCCGACCATACTGGTGAACAAACGAATAATGCCCGGCTCATAAGCTCGAATCAGGAGGTCATAGCAACGAGGTGCGACACTGTTGTCGGGAGCCATATCTTCCCCATGGCATTGCCGCTGGTAGGGTATCGTCACCACGATGTCGCCGTCGCGTTCCCTGACGTCTGTCGGCGCCCATGCCTTCCACAGGGCTTCGCCTTTTTGTAACCCAGGGTCAAAGTCCATGAAGTCGAAGAGGTGGTAGTTTGTTTGTTTCATTGTTTGAAGATGAGGTTTGGTCCAGGGTGGTTATCGCCGATTTCATTGCGGCGGATGAAGCGCATATCTGCGGTGGAGTCGCTGACTTCGGTGATTCTGTTGTTGGCTATGGTGAAACCGTCGGTATGAGCATCAAGATAAATCGGGAAGGCGCGGTCGTTGGTGGCGTATGGAGCTTTGGCAGGAGTACTGATCTCGTTGTCGGTGATGAATGATCCCGGCTGGTTAGACAGCGTATAGATACCCCCGGTGTCATAAAGCTGACGGGCGTAGTCACTTACGTCGTTGTTGTTGATGACGTTATTTCTCATACCTGTATCGTGAGGAGTCCATCCCCAACCGACGCAGATGCCGCTGTAGTTGACGTGACTTACCTCGTTGCTGCTGATGGTGCAGTTGCTGACATAACCGCAACTGATGGCGACGGCTCCCCAGTCTTCATTGGTAGCGTTGCGGATGGTGTTGTCTTTGATGGCAAGACGCTGGCATTGTGCGGCAAGGTCGGTATATGGCTGATGTACCTCGCGTGGGCTTTCGGCAAATGATCCTGCCATAATGGCTGTGCCGCCGATGTCATCGAAGGTGCAGTGGTCAATGCTGCCATTGTCAATGCTCTCGATGTCAAGGGCTGTGGCACCAAGGTGGCGGAAGGTGCAGGAGAAGAAACGGACATCCTCGGAGTGGCGCACGGTGACGGCACTGACAGGGCGTTCAATCCAGGCTTGGTTCTCGAGTTCCTTGTCCCAGGGTAAACCTGGGACCACGAGTTTGTAGGCGTCGACAAGGGGAAAGCCTCCCTGTAGCGTCACGTGGCCCTTGTGCTGCGGACGGTTCCAGCAGGTGTTCTCGAAGGTGAGACCTTGGATGGTGACGTGGCTGGCCCCGTCGATGACGAGGAGCTGCTCCACGCCGTCGCGTTGCTCGGTAGTGCGCAGGAGGAAGGAGGAGTTTCCTTTCTCACCGCCGATAATGGGCTGTGGCCACGGGTGCTCGAATTCCAAGCGGCTCTCGGGCTCCATAAAGGTGACAACGGTGCGGTCACCTTGGACGGCGAACGATTTTATGCGTAGGATAGCAATGGCCCAGCGCTGGTGGACGACCATCTCAAACTGCTGGTTGGGCTGATTATATAATGGTACGCGATTCAGCACGTCCTCCGGCGGCGTGGGGATGGTGATGGTACGTGCCTCCTTGTCAAAGTCTATCATCCTTTCCATACCCTCTTTTGGCCACAGCTGCGTGTGCTGCTGCCGCACGTCACCGCAGATGACGGCTCCTTCCTCGCCTATGATGATGGTAGGCGAGTCGGCCGTTCCACTGTCCTCCGGACGAAGGAAGAGCGGCTCCGCCATGTAGTATCGTCCTGCCTTCACTCTGATGGTGATGCCGCCCTCGCAGCGCGCATCGCCCGTACGCCGCCATTCGCGGGCTTGCCGCAGCGCCTCGTGCAGGCTTTCACCTCCGCGGACCACAATCTCGCCGGAGAAGGCGTGGGCGCAGACGAGTAGAAATAGGATTGTCAGTACTTGTCTCATGGATTCTTACGTTTGTTCGTGTGCAAAGGTACGTTTTTTTTTCCACATGACCGCCATTGACGGGATAATATTTCAGTTTGGTGGTACATCTTTCGCCTCCGCGCGTCCTTATAGAAAGTAATTACCATGACGAATTCTTTCCGTATCATTGCAGTATCGCTCTGTCTCGTTGGGCTGAGCGCCAGCGTATGTGCCCAGAAAAAACCGAAGAAGGAGCTATATGTGCCGATGGACTATTCGACCTGCGGCTATCGCGCCTCCGAACAAGCCATCCCCGACGTGCCGGTCAAGACGTACGTGGCGTGGCAGTCGGGCGACTGCTCCGCCATCATCCAGCAGGCCATTGACCATGTGTCGCGCATGAAGCCCGACGCCTTGGGACGACGTGGTGCCGTGCTGTTGGGCGAGGGTGTGTTCTGTATTGACGAACCCTTGCGCATCACCGCCTCGGGTGTGGTGCTGCGCGGTGTGAACCGCGACGGAACTGTCATAGAGAAACGTGGCGTTGACCGTGGGGCTGCCTTGTATATTGAAGGACGCGCGGCAGTGAAATCAGGAAGCGACACACTTTTTGTAGACGGAAAAGTACAGGCAGGAAGCACAGTCCTTTCACTTAACACTCCGCTCGGCGACGTCAGGAGACGCTTCGCTTGCGAAGAACACTCCATTCTTTGCAAGCAAAGCGTCACCCTATCGGGATGCCGAGCGCCCAAGCAGAGCTCGCCTACCCGTAGCCTTTCACTCAAACCTCACGACAGGGTATTCTTCACCCGCCCCTGTACCAAGGATTGGATCCTGTCGCTCGGTATGGACGACTTTGGCGGCGGACTCGACTACACTGGCTGGAAACCCACCGACATTGACGTCGTCTGGGATCGCACGGTCACTGCTGTCAACGGCAATACCATTACGCTTGATGCTCCCATTACCACTACCATCAGCCCAGACTTTGGCGCTGCCTATATCCTGAAGGCCAACCACGACGGTGAACTGACGGAGTGTGGCGTGGAGAATCTGACGATACAGAGCGAGGTGAACAATTGGAACCCCAAGGACGAGGATCACTGCTGGGACGGTATCTACGTGGACAACACCCGCGACTCATGGGTGCGTCGCGTCAACTTCCGTCGTCTGGCAGGCTCCGCCGTGAACCTGCAGCTCCATACCAGCCGCTTTACCGTGGAGGACTGCATTGCCCGAGATCCCGTATCGGAAGTCGGCGGATGGCGCCGACAGGTGTTTCTCACGCGTGGGCAGCAGACGCTCTTCCAGCGCTGCGTGTCGCGACAGGGCATCCACGATTTCGCCGCTGGCTTTTGTGCTGCCGGCCCTAACGCCTTCGTTCAATGCGAGGGTGAGGAGTCCTTGGGCTTCAGTGGCAGTATCGGCTCATGGGCGGCAGGACTCCTGTTCGATATTGTCAACATAGACGGCAACGACTTGCGCTTTGCCAATCTGGAGCAGTTCCAGTTTGGAACTGGTTGGAATACTGCCAACTCCATGTTCTGGCAGTGTACCGCTTCCACCATTGAGTGCTATTCGCCCGATGCCGATAACCGCTCCAGTGCCCATGGCTGCTGGGGCACGTTGACCGGCAACGGCGAGTGGACCAGCAGTAACGACCACGTTTCGCCGCGCAGCCTCTTCTATGACCAGTTGAAGAAACGCTTATCCTCGCTTCCCTCGCCTTCATCTTCTCTCTCTTCGCCTTCGTCCTCGCTCCCCTCGCCCTCGCCCGTGGTTGACGGTTTCCCCGTCAACGCCTACATTCTCCCGCGCCCCACCAATGCCACCAGCTCTCCCTCTGCTGACGAGGCTCTGGCGATGGCAAAGGAATCGCTTACCCAGCCGCGCCTGACGATGGACATGTGGATCGATAGCATCCCCTTTACGGCTGACGTCAATGCGTCGGGAGTGAAGGCATTCAGAAGTGTAGACAAAAGGCAGCAAGCCCCAGCCCTCATTCCCACTGTCGCGCCCGCTCGAACTTTGGTTGCTTTCAAGGAAAGAACCCGTAGCCTTTTGCCTGTATCCCTCACCGCCTCCACTGGCAACCAGTACAATATCCCGTGGTGGAGCGGCCGCGTGAAGGATAATTTCGTGGCGAAGGACGCTAAGCCTGCCATCACCCGCTTCGTGCCAGGCCGTGAGGGTACAGGCTGGACAGACCGCATCGACAGTGTGGTCAGCTACCTCGCCGACCATCACTACAGCTCGCTGAGCCATCACTACGGCCTATGGTATGACCTGCGCCGCACCGACCACGAGCGCGTGCGCCGCGCCGACGGCGACGTGTGTGCACCGTTCTACGAGCAGCCGTTTGCCCGCAGCGGTCAGGGCACCGCCTGGGACGGCCTGTCGCGCTACGACCTGACGAAGCCTAACCGCTGGTACTGGAGCCGTCTGAACGAGTTTGCGGGGAAGGCGGCTGAGAAAGGCATCCTGCTCTTCCACCATCATTACTTCCAGCACAACATCCTCGAGGCTGGCGCCCACTGGGTGGACTGCCCCTGGCGCCCCGTGAACAATATCAACTATACTCCCTTCCCCGAACCTGTTCCTTTCGCCGGTGATAAGCGCATCTTCATGGCCGAGCAGTTCTATGACGAGCATAATCCCGTGCTCCGCCCCCTCCACCGCCAGTACATCCGTATGTGCTTGGACGAGCTGAAGGACCAGCCCAACGTGGTACATCTTATCAGCGCTGAGTATACAGGCCCGCTCCACTTCACCCGTTTCTGGCTACAGACCATAGCCGAGTGGGAGCAGGAGACGGGCTGTCACCCTCTCGTGGCCCTCAGCTGTACGAAAGACGCGCAGGACAGCCTACTCGATGATCCCGTGCTCAATAAGGTCATCGATATCATCGACATCCGCTACTGGCACTACAACTCAGACGGCCTCTGGGCACCTGAGGCGGGCAAGAACATGGCGCCTCGCCAGTGGATGCGCAAGATGAAGGTAGGCAAGACTGGCTTCAACGAGGCCTACCACGCCGTCCGCGAATACCGTGAGCGCTATCCCGACAAGGCTGTCACCTTCTTTGCTCAACAGTATCCTAACTACGGCTGGGCCATCCTCATGGCTGGCGGATCTTTAGCCAACGTACCGATAAAGAACGTGGGGCTTGGTGCTACTCTGCTCAGCGCTGTCAGCCGAATGTACCCGCTTGACGGCACAGGTTGCGTAGCTCTCGGTAGCGATGCCGGTTACTTAGTCTATCCGCAGGAGAAGTCCGTCAGCGTGCCCGTCGTCACTGGCCGGTATAACGTCTATGCCGTCGATTCGCGCACAGGCGAGGTGACCCTGAAGCAGAAGAAAGCCCTCCTGACCGAATCCTTCAGTCAGGACGTGTCCTTAGACAAGGTCTACTGGCTGGAACCGAAATAGTACACCGACAAGTGTATAGATAAGTTAAAAGTCGTCGTTTCGTATTAAAAAATGCGAAACTATCGTTGTTTTATGCGTACATAAAAGTACCTTTGCACAGCAAAACTACTTCAAAGCTACTAAAAACGCATCACTACGAATGATAGATTTTAAACTGCTCTACAACAACAATATCGACAACCTTCTGGCTTTCGGCTCCCGTTTCACGACCGACAACGAGATGCTGAAGGACTGCATACAGGACGTGTTTGTGAAGTTTTACGTCAAACGTGATTCACTCGGATCTGTCAGGAACATTGAGAACTATTTGTATATTTCCCTGCGCAATCGCATCAACGACGAGTTCCGACGCAATGCCCACCTCTGCGACGGCGAGATTACTGACAGTTCCATGCGTATCATGGCCGAAACAGAGGAATTCAACCACGAGCAGATGGAGCGTCAGGTGGCACTGACGAACAACATTGAGAAATACTTCAACAAGCTCTCACCCCGCCAGCGCCAGATTATCCACCTCTACTACGTGGAACAGCGGAAGTACGACGACATCTGCCGTATCATGGGCATCAACTACCAGAGCGTGCGCAACCTCATGCACCGTAGCATCTGCCGCCTTCGGGAGTATGCAGTGGTAAATGAGAAAATGAGATATTGAGAGGTGAGAAGTAAGAGAAAAGGCTGCGCACTGCGCAGCCTTTTTCTTTGGTATCGACATATCATCGTCATGTCTTGTTGTCTTGATGTTCTTGACATCCTCAACATGTCTTGATGTCAGGGCAGCGTGTCGGCCAGAGGGTCGAACAATCCGTCGGCATTGCGTCCCAGGTCATGCCAACCAACGGTCTGATGGAGCGTAGGATTAGTCTGCATAGCGTTCTGACGCAGGCCGAGGAAATAGTAGGTAGGACGATACTGAATAGTGAGGGCATCATCGTTACCATCGGCATTGACGTCCTTGCGCTCCAGATGGGTATCATACCATTCAGCCAGTGCTTTCACTCGCTCGTCAGCATACTCACCATTCAGGAAAGTCATCGGCTCGTCGAGTGTCAGCGCTGCAGGACGTGCCTCAGCAGCAGGGTCGGTAGCCGATGCCTGCTTGCAATAGAGCACAATGGTATGACGCTTAGTACCGTTGAGCGGTTGCACACCGAGCCAAGAGCAGGTATTTCCACCGAAGCCAGTAACTGCCCACGATGGTTTAATGTTGGCCTGTCCCTGTCCGCCGTCGAAGAGCATCCAACGGTGCATATCGGCAAAGCGCTTCCCTTCGTAGGCCAGCTCAATCTGACGCTCATAGAGAATGGCAGCGATTAGCTTGGCACGATCACCTCCGATGCTGGCATCAAGACCATAGTTCGTATCAGCGGTATAGCCAACACGAGCACGAATCTGTTGCAGCGCCTCCAATGCTTCAGCGAGGTGGTTGGCACCAGCGGCAGCCTCAGCAAAGTTAAGCAGCACCTCAGCATAGCGCACGGAAAGCAACGGGGCGGCGTTCTTCATAAAGCCTTTCGGGTTGGAGCTACTGTTAATGTAGACGTAGAAGGGAATGTTATGCAGATGGAGGTCGTCAGAACGTTTACGCACGTAAACGGAGTGGCTGCCCACCTTGTCGGCAGAGCCTGCCACAAGGTCAGCCCAGTAGCCGCTGCTGGTGGTCACCTTGCTGAGGTCGGCCTCCGTGTCGTTAAACATATAGCTCCACAGTTGGTAGTTGGCACCGTTGAGCAGTCCTGGGCAGATGATACCATCAAGGGCAGCATCGGTGAGGTCTACACCGCCTTGGGAGAACTGCCACTCCACACCTGGGAAGGCGAAGGTGCGGTAGAAGCGCGGATCGCGATTGAGCCAGAACTTCTTCTTGTCGTAATTGATAGTGCTCTCGCCAGGCTTCTTACCGTCGGCCATGGGGAAGAGGTCAACCATCTCTTGCGTAGGTGTCAGGCCGCCACCTCCATTGGTGTTGTGTGGACGGACATTCTGCTCCCAACGGTTATACTTGCCATAGTCAGGCTGTCCGCTGACGTTGTCCTTGGTATTGTGCAGAGTCACGAAAACAGCCTCACTGACGCTACCGTCAGAGCCAGTATAGTCGAGCCAGGTGCGTGCCCAGTTAGCCGCGTTGTTATTTCCGCCGTTATTGGCATAGGTCAGTCCGAAGTGTCCTGCCTGTAGCAGTTCTATGGCTTTCTTATTAGCCTCATAGGCTGCCTCCCATCGACCCTGATCGTCGCCACGATTGAACACTGGGCTGGCATAGTAGAGTAGCATGTAGCCCTTCAGGGCCTGTGCCAAGCCAGCAGTGATGCGACCAAAATCGTTGGCCTCGTTGGCCCAACGTGCTGGTAGCATAGAAGCCGCACGATCCAAATCCTGACAGATAAAGTCCATACAACTCTTCGTGGTCTGACGAGGAGCGATGAGCTTCGAGCCGTCGCCATCCTTTCCGAGGACAGGGTCTTGCACATAGTCAATAATAGGCACACCGCCGTAGATGCGCACCAGATGGGAATACATATAGGCACGGAAGAAGTAGGCCTGCCCCAGCAGTTCGTTCTTCTCCTGCTCACTAAGATTCGAGGCGGTAACACCCTCAATTACATCATTACAATTGCGAATATGTCCCCAAGGGCTATAGGTATCGTTAGCCACATAGAAATAGTCGAAGTTGGCTATAGAGGTGTTATTGTACGTAATCTCCTCCTCAGGATTGACGAAGATAGAGAAACCTCCAAATTCCTCAGTGGACTTTGCCCAGCGATCGGCATTGCCTACAGGCGTCCAGTCGTTCGGCGCGTTGGTACCATTGCCATCACCTCCACCTGATACTGGCAGCAACCAATAGTAGAGGCTGTTCAGTCGTTCCTGAGCCCCATTGTAATCGCTGAAGACAGTAGTATTGTCGAAGTTGCCGTAGTTTTTCTTTTCCTCTAAGAAACTGTCGGAACAGGCGACAAGCGCCACTGCAACGCCACAGCAAACTGAACCAGCACGAATGATTTTATAGATATTTGTCATCATAATTCTATTATCTAATTACTTATTCCTGATTTAGAATGAAACGTTCACACCCAGCGTAATCTTTCGCAGGTTAGGATAGCGGGTATAGGTACCGCCATAGCTGGCCCACGACTTGTCTGGATAGGGGTTGAAGAAGTTGATGGCGTTCTGCACAGTGAGGTTCAGCTTCACATTGCTTACGCCAATGGGCTTCAACAGCTGCTTGGGCAACTGATAGGCCAGTGTGACGTTGCGTAGGGTGAGCTGCTTCGCATCAACAAGCCAGTAGCTGGAGGCTGCTTGGTTGACGTTGCTGTAGCGCATATTAGGCATGGAAGCCTCGGTGTTCTTTGGCACGGTGATATTGCCAGAAGCGTCGTAGATATCGGTATAGTTAAACATGTCTTTAAACGACGAAGGCATATTTTCATACTCATAGTCGCTGGCTGCCTGACGGAAGTCAGTGCCGATGAGTGCCTTTGCACCCCAGCTGGCAGCCAACTGTGCCTGAAGTGAGAAGCTCTTGTAGGAGCCACCAAGGTTAATAGTGAATCCATAGGGATTACTGGAACGTTCAGACAGGCAGATATAGTCATTGCCGGCAGTCACCTTACCGTCACGAGGTGCATAGGTACCGTCACCATTGTTATCGCCCTGAATATCCTCATAGATGAGCATACCTGGTCTAACCTCACTCTTCTTCATACCCATGTACTCCGTAATCTGGTAACGGTCAAAGTACTCTTCAATCTCCTGATAGCTGCGGAACATGCCTAGGCATTTGAAGCCCCAGACGCCGCGGTCAGCACGTTCGCCGTAGACCACATCGTCGTACTCAGGAATAGCCTGGAAGTTGGTGGCCAGAATCTTGTTGTCGCTATAACCTGTGGAGAGCTTCACCCAATAGTTGAAGTCCTTTCCTATTTTATCGCGCCAGCCGAGGTTCAGTTCCCATCCCCAATAATCAATCTCGCCGTAGTTCTCTGGTGTGGCCTGTGTTCCTACAGTGGTGGGGAAGTCACTTGTACCCGTACGAGTAGCGAAGAGCTCGCGTCCCTGGTCATAATAGAAGTTGAAGTCTACGGACAGGCGGCTCTGAAGGAAACGGGAGTCGATACCAAAGTTGGTCTTGTAAGTCTTGTCCCAGTGTACATCGCTGTTGGTTCCTGCCTTAGGCATGACCAGTGCATAGCTGACATTGGAATTGATGCCGTTACTGCCAAAGACGGCACCTTTTGCGGCATTGCGTTCATAAAGCTGTGTCCAAAGCCACGCACGAATATTATCGCGCCCCATGAGACCCCACGAAGCACGAATCTTCAGGAAGTCGAGCCACTTTACACTGTTCTTGAACCAATCTTCTTCAGAGATGACCCAACCAGCGGAAACGGAGGGGAAGAATCCCCAGTAGTTCTTCGGTGCAAACTTCGTTGATGCGTCGCTACGCATCAGGAACTCAAAGAGATACTTGCTGGCGTAGGCATAGTTGAAGCGCCCCACATAGGATAGCATACCGCTCTCAGAACGTCCAAACGAAGTAGTCTGGTCACCCATGCCTGACGAGGACTGTCCGTCCTGATAGGCAATGAGATCAGTAATGGTGCCTTCCAACGGTTCGCTCCATGCTTCGGTTTTCTCTATGGAGAAGAGAGCACTGACGTCGTGCACCTGAGCAAAGGTACGAGCATACTGCAGCGTGAAGTTATACTGATAGCTGTCCGAACGGCTCATCTGCCGACGCAGCATACCGCCATTGCTCACAAGGCGAAGCACACCCGTGGTGTTTTCGTCATAGATAACATCGCTGCCCGTGTAGAGATGCGAGCCACTGCCGCCACGTTTCGTCAGACGGTAGAGGTCGAGGATGGTACTGACTGTATTGGTCTCAGAATTGCTGATATTCTTCGAGTAGCTCACCTTTGCCGATAGTCCCTGCAGGGGCTTGATAAAGCCAAGGTTGAATTCCACGCTACCATTGATATTCAGGTTGTTTGTGCGATTCTGCACGTTATCCGAACTGTTTTGCACAGCTGCAAAGTTGTAGAGGCGTGTGGCACTGGTGGGAATGGTATTCTCCATGCCACTATAAACGATGGGATACCCCCCTGCGTAGTCAGGCACAAAGGGCAGGTGGGTCATCAGCCAACGGTAATCGAAATCGGTACCACCACCTGAGGGACTGACTGAGTTATTGCGTTCACCCCAGTCGCCGCTCACCTGGAGCGACGTCTTGACATATTTGCCGATATTGGCATTTAAACCGGCGCGGAAGTTCCAGCGGTCATAGTCCAGACGGCCGATATTACCATCCTGGTCATAGTAGCTGACGCTGCCGAAATAGGTGGCCTTGTCATTACCACCATTGATATTCAGATTATGGCGCTGCGTATAGGCGGCACTCCACTCCTGATCAAGCAGGTCGTAGTTTAAACTGCTGGCAGCATTGATTTCATCCAACTGGAACAGCTGCGTGCGCAGTTCCAAGTTGTCCTGTGTGGAAGTATTGGCTGCACGCATGGTGTTGTAGACACGCATATAGTCAGCACTACTCAGCATCTTCGGTGTGTAGAGGGCGTCCGTCCATCCGAACTGTCCAGAGTAACTGATTTTGGGAGCAGCATTCTGTCCTTGCTTCGTCTTGACCAGCACTACGCCGTAAGCGGCGCGGGCACCGTAGACGGCTGCTGAGGCGTCCTTCAGCACAGTGATGCTCTCTACCTCGCTGATGTCGAGATTGTTGAACTGTCCCTCGGTGGAGATGAAGCCGTCAATGACATAGAGCGGCGTAGAATCAGGGTCACCGCCACGTGTGGAGTTCGGCGTGACACTAGTGGCCACGTCGCTCTGACGGATGGTGAGCGAGGGCGACTGTCCCGGACGGTTCTGTCCGGCACCTCGGCTGACGCTCACACCGTTGAACATACCCACGAGGGCATCGCCGAGACTTCCCACCGACAGGTCCTCGATATCCTTAGGCGATATGGTCTCCACAGCACCCGTCACATTCTTCATCTTCTGCTGTCCGTAACCCACGACTACCACCTCGTCCAGCGACTGGCGGTCTTCCAGGAGTTTCACGGTGGTACCCACCTTCACGGTCTGCGGCAGGTAGCCGATATAGGTAATGGTCACTTTCGTGTCCTTGGGCACCTTCAGGGTGTAGTTACCGTCCAGGTCGGTGATGGCGCCGTTGCCTTTCTGTCCAGCCACTGAGACGGTAGCGCCGATGACCGGTTCGCCCGTCTCGTCGAGCACCTTACCCGTAATGGCCTCCGTCTGCGCCGACAAGGGCAGGCAGAGACACAGGCTCAGGCTACAGGCAGCTATATATCTGTTTATCTTGCTCATCATAATTATCAATTATCCATTATCAATTATCCATTTAATCAGTAAACCATCTTGGATCGCCCGTCTTGCGTTCCACCTGCTCTGCGCCGGTAGGCGTGAAGTTGCCGTTGTCGGGATCCGCAAAGGCAGGGTCGGTAGACAGCGTGAAGCCGGTGTCGTACTGGCTGTTGTCCTTGGCCTCACCCTCAGTCCAATAGGTGTTGTTGCTCCAGGTAGCTGTAGCGTTGGTGCCTAAGCGCCCGTTACCCATCATACGGCGGGCAATCTGGCCGTCGGCGCAGTCCACCCAGATGTTGTTCAGGACGGTGTAGGCAGTGTAGTTCGAGATGCCCGAATAGTTAGCCCACTGCCCTGAGGCCACCTTATAGAAGGTGTTGTTCGTGTAGGTCAACGTGGTGTGGTCACTGGTCTCGTAGCCCAAGCGGTCCACACGGATGGAGTTGTTATAGCGCAAGAAGTACTTCGCGTTGCCCTCACCCGTCTGGTAGACGGTGGAGTTGCTGATGGAGAAGTCCTTCACACCACCGCCCTGGAACGAGATGAACGACTCGTTCTTGACGTTGCTTGTGGTGGTGTTCATGTGGATGATGGAGTTCTTGATGAGAAAGTTGACGACGGCCCACGACTTGTTGTTGTCGTAGAACAGACTTCCCATCACGCCCTTGATGTGGCAGTCCATGATGCGGACGAAGTCTATCAGGTAGTAGTTCTTCGGCTTCGGCATGATGTCATCGGGGTCGGTGTCGTATTTGTAGGCTTCCATCAGCGCCTTCACGCAGGTGGAGGCGTCCACGTTCACGTACTTCAGCGTGAAGTCGTTCGACACGATGAAGTTCGCGCTGTCGCCCATTACGATGGTAGCCCGATTGACCTTGTCTGTCGTGCGCAGCACCACTTTGTGGAAGTTGAAGTTCAGCGACTTCGACAGTGTGTACTGTCCGCCCGGCTCCAAGTCGTAGTTCAGCTCCGTGGCTATGTCCTCCGTGTCGGGGATGGGGTTTTCCTGGAAGAACCGGTAGAGGTCGCCGGCGGGAATTTTTCCGTACGACTCAGTGAACGTAGAGAAGTTCTTCACCGTGGGTGCCGATGCGTCCTGATTGTTCAGTTTGGCATTCCCCAGCGTGCGGATCTCCAGTTGATAGTTGGTGTCCTCCTCACGCTCTGTGGTCAGCGAGCATCCGTCAATGGTGTCACGACCCACCTTGTCGTTGCTCAGGTCGTAGAGCACCACCTCATAGCCTCCTGCCCCGTGGACCACCGGCCAGCTGATGGTCTGCTGGCTGCCGTCGGAACTGGCAGTGATGGCGATGTCGGCTTCGGCGGGCGAGCTGAGCTGCGCGTTTTTCACGCTGCTCTCAAACGTCTCGTCGCCGTCGTAGGTATCCGCACATGCCACAAGGAAACACGTGCATACGGCCACTGCCGCTGGGAGCACAAGCTTCCTGCTTGATGTAATTAGTAGTTTGTTCATACAAAATAGTTTGTTTTGATTATACATGTATATTATTTCTAAGACGCCTTACCTCTGGGAATGTACTCATCAGAGTATTTCCATCAGTTCCTTCATGCCCTCAGAGGCTCCCTTTTCTATTTGGTGTACGCGCGAGCCTGCGTTGATGGGGTTCGGGTCGATGAGATAAATGGGTACGTCAGGACGGGCGTAGTGTAGCAGTCCTGCAGCGGGATATACCACAAGTGAGGTGCCGATGATAATCAGGATGTCGGCCTCCTGCACCTCCTCGGCTGCAACGCCGATGTTGGGCACGGCTTCACCGAAGAACACAATGTAGGGGCGCAGCAGCGAGCCATCGCCAGCTTTCGTGCCCGGCTCAACCTCACAGTTCTCGGGCGTCAACTGCTGAATGTAGCGCGGGTCGTCCACGTCGCGGCTGGAGCAGACCTTCATCAGTTCGCCGTGCAGGTGGATTACCTTTGTGGAGCCCGCCATCTCATGCAGGTTGTCTACGTTCTGCGTCACCACTGTTACGTCGTACTTCTCCTCCAACTGTGCCACGAGCTTGTGGCCCTCGTTGGGCTGCACGTTCCAGCACTTCTTGCGGAGCATGTTATAGAAATTAGTCACTAATGTGGGGTCGGCTTCCCATCCTTCATGGGTAGCCACCTTTGCCACAGGATAATTCTCCCACAGGCCGTCAGCGTCGCGGAATGTCTTCAGTCCACTCTCCACCGACATGCCGGCACCAGTCAATACTACTACTTTCTTTTTCATACGTTTATTCCGTTATTAGTATTTTAGTCCTTTGTAAACAAGGTTCTACTCCCCCTTCTTCCTTCTCTCATCGTAGCGGTCCAGTTTGTTTAAGTAGAATGTGCGGAAATCATTCCAGTGATAATAGGGGGCTTGGTCCGTCGTGATGGGCAGTTGCGCCTCCTGCTCGTTCAGGAGCACCTTGAAGAGCACGTCCTGGTCGTTGACGTCCGTCCGATAGAACACTAACTGCAGGTTCGACGCCATCGGGAATATGCTAGAACTGATCCATCCCTGAGTCTCGATGTCCTCCCAGTCGTCCACGTGCTTGTCGTAGCCGTTGATGCCTAACAGACAGGCCAGCGGCAGCAGCACCGTATCGTGTCCGAAGCGCAGCTGGACGCCGGGTTTCTGCAATTGCAGGCAACTGTCGGCATCAGCAATAATCTGACGCAGCAGGTGTCGTTGCGAGTAGGGGCGGTCGCCGTTGTTCAGCTCGCTGGCGCCGTAGTTGAGGTACCACCAGACGTTGTCAGTCTTCCAGAGGTTATAGAGGTCCTCTATTTCAAAGAGGTCAGTCAGGAAGGTGTCCTTATAGAAGCGCGTGTTCAGCTGGAACAGCCCCATCTTGATGATGTAGTAGTTCAGCCACGTCTCGTCAACCACCTTGCTGGCGGAGTCGGCATTGATGAAGAGCTGCCTCATCAGCTTGGGGTTGCTGCTGTACTTGGCCACGAACTGGTTGTAGGCCTCCTCCATCTTTTCCGGCATACTCTTGCGCAGCAGCTTGTCCTGGTGGTTCATATACCACATGTCGCGTTTCGTAGCCCTCATCGTGATGCGCAGCTGGGGGTTGGTCTTTGCCATCTCCATCAGGAAGGAGCCCATGGAGAGCATACAGCGGTTGACCACCGTGCTCCTGGCGTCTACGCGGGCGTCGCCACTGAGAATCTCGGGGAACCGTTCCATCATTCTCTGCGCTATATGGCGCATCTGCAACTGTCCGAAGCCCGTCAGGTCGCCCCATTGCCCTTCCGTGTCGGCCATGATCTCCTCCATCTTCTTCAGCACGAAGTGGCCCGTGGGCGTCAGCTGCTGCAGGCTGTCAGCCTTCGCCATCATCTTGAAGGGGATGTCGTATCCTGAGCGGTTATTGATGTATCGTGAACCGTGCCGCCCGTAGTGGGAGATGTAGAACGGCTGCTTGCCGGCGGGTGGCGGCGTCATGGGCATCTCCACGCTGTCGGGGTAGACGCGGTAGTTGCAGGCGGCGAAGCTGGGATCTTTCCTGATCATGTCCGACACGGTCTGCGCCTGCACGCACAGCACCAGCAGCACCCCTATCGCTGTGATGTAGAATCTATTTCTTCCCATAGCCGTTCAGTTTTTCAAGATAATACTCGCGCACGTCCTTCCAGTGATAGTAGGGTGCGCAGTCGGTGGTCACGGGCAGCGTGGCTTCGCGTTCGTTCAGCAGCACCTTCACCAGCACGTCCTTGTCGTCGTAGTCCCTGCGGTAGTGCACCATCTGGAGGTTTCCGCTCTGCGGCGCAATGCGGTAGTCGGCCCATCCCTTCTCGTCGAGCGTCTCCAAGTCGTCGGTCGCCAGGCCGTAGCCGTTGATGTCCATCAGGCAGACCAGTGGCATGAAGGTGGTCTCCATCGTGAAGCGCAGGTGGGTGACGGGAATCCTCAGCTGGCCGACGCTGTCGCCTTTCTCTATCATGTAGCGCAGCAGGTTACGTGCGTTATAGGGCTGCAAACCGCCGTTCAGCGTGCATCCGCCGTAGTTGATATACCACCAGGCATTCGTCTTTTTCCATTGGCCGTAGATCTCGTCGGGGGTGAAGAGGTCGAACAGCGTCAGTTCGTCGCGAAGCTCCGTGTTCTGTAAGGAACCGGCAATGTCGAACAGCTGATTGAACAGACTTTGGCTCTTGATGTTCTGCCTGATATAGGCCGTATCGTTGAAGAGAGCCTGCATGAGCCGCTCCGGTCGTTCGTATTTTCTGGCAAAGGCCTTGTAGCGGGCAGTAGTCGCGGAGTCCATTTTCATAGCATTGAGTTGCTTGTCCTGCGGGTTCATGAATTGCTGGAAACTCTTGCTCGACTTGTGGCTGAGGCCTGTGGGGCGTAACCTGGCCACCTGCACCATCGCCTCCTCCATAGAGAGCACGCAACGGTTGACGGTGGCGCTGCGTCCGCTCACGTAGCCGTTATGGCTGAAGGTCTCGGGGAAGCGGTCTTCCATCCGGACGATGATGCCATGCTGCTGCTGTTCGCCGATCTCTGTCAGCTCGCCGGTGCGGTCCTTGGCGTCGCGCCGTATGATGTCCAAGCGCTTCATCACGTCGCGTCCCAGCTCCGTCAGTTTTCCTATGCTGTCAGCCTTCAGCAGCGTGAGGTACGGAGCATCGTAGCTTTCCTGCTGGTCCATGTAATAGGAACCCTGACACCCGTAATGGCTCAGGAAGAACGGTTTTTTCCCGTCGGGCGGAGGGGTCATGGTGGTTTGTTCCGGTACGGGGTAAATCATGAACGTGCCCGCCGAACGCTGTGCGTCGGCATAGATCTCCTCGCGCACCGATTGTGCATAGCATCCCATACTCGCTGCGCAGACTGTAAGCAGGAGGCCGCGCAGCCAGTTCTCAAGGTGATGGCTATGTCTTTTTTTCATTTTCCTATTCCTTCTGGAATATCTCGTCAAGCATCTCGTAGAACTTGGGATCTTCGCCGACAATCGTCGTTACAATGTTGCCTTCAGGACTGATGATAATCTTTGTGGGGAATGCGCTGATGAGGTAATCGGTGAACACCTGCGAGCCTTTCGGCACAAACACCTGTTTCCAGGGCAGTTCATTATCGGCGACGGCCTTCTTCCATT
Source organism: uncultured Prevotellaceae bacterium (assembly GCA_900318585.1). GTDB lineage: Bacteria > Bacteroidota > Bacteroidia > Bacteroidales > Bacteroidaceae > Prevotella. Next base: position 34,993 of record ONKY01000085.1, read on the forward strand.
TCGCCTCGGTGTCGTTACAGTCCATACCCAGGATTTCCATCTTGTCCTTGTACTTCTCGTAGTACTTCTTCATAGCGGGGAATCCCTTGATGCACCAAGTACACCACGAACCCCAGAAGTCGAGCACGAGGAACTTACCGCGCAGCGACGACAGCGTGAGGGGCTGGCCGTTGAGGTCGTTCAGAGTGAAGTCGGGAGCCATCCTACCCATCTTGAGCGTCTTGCCCTCCAGTTCCTTCTGCTTTACATACTCCTTTGCTTCTTCTACTTGCTGCTCGATATAGGTTTTCATCCGGCCATTGCGAACCTCCGGCGACAGCAGACCCAGCATCTCCTCCAAGCGGTTTGGCGCATGGCAGCCTACTGTCCCTACCAGTGTGGCGGCCACCTCGTCGCCAGGGTGCGCCTTGACGAAGTCGATAGCCGGCTGGCCGTCCTCTTCCTCCCTCACCTTGGCTTGTATCGTGTAGGCTTCAGTGTAATGCTCATAGAACTTGGAGCCTTCGAATGTGAGCCCGTCGGCAGGCTTCCCCCTCTCGCAGAATCCCTTGGCCGACAGCACCTCTCCGGGCACGGCGTCCACCATCAGGCTGAATCCGCCAGTATGACGAACCAGCGAGCGTGTGTATATGAAATATATTTTTGCCTCGGTCAGGTTAGTTGTGAACAGGAACATGCCGTTCTGGTCCTTCACCACCTCCTTGACGTCTTTCATGTTGTCAGTCGCGATTATCAGGAGTGTGTCCTCGGGATTCTCCAACTTAGCCATCAATGTCCATATGCCTGGTACGCCCTTCAGGTCTTGGGGCTGCTGTTGCTGGGCGAAGCTGTTCATCGTGCCGCAGAGTGTAAAAATAGCGGCCAGCATCCATTTTTTCGTTTGAGTCATATCTTTCTGTTATTTAATTCAATTTCGTTCGCTCATTCCTTCCACTTACGAAAGCAGTATCACTTCAGTTGCTTGAC
>ONKY01000025.1 GCA_900318585.1 uncultured Prevotellaceae bacterium
AAAGATGGCGAACTTACTCTGTCTCGGCATAAAAAAGATTAAAATCTTTTGTTCTGCTCTCGACTTTTCGTAACTTTGCGCTCAAATAACTAAAAAGACAGAAAAACTGTATGAAGAAAGCTTTGATGTTTTGCATTGCTCTGGCGTGGGGCGTGATGACCTATGCCGAGGACGGCAGCCGTCTGTGGCTGCGCTATGACAAGGTAGGCACAGCCCGTGTGACAGGATACGAGCAGAGCCTGGCAGCCGAGGAACTGCGCAATTTCTACAAGGGCGCAGAGGTGAAATTGGTAACCGACCCGACGATGGCCGACGATGCCTACCGCATCAGCGGGAATACAATCTCGGCCAAGACAGAGCAGGGGCTGCTCTATGGAGCTTTCGCCCTGCTACGCGGTGAACAGGGATATTCCGCTCCGGCCTTCCGCCTGCGCATCCTGAACCACTGGGACAACCTGGACGGAAGCATTGAGCGTGGCTACGCCGGCAGGAGCATCTTTTGGGGACTGACGCTAAAGCCCACCAGGAGACGGGAGCTACCCAAGAGCCCTCAGCCGCTGACGCAGGAGGACAGGGAGCGGGTGAAGCAGTATGCTCGTGCCAATGCCAGCGTCGGCATCAACGGCTCCGTGCTGAACAACGTGAATGCCTCGCCGCTGATGCTCTCGACGCCCTACCTCCTTCAGGTGAAGGAATATGCTGACATGCTCCGCCCTTACGGCATCAAGGTATTCCTGTCGGTGAACTTCGCCACGCCGATGACCGTTCCCATCAGTGGTGTGAACGGTGGCAAGCCCTTGACCACCGCCGACCCGCTGAACGCCAAGGTGAAGGCGTGGTGGAAGGCAAAAGCCAAGGAAATCTACAAGCTGATTCCCGACTTCGGTGGTTTCCTTGTGAAGGCCAACTCCGAGGGTCAGCCAGGCCCTGGCGACTATAACCGCTCACACAGCGACGGTGCGAACATGCTGGCCGATGCTGTGGCACCCTACGGCGGCATCATCATGTGGCGCTCGTTCGTCTACGGCTCGAAGCACAAGGGCGAGGACCGTGTGAAGCAGGCGGTGTCGGAGTTCATTCAGGATGACGGGAAGTTCCGCAAGAACGTGATCCTGCAGTCAAAGAACGGCCCGTTAGACTTCCAGCCGCGTGAGCCCTACCCTCCCATCTTCGACCAGATGCGCCGTACGCCGCAGATGGCTGAGCTGCAGATCACCCAGGAGTACCTGGGACAGTCGGAGCATCTGTGCTTCCTGGCACCGATGTGGCGCGAGTTCTTCGGCTTCGTGGAGCCGAGCCGCCTGGTGGGTATCGCCGGCGTGGCAAACATCGGCTTGGACAAGAACTGGTGCGGCCACCATTTCGCCCAGTCCAACTGGTATGCCTTCGGCCGACTGGCATGGAACCCCTCGATGAAATCGGAGGAAATTGCAAAAGAATGGCTCCAACAGACCTTCAGCCTCACCCCCGCCCCCATTCCCGCTGATGCGCCTACCCGTAGCCTTTCTTCAACGGGAGAGGGGAGTATATACTCTTCACTTTTGAGCGTCATGCTGCGCTCAAGGGAGGCTTGTGTGGACTACATGATGCCGTTGGGCCTGCACCATATCTTCAAGTTCGACCATCACTACGGCCCGGAGCCTGACGGCTTCAAGGCCAATTATCCTATTGAGTGGTGCCCCGTCTACTACCACAAGGCCGACAAGGAGGGTGTGGGTTTCGACCGCAGCTCCACGGGCTCGGACGCCACCAGCCAGTATCGTGAGCCGTACTGCTCGCTCTACGATGACATCAACACCTGCCCCGAGCGTTACCTGCTATGGTTCCACCACGTGCCCTGGACGCGCCGCATGAACAGCGGCCGCACGCTGTGGGAGGAGATGCAGTACCGCTATGAGCGCGGCGTAGGGGAAGTGGAGGATTTCGTGCGAATCTGGCAGGAGACGAAGCCCGCCATCGACGAGCAGCGCTGGCGCGAGGTAGACGAGCGGCTGCAGCGTCAGTTGGTGAACGCCCGCGAGTGGCGCGATGTGTGTCTGAAGTATTTCGGTGAGTTTGCAAAGAAGTAAAGACAATGAAGAAACTATTATTATCAGCGATTGCTATCCTGTCGGCAACGTTTTCCTTTGCCGATGATGTGACCGTCAGTTCCCCTGACGGCAAACTTGTGGTCACCCTCTCCTGCGAGGGAGGACGGCCCGCCTATACCGTCAGCTACGACGGTCAGCAGATGCTCTGCCCCTCCGCTCTGGGCCTCAAGACCAGCATTGGCGACTTCACCCGTGAGATGAAAGTGGTCGGCACCCAGCCCTCAACGGTCAGCAACACCTATACCATGCGGGGTACCAAGGCCTCACGTGGCGACTATCAGGCCAACAGTCTGACACTTAACTATGAGAACAAGGACGGCCTGAAGTTGACCGTGCTCTTCCAGGTGAGTAACAACGACGTGGCCTTCCGCTACGAGATACCCCGCCAGACGGTACGGCGCAGGGAGTATAAGCGGCTGCGCATCCTGGCCGAGGTCAGCAGTTTCAATTTCCCTGACGGCACAACAACGTTCATCTCGCCGCAGATAGGTCCCGAGACAGGCTGGGAGCAGACAAAACCCAGCTACGAGGAGGGCTACAGCGCCGACGCGCCGATGACGGATGCTTCGCAGTACGGTCACGGGTATATCTTCCCGGCTTTATTCCATGTAGGTGGTCCCGGAGTGTCCGGAAAATCCGAGAAATCCGGCCCTTCCGGCTGGGTGCTCGTTGCCGAGACTGGCGTGGGCAGCAACTACTGCGGCAGCCACCTCTCCGACTTTCAGGCCGGTATGGGCTACACCGTGGCCTACCCCGACCCAGGCGAGAACAACGGCTTCGGCTCTGACTTCGCCGCCATCCCCCTGCCGGGCAAGACACCGTGGCGCACCATCACCGTGGGCACCACGCTCAAGCCTATCGTGGAGACTACCATCAGTTACGACGTGGTCCAGCCACTCTATGCCCCCAGTACCGACTACCTGCCCGGCCGCTACACGTGGAGCTGGCTCATTTGGCAAGACAATTCCATCAACTACGATGATCAGGTGAAGTTTATCGACCTGGCCTCTGCCATGGGCTTTGAGTACTGCTTAGTGGACAACTGGTGGGACACGCAGATAGGGCGCAACCGCGTAGCAGAGCTCTCCAAGTATGCCCAGTCGAAGGGTGTACACCTATTATTATGGTATAACAGCAACGGCTTTGCCAACGACGCTCCGCAAGGGCCGCGCGACTGCATGAACACGGCCATCGCTCGCGAGCGCGAGATGAAGTGGATGCAGTCCATCGGTGTCAAGGGCATCAAGGTGGACTTCTTCGGCGGCGACAAGCAGGAAGTGATGCGTCTTTACGAGGACATTCTCAGCGACGCCAACCGCTATGGGCTGCAGGTGGTGTTCCATGGTTGCACCATACCGCGCGGCTGGGAAAGGATGTACCCCAACTTTGTGGCCTCCGAGGCCGTGCTCGCCTCCGAAAACGTATTCTTCAATGAGGGCGCAGCCATCAAGCAGCCCTTCGACCTGACCCTCCATCCCTTCTGCCGTAACGCTACGGCCAGCATGGACTGGGGCGGCATCATCATGAACAAGTACCTGTCGAAGGACAATAAGAGCCGCCACCCGCGCCACACCACCGACATCTTCGAGATGGCCTCGGGCCTCATCATGCAAACCTCCGTGCAGTGTGTGGCCATGCAGCCCAACAATCTTGACGAGCTACCGCAGTTTGAGCTTGACTTCCTGCGCCAACTGCCCACCACATGGGACGAGACCCGCTTCATCGACGGGTATCCCGGCCGCTACGTCGTGCTGGCCCGCCGTCACGGTGACGACTGGTACATCGCTGGACTCTCAGCCCAGAAGGAACCGCTCCCGCTGACGCTCTCGCTGCCGATGCTTACCCCCGGCCAGACGCTGCAGTACTATGTGGACAACGCTAAGACCGGAGAGCCCCAGCTCACTACCCTGAAGGTAGACAGGAAGGGGCGCGTCAAGGTCACCATCCAGCCCAATGGCGGAGTGATTTTGAGAAGCGGGCAGTAACAAACAGGAGGGGAAAATTAGATTTTTTAATAAAAAGGGACGAAAAACGGCAGTTTTTCGTTCCTTTTTTCACCGTTGTTCACCCTAACTAATAAAAAATACTAAAAAAATTTTGCTGTTACAAAAAAATATCACTATCTTTGTACCCGAAGAATGACTGAAGAATGACCTAAATCCGGTTTTTATATCATAAGTTTGTACAAAGGCAACTAACATTACTAATTATCAATAAAGCAAGTGTATGATGAAAAGACTAAGTATGATTCTGGCAAGTCTCTTCCTGGTATTAGGAGGGGTATTTGCACAGACGACGGTCAAAGGTACCGTAGTGACCTACGAGGACAATGAGCCGATTATCGGCGCAAGTATCCAGGTGGTAGGAGCCACCAACATTGGTACCATTACCGACGTAAACGGTAATTTCTCCCTGCAGGTTCCCGCAGGAAGGAAAACCTTGAAAATCACTTATGTAGGCATGGAGCCGCTGGAGGTTGCCGTAACCGACAAACCCATCCGCATCCAGCTCCGCAACGATGCCAACAACCTCGACGAGGTGGTGGTCGTGGCCTACGGTACCCAGAAGAAGACTTCACTGACCGGTGCTATCCAGGAAGTGAAGAGTGAGGCCATCGACCTCCGTCCGGTTTCGAGCGTTGCTTCGGCTCTGGAAGGAACGGTGACGGGTGTCCAGGTGAACAGCACCTATGGTCAGCCCGGTTCTGATCCGACCATCCGTATTCGTGGTATCGGTACCGTGAACGGTGACTCCAACCCGCTCTATATCCTCGACGGTGTGCCTTTCGGCGGTAACATCAGCGACCTGAACCCGCAGGATATCGAGTCGATGTCAGTACTGAAGGATGCGGCTTCGGCTGCCCTGTATGGTAACCGCGCCTCTAACGGTGTAATCCTGATTACCACCAAGAAGGGAAAGCAGGGTAAGCTGAACATCTCACTCGACATGAAGCTTGGTTCTTATAACCGTGGTCTCAAAGAGTACGAAACAGTCAATGCCAGACAGTTTATGGAGACCCAGTGGCAAGATTTGCGTAATAGCAACCGCCTTGCCAACATCATCAACGGCAACCAGGACCTCGCTGCTGCCGAGAAAGCTGGTGATGCAGATAAAATTGCCGCTGCTCAACAGAAGATTGCTAATGCTGATGTCAATGCAAGACAGATAGGGCAGGATCTCTTCGATAGCCGTCTGTATCTGAACATCTTCAATAAGGATGCCAACAGCCTCTTCGATGAATACGGACATCTGGCCAGCGACGCACAGATTATCGGCACCTATGGCGAAGACCTCGACTGGTTCGACCAGACCATCCGCAACGGTTTCCGTCAGGAGTACAACGTCAATGCCACCGGCGCCAACGAAAAGGCCGACTACCTCTTCTCACTGGGTTATCTGGATGAGAACGGTTACATGAAGAGCTCGGGCTTCGACCGTCTCTCGGCCCGCGTAGTGGTCAATGTTCAACCGAAGAAGTGGATTAAGATGGGACTCAACCTCTCTGGAACCCATCAGAACATCAACCAGTCATACAGTGACGGCGATACTTCTATCGCTAATCCTTTCTACTTCTGCCGCTACATGTCGCCTATCTATCCCGTACACCTGCATGACATCAACACGGGTCAGTATATTCTTGACGATAAAGGCAACCTGCAATGGGACGGTGGCTCATACGTAGATGCCAATGGCCAGACACAGGCAACGCGTGACCAGCTCCCTGACCGTCATGTGATCTGGGAGAACGGTGTCAATGTCGACAAGACCATACGAAACACTCTCAATGGTATCGCTTACGTCGACTTCATACTGCCCTATAACTTCACTTTGTCATTGAAGGGCAACCTGAACCTTCGCAACACTGTAAACCGCAATTTTGACAGTTCAGAGATCGGCGACGGTAAGGCTAACAACGGCCGTGCAGGACGCGTGGACTATAATTATAAGAACTATACTTTCCAGCAGCAACTGCATTGGAGTCAAGAGTTTGGCGTGCATTCTGTCGACGCCTTAATCGGTCACGAGAACTACTATCACAACTATATTTATGAGTATGGTCGTAAGACCAATGAGGTATTTGCATACCATTCCTCATTGCGTAATTATACTGAAATTACCGAGTGGTATGACTATCAGAACAACTACCGTACTGAGTCGTATCTGGGTCGTGTACGTTATGGCTACAATAGCCGCTACAACATCGAGGCCAGCTTCCGCCGCGACGGTAGCTCTCGCTTCTCAAAGGATGCACGATGGGGTAACTTCTGGTCAG
>ONKY01000019.1 GCA_900318585.1 uncultured Prevotellaceae bacterium
CATCTGCTCGGGCACCACGTGGATGTTCTGGAAGCCCCATGAGCGCAGGGCCATCGGGATGATGACGCGGCCCGTGCCGTGCATGGGTGAATAAACGATATTGAGGTCTTTCTGGCGTAGGATGACATCCTGATCGACCATAGCCTCCTTCACGGCCTGGATGTAGTCCCAGTCCATCTCACCGCCAATGGGGATGATGAGGTCCTTGTTGCCCTCGAACTTCACGTCCTGGATCTTCACCTTGTTTACCTCGTCGATGATTCCCTTGTCGTGGGGGAAGAGCACCTGTGCGCCGTCATCCCAGTAGGCCTTGTAGCCGTTATACTCGCGGGGGTTATGAGAGGCGGTCACGTTGACACCGGCCTGACACTTCAACTGGCGGATGGCGAACGAGATCTCCGGCGTAGGACGCAGGCTCTCGAAGAGATACACCTTGATGCCGTTGGCCGAGAAGATGTCGGCTACGGTCTCAGCAAACATCCGTCCGTTGTTGCGGCAGTCGTGGCCCACCACAACGGCCGGCTGAATGTTGGGGAACGCCTTGTTGATGTAGTTGGCGAATCCCTGCGTGGCCATACCCACGATATACTTGTTCATGCGGTTTGTACCGGCGCCCATGATGCCACGCAGTCCACCCGTACCGAACTCCAGGTTCTGGTAGAAAGCATCGATGAGTGCCGATTTGTCCTCTGCGTCGAGCATTGCCTGAACTTCCTTGCGTGTCTCCTCGTCGAAGGCCGGAGCAAGCCATTCCTTTGCCAGTGCCTCGCACTGAGCAATGAGCTGAGCGTTATTTTCCATAATTTTTCCTTTAAGTTTTAATTGTATGATAAGTTCTTAGTAATATGCGCAAACAGATTTTCAGTTTAATTCTACAAAGATACAAATAGTTTGCCGATGATAGTATCTTAGTGCTCATCTTTTTTGTTTTTTTAGCAAACCGACAAGTTCTAAACCACTGGTTTAGGAAGCTAAACCACCGATTTACGACTCTAAATCGGTGGTTTACGATTGTCACACCCCGTGGGACGAATCAAAAGCAACGGCTCTTCTAACTGATACATCTACATACAACAATTTGTCCGTTCCTCACGCGCGTGTGCGCGTGTTAAATTAGAAAGGAGTGCCCTCACGCTGACTGAACTGGTCATCGGCACCGAATGGCGAGGACGGAGCCATCCCGTCATTAATCTTCGAGCCAAGAATCTCGCCGTCCATACCTGCCGGGGCACGATGGCTGAGCCGACCGTCCTCCGGGTTCTCGAAGCGGGTAAACTCACCGCGGAAAGTGAGGAGCACGTCGCCTGTGGCTCCCTTACGGTGCTTGGCAATGATTATCTGTGCCATGCCGTGCAGGTCACGGCCGTTGTCATCCTGATAGATATGATAGTATTCAGGGCGGTGGACGAAAATCACCATATCGGCGTCCTGCTCAATGGCGCCCGACTCACGCAGGTCACTCAGCTGGGGCCGCTTACCCTCCAATCCCTCACGCGACTCCACTCCACGGTTCAGCTGCGAGAGAGCGATGATGGGGATGTCGAGCTCCTTGGCGAGTCCTTTCAGGGATCGGCTAATGGTGCTCACCTCCTCCTGTCGTGAAGAGAAGCGCATACCGTTGGCGTTCATCAACTGAAGATAGTCTATCATAATAATCTTCACACCATGCTCACGGACAAGGCGACGGGCCTTGGTGCGCAGCTCAAAGACAGAGAGGCCGGGGGTATCGTCCACGTAAAGCGGTGCGCCGAGCAGGTTGTTGACCCTTTTATCCAAGCGATCCCACTCGTCGGGTGCAAGCTGGCCGTTCAGAATCTTTTTGCCTTCTACCTCGCAGACATTGGAAAGCAGACGGTTGATCAACTGCTGGTTCGACATTTCCAGAGAGAAGAAAGCCATTGGCTGCTTGTAATCAGCGGCGATGTTCTTAGCCATAGACAGGGCAAAGGCGGTCTTACCCATGGCAGGACGTCCGGCCACAATGACAAGGTCGGAGTTCTGCCAACCGCTGGTCTTGTCGTCAAGGGCGTGATAGCCGCTGGCTATGCCGGTGAGGCCGTCGGTATTCTTCGCTGCCTCCTGGATAACTTTCACGGCCTGCGAGATGACGGGATCTATCTGCGTATAGTCCTTCTTCATGTTCTTCTGCGACAGCTCGAACAGCGCACCCTCAGCGTGCTGCATGAGGTCGTCCACGTCGATGGTCTCGTCGAAGGCCTTGGTGGAGATGTCGCCGGCAAAAGAGATAAGCTGGCGAGCGAGGAACTTTTGGGCGATGATGCGGGCATGGTACTCCACGTTGGCAGAGGTAGACACACGGGCCGCCAATTCGGTAATATAGACGGGACCGCCCACCTCGTCAAGCTCACCGTTGCGAGCCAGCTGGTCGCTGACAGTGAGAATATCGACAGGCTTCTCGGCCATCGACAGGTCGCGGATGGCGGCATAGACTTTCTGGTTGCGCTTTTCGTAAAAGCTCTCGGGATAGAGCAACTCGCAGACAATGGCGTAGGCATCCTTGTCCTTCATGAGCGCGCCAAGTACGGCACGCTCCACATCGAGCGCCTGCGGCTGTAGGTGTCCGTAGACGTCATCGACGGGCTGCGGCTGGTTCCGGCGAGCCTTGCTGCCGGTGGTGTTCTTCTGTTCTGGCATTTTTTGTTGACTATTAAAGGCTTATGGATTATATACTTTTCTTACAGAGCCGTCGCTCAGACGCAGGATGACAAATCCCTTCTGGCGCGGATGGGCAGGACGACCCTTGATATCGGTACAGCTGACCACGCGCAGGCCGCCGACAGTGATGGGACTAACGGCTGTGATGACATTCTCAATCTCCGTCTTCAGCTGAGACAGCTGCTGATCAAACTGGTCAATCTCGGCGATAAGAGCATCAAAGTCAACTCCATCCACAGAGCTAATCAACTCATCAACAGTAGGACCGAGATCAATGAGAACGCCCTCACTCTTAGTGAATGCATCTTCTACTGCAGCCAGCTCGTCCATCGTAGTGGCCTTTCCTATATCTTCCTTGGCCTGCTGTAGGATTTGCTTCAAATTATTGATAACCTGGATGTACATGTCTGCGTTGTCTGTATGAGGTGGATAGAAGGAGCCATTCAGCCATTCCTCATGGGGCTTCACCAATTCGTCGAGACGGCTGGCAAAAGCCTGTCGCTGCTCTTCAGTCAGCACCGTATTCTCCAACAACTGGCGAAGTTCTCTCACCAGACCAATGATTTGGTTAATCTTATTAATGGCAGTTGTTTCCTTCTCCAAAGTCTCATTGATGTTAGACAGCTCGATACGCTCCTCAATCTTGGCAAGCTCTGCCAACAGCGAGTCGGCTGTGGCGAGATAGGCAGTCCGCGTCTCTTCCAGCAGTTGTTTTTCCATTGCTGTCTGCTTAATGGCCTCGTCAATACGCTCACTCAGCTCATCAAGAGCCTTGTCGAAAGCATTTGCTTCTTTGTACCATTCATCCTGGGCTTCCAGCCAAGTCTTAAGTTTTTCATAAATGACGGTCTCGCTCTCCGACAGGCTGCCAACTGTGGTAAAGAGTTCCAGGACCTTTGGACTGAGGATCTCAAGCTCCTTGAGGGTAGCGGCTTCCTGCAATTCTGCCTTCAGCTGCTTCAGTTGCTCTGCGTAGTTCGCCAAGAGGTCGGAATCAATGGCGGGATTGGCCTCCAACCACAGGGAAAGCGACTCCAGCTGTTGAGCAAGGTGTGCATTCGGTTCAGAAAGCTTCGTTAATTCATCCGACAGCAAGTCCAGGCGTTCCCCAGAGATTAATTCCGCGTTATCCTTTAATTTATCTATCAGCCTATCCAACTTACCTGTCATGGAATCCATAGCTGACTGCTGGCGCAGGAGGACGTGATTCAGCTTTGCCAAATTATCCTTCGCCATCTCGGAACCTTCCAAAAGCTCGTTCAGCCGCGTTTCAATCTGTGCCAGCTGCTGGGAGCACTCCTGCATCGTCAGGTTGCGCTTCTCCACGTCGTCTTTCTTTTCTATCTCTTCCATCACCCTATCCTTCAACTGGTCATAGAGCTTCTCCAAACTTACAAGTGTGGTCTCGTATGCCGACAGCTTGGTCTCGGCATCGTTCACGTTCAGGCCAATAGATGCAATGCCATCGAAGGTTACGATTTTTGCATCGTTCTCTCCCAAAAGGGTGGAAATCTGGTCGTAGTCGGCCTTCGTGGCCATCTTGGCAAACAGTACCTCCAACTCGGAAAGCTTCTTGGACAATTGGTTGAGGTCGTTCAGATAGGTTCTGCAGGAGCCGAGCCCTTCGGAAATCAGGGATTCAGCATCGCCCGGATAGCTACCCACATATTGATCAAACACGTTAAGGTCACTGGTAATGAGATTGGCATATTGCGTGAGGTCATAGAGCGTAGCGCGGTCGGCCAAAGCCGTCATCCGCTGCTTGAGTAATTGATACCTGGCCTTCAGTTCTTCCAAGCGCTCCAGCTTTGCGTTCATCGCATCCTGATGATCCCTGACAGTAGCCTTCAAGGCCTCAACCGTAGTACGCTGGTTCTCAATGGCCAGCCCCATCAGATCACGCTCCTGGGCGGTCACACCGCCTCCAGGATTAACGGGCGCCGTCTCGCCAGTTACGGCCAGCGTCAGCGTGTTGCCGCTCACCACACCTGTGATGTAGTGCTTGTCGGCACCAGCACAAAGATACCAGGTATTGGTTCCGTGCTTGCGACTGACTGGTTTAAGGATATAGGTGCCGTTTTCGCTGAAGCATTTGACGCCAGCATTGCCGGGCTTGTAGAGGTTGCTGACAGTACTCCAATCTCCTCCAGAGTTGTTGGCAATCTCTGGAAGTACACGATACTGGTTGTCGTTGTAGAAGTACTCTTGGAAAGTGCCATCCTTCCATACGCCGATATTCAGGTCGAAGCTGGCAGCCATACCGCTTTTGTTGGTAAAGTCAATCTTGAAGTCCAAGGGGCCAAAGCTCGATACATCATTTTTCGTCACGGCGTTGAAAGTACGGACAGTGGAAGCCATCGTGAAATTGGTGACCGTCAGGAAAACGTTGGTAGTAGGAGTACTGCCGTCATGGGTAATTCCTACAACGGCCTCCTGCTCGTACTTGTAGTTGCCGGACGAGCCGCCTGTTCCGACGGTCGGCGGCTGTAGCATGTTCAGGAGGAAGTAGCCGTCGCTCTTGTTGCTCCATCCCCAGTTGATGTGGAAACGGCCATTGCCGTCGTAGCCGTCGCAGATAAAGGCATGGCCTGGTGCGGTGCGGAGGTCAGCAATCTTTCCGGCAAGGACAACGGGGCGCCCTGCTGCCACCTCATTGTAAACCAAGTCGTTCCATTGTGTGTCGCTAAACTTGTCTGCTTTTTTATCCTTGTAGGCCACGCTCGAACTGTATCCGAAAATGTTCTTCAGGGCAGGAGCCACTCTCGACACAGCAGCCTGGGTTTCATTATCGAACAGTGACCCTATGGCCGTTCCACAGTAGAGCATCAGCTTGGCAATAGCATTTTTGGCGTTACTGTTTTCGCTACCTGTATAGGTATTGAGAATGTTGCCCCAGTCAATCTTGCTGCCGCTGCTCACTGGGTCGACAGTCTTTTTCTTTCCAGTAGACGGTTGAGTATAGGAATAGGCATCAATTTTAGCTTTCGTGGCATCCGGGTAGCGGAATACGCTCATAGCCTGAGCCATAGCCGTCGCCACACAACCCGTTGCACAGCGTTCGCTCGTGGAATATTGAGGCATCTGCTGATTGTAGGGACTCAGCTGAGCCCAGCCCGTCTTGACAAGTGGAGAGACGGCACCTTTCGCCATCGGCTTCATGCTGGAAATGTGGTTGGCACGCATGAAGCGTATTTGCTCCTCCAAACCGTCAAGCAACATCTGCATACCCAGAGGCATATTGTCCATGTCAAGCTCTCCAGAGGTGGAATAGCCCAGCACCTCGGGCACCATGTCGTCACCGGCGACAATAACAAAGCCTTCATGCTGCCCGGCATTGAACACATAGTAGCAAGGATCCTCACCACTACTTGCCAAACGTGTGCGCGCTGCTGAAGATTCCGCACTTATTACTTGGCCTTCCACGCCTTGTTCGCGCAAAAAAGCCTGTGCCTTCTGGCGAGCTTGCTCACGAGTGACATTCCCTGCATTTACGGGCATGGCAAACAAAACTGTTACCATCCATAACAATAGTTTCTGCTTCATTACAACATTGGTTTTTGGTTCTTTAGCTGCAAAGGTACAAAATAAAACAGGAATAAAGAAATAATCGACAAAAAAATAACAAAAAAACGGCTCAGCAGATGACCGTTCACCCTACTTTCTGTTGCATCATAAAAAATGTGGATGGCGCAGGGAAGCTGCCATCCACGAAAATATGATAAGTTAGGGTATGATCAGCAACCGCTGATTGGCTTATCGAGGGCAAATTTAGTGTATTATTTTGAATGATGCAAACATTTTAGGGAAAAATTTGCATTTTTTAGAAAAAAACTTTGGCGGTCTCAGGTTTTTACATTACCTTTGCCACATAACTTTAAACTAATGACCACGAATGAGGCAGCTGAAAATCACCAAATCCATTACCAACCGCGAGAGTGAATCTCTTGAAAGATACCTACAGGAAATAGGTAAGGAGGATCTTCTGTCGGCTGAGGAAGAGGTGGAACTGGCTCAGCGTATTCGCAAGGGTGACCATAAGGCACTGGAAAGGCTGACGAAAGCAAACCTGAGATTCGTGGTCAGTGTGGCCAAGCAATATCAGAATCAGGGCATGAGCCTGGCCGACCTGATTAACGAAGGAAACGTGGGACTCATCAAGGCGGCAGAGAAGTTCGACGAGACTCGTGGCTTCAAATTCATCAGCTACGCCGTGTGGTGGATTAGACAAAGCATCTTGCAGGCCATTGCCGAGCAGAGCCGTATCGTTAGGCTTCCACTCAATCAGGTAGGCTCGGTGAATAAGATTAACCGTGAGCTGAACAAATTTGAGCAGGAGCATGAGCGCAGACCCTCCATAGACGAAATCTCTGAGAAGATTGACCTGCCGAGGGAGAAGGTGGACGAGGCCATCAATGTGAGCGGACGTCATATATCGGTTGATGCGCCCTTCTCAGAAGGGGCAGAGAACTCGCTCCTCGACGTGCTAATCAACGACAACTCACCGATGGCCGACCGCCAGCTGGTGATGGAGTCGCTGAAAGAGGAAATCAACCATGCCCTGAAGATACTGAACGAACGAGAGCGCAACATCATTGAAGCATTCTTCGGCATCAATCAACCAGAACTGACACTGGAAGAAATAGGCACGAAATTTGGACTGACCAGAGAGCGCGTCAGGCAGATTAAGGAGAAGGCCATCAGGAGATTACGGTCGAATACAAAGAACAAGTTATTAAAAACATATTTAGGAGAATGAGACATTATGCCAAATACTTAGCAGTGCTGGCCGTGATAGCCAGCAGTTTTTTCACTCAGCACGTCCAAGCCAAGAATGAGATAGCGCCGCAAATGTATATGTTCGGCTTCGCTGCTTCGTTTAACGACACCATCGTACACTTCACGGAAATACAGCAGGTGGACAGTACTTGGATTAACCAGAAGAAGTTCCTGTTGGGGCGCGACAACTATTCCTACCAGTTGCGTGACTATTTGGCAAATAAGCTGAGAATGCCCAACAGGACATGCATCGTTGTATTTAACCAGAACAAGAAAAAGCTGGAGAAGAAATACCTGAAGATGAAACGGAAGTACACTGACCTGAAAGCAAACGGCTTTGACGTAAGGAATATCAGTACTCAGGATTTTCATTTCCGCCCTATCAACATGAGCGTAGAGGTTGAGGAACCAGCCATACAAAAGCCTGAGAAGAAGAAGGACAAGAAGAAGGAGAAGGAAAAGAAACAAAAATAAAAGAGAAAAAGAACTGCGCACCCCGTCTGAGGAGATGCGCAGTTCTTTTCTTTTATTGATGCCCTGTCAATTATTCACCGAACCACCCACGATGTCGAGCAGTTCACTGGTAATTGCCTGCTGACGGCTCTTGTTGTACTGTAGATTCAGCTGGCGCAGCAATTCATCTGCATTATCCGTAGCTGTCTGCATGGCTACCATCCTGGCTGCATGTTCAGAGGCATTACTGTCGAGCAAGGCTGTATAAAGCATTAGGTGAGCCAGTTTCGGGATTAGCTGCGAGAGCACGGAATCCATATCGGGTTCCACGATGAAGTTGTCATTTAACGGCGGCACCTCCTCGCCCTTTGCATTCAATTTCTTGCGACGGTTTTTCTTCAAGTACTCCTGACTTTCCTTTGTAGCAACCACGGACGTAAGGTCACGCTCATGGTCACGCTCTAACTCCGTCTGAATGTCAATAGGCAGGAAAGTCTTCCGAGTGAGCACCTGGGAACCAGCCGATTTGAAATGGTGGTAGATGAGTTCTACCTTATCCACCTGTCCTAAGCGGAACTTCTCACCTAACTCCATAGCCAAATCAATGCACTCCCGCACATTGGGTTTGTCAGCCATTGAAGAGAACTCTCCCTGAACATGATATCCCAGCTTCTGGGCCTTCTCATAGACCTTGCGGCCAATGGGATAGATCTCAACATTGTCAAAGCCAATCTCTTCGGAATATTTGCCGACAGCCTGCGTCATCATCTTGATGATATTGGCATTAAAACCACCACAGAGCGAAGAGTTGCTGGAATAGATAACCAATGCCACCCGCCGAACGGGACGCTCCTGATCGTAAACAGACTGCGCCTCGGCCTCCGCAGCAAGGAACGATTTAAGGATGTGCTCCAGCATGGTCTCGTATGGCAACATGTTCTGGATGGCCACTTGGGCATGATGGAGCTTTGAACTGGCAACCATCTTCATGGCCGAAGTGATCTTCCGCGTGCTGTTGACCGAGGCAATACGGCCTTTTATCTCCTTTAACGACGGCATAGGCTATTAGGCTTTATACGTTCCGGCGATGTCAGCCATAACAGCCTCAATCTTCTGTGTTGTGGCCTCGTCAATCTCGCCACTGCCCAATACTTCTATCACTTCAGGAGCCGAAGAGCGCAGCTTGTCGAGGAAAGCAGTCTGACACTCACGAACCTTACTGATAGGAACCTCACGCATCAAGCCATGCACGCCACAGTAGAGGATGGCTATCTGCTCGCCCACAGGCATCGGACTGTACTGCGGCTGGATGAGCAGCTGATTGTTCTTACGTCCGCGGTCGAGTGTCATTGCCGTCACAGCATCCATATCGCTGGAGAACTTCGAGAAGGCCTCGAGCTCACGATACTGTGCCTGGTCAATCTTCAGCGTACCAGCCACCTTCTTCATGGACTTGATCTGTGCCGAGCCACCTACACGGCTCACGGAGATACCAACGTTAATAGCAGGACGGAAGCCCTGGTTAAAGAGGTCTGACTCCAAAAATATCTGACCATCGGTGATGGAGATGACGTTCGTGGGGATGTAAGCCGACACGTCACCTGCCTGCGTCTCGATGATAGGTAAGGCGGTAAGAGAACCGCCACCTTTGACGTGGCCCTTCATACATTCGGGTAGGTCGTTCATCTTTTCGGCTACCTCCTGCTGTTCGTTCATCTTTGCGGCACGCTCCAGCAGACGGGAGTGCAGGTAGAACACGTCACCAGGGTAAGCCTCACGTCCTGATGGGCGACGCAGAATCAGCGACACCTCACGATAGGCCACAGCCTGCTTCGACAAGTCATCGTAGACCACCAGTGCAGGAAGACCACGGTCGCGGAAGTACTCGCCGATGGCGGCTCCAGCAAAAGGTGCATAGTACTGCATGGCAGCAGGATCGGCAGCAGTGGCAGCCACTACAATGGTATAAGGCATCGCACCATGCTCCTGCAACGTAGAGACGAGGGCGGCAACGGTACTGGCCTTCTGTCCAATGGCGACATAGATACAATAGACAGGCTTGCCTGCCTCATAGAAGCTCTTCTGATTGATAATGGTATCGACGGCAATAGCTGTCTTACCCGTCTGACGGTCACCGATAATCAGCTCACGCTGTCCACGACCGATAGGTATCATCGAGTCAATAGCCTTCAGACCTGTCTGCAGCGGCTCCTTCACGGGCTGACGGTAAATCACACCAGGAGCCTTACGGTCAAGTGGCATTTCGAATGCGCCTGTCAAGTCGATGTCACCCTTTCCGTCAATGGCCTGACCCAAGGGGTTGATGACGCGGCCGAGCATGTTATCGTTGACGCGGATGGAAGCAATGCGTTTGGTGCGCCTCACTACCTGTCCCTCCTTAATGCCCGATGTCGGACCTAAGAGCACACAACCTACGTTGTCCTCCTCCAAGTTCATCACGATAGCCATTGTGCCATTCTCAAACTCCAGCAGTTCGTTGGCCTCAGCATTACGCAGGCCATAGATACGTGCCACGCCATCACTTACGGTAAGCACAGTACCCACCTCGTCGAACTTCTCGGCGTTAGAAATACCCTTCAACTGGTCGAGCAGCACCTGACTGACTTCGCTTGGTTTAATTTTATCTGACATAATTATAATAATTCATAATTAATAATGCGTAATGCATAATTATTTCTTTAACTGATTGAGGATGGAGTTAAGTTTAGATTTGACACTGGCATCCATACGATAAGTATCGTATTCGAGGATAAAGCCACCGATGATATCGGGGTTTACCTCTGACTCGAACTCAACAGTTCCGTTAGTCTTACTCTCCACCATCTGCCGCATTTTCTTCTCTGTTTCAGGAGAAACGCGGGCGGCGGTGATGAGGCGTCCACGAATGATGTTCTTCTGCTGGCGGTATAGCGTGACGTATGAATTGGCAATGAACTGCATCACCGACTCACGGTCTTCCCTCAGCACAAGACTGATGAAAGCACGGGTCAAGGGCGTAGGCTCACCACCGACGGCAGTCAGTAGCAGTGCCTCCTTCTTGTCCTTCGAGAGCATCGGGTTGTCTATCGTCTGCCGCAGCTGTTGTACATCGACATAGCTCTTGGCCAAGAGCTGCATCTCCTGGTATACAGCATCGTCCAGCTTCTGTTCGGTAGCGCTCTTGAGGAGAGCACGGGCATAGCGAACCGATATGACTCCTATATCCATAGTCGTTTACCTTATTGTTTATTTAGAAGAAACTTCATCCAGCATACGGTTAATCAGATCCATCTGCGACTGGTCATCCTTCAGGTTCTGCCTGAGAACCTTTTCGGCAATTTCAACGCTCAGTGTAGCTACTTGCTTACGGATGTCGGCAATGGCAGCCTTCTTCTCCTGCTCGATGGCGACGCGAGCGTCCTCCAGCAGGCGGGCGCCTTCTTGGCGTGCCTTGTCCTGAGCTTTCTCTACAATGGCATCACGAGTCTCGGAGGCCTCCTTCAGTATCTGAGCCTGCCTCTCCCGTGCCTCCTGCAAGATGGATTCACCTTCCTTCTGTATGTTGGCCAGGCGTTCGTTGGCCTCATGAGCCTTCTTCAGGGACTCATCAATGAAGTCCTTGCGATCGAGCTCCATCTTGACAATCACAGGGAATCCCCATTTCCACAAGATGAAGAGCACGATGATGAACACCAGCGCCATCCAGAATAGTAATCCAAAATCAGGCGTTATTAATGACATAAGCTGGGATTAAAAATACTCTGACTTGATTTTACACACTCCCCTACTCTTATACGAAGAGGGCAAGCAGTGCAATAATAATAGCGAAGAAAGCCACACCTTCAATCAGGGCAGCTGCCACAATCATGTTGGAACGCAGGTCGTTGATCTTCTCCGGCTGGCGGGCCATGGCATCCATAGCCTGTCCACCTATCTTACCAATACCAATACCTGCACCGATTACTGCTAAACCACCGCCGATAGCGGCACCCAAATTTGCAAACGGAATTGCTGACAATAATACTGAAATCATAATCTTTAAGTTTTTAATTGTTAATATTTGATTTATCTGTTTTTTCAAGCAGTCTTTGCCTCGTGCTCATGTACATGAGCCAGCGAGATAAACACAGCAGAGAGCATGGTGAACACCATTGCCTGGATGAAACACACCAGCACCTCAAGCAGCATCATGAAGATACTCATGGCCACGCTGACAGGCACCATCGCCACACCAGCAGCCGCATGGATGCCATACATGACGAAAATGAGGCACGTCAGCGAGATTGCTATGGCATGGCCAGCCATCATGTTGGCAAAGAGACGAATCATCAAAGCCAGCGGCTTGGTGAAAATGCCGAACAACTCAATGAAAGGCATCAGGGGCACAGGAGCCTTCAGCCACGTCGGCACGTCAGGCCAGAATATCTCCTTCCAGTACTCTTTCGTTCCTGTTACATTCGTAATAATAAATGTACAGAGTGCTAAGAACAGTGTACAGGCGATGTTACCCGTCAGGTTACCGCCACCTGGGGGGAAAGGCATGACACCCATCAGATTGGCAACGAAGATGAAGAAGAAACATGTCAGCAGGTAAGGTGCATACTTTGGTGCCTCCTTGCCAAGAATGCTCTCAATGATGTCGTGATAGACATACATGATGAACATGTGCATGAATCCCGTGAATCCCTTCGGAGCAGGGTCGTCAATCTTATGTTTCCTGCACCAGCGAGCCGGTATGAGCACGCAGAGCAAAAGCAGGATGGCATCAATGAAGAGCACGATAACAGTCTTTGTCATAGAGATGTCAAACGGGCGGACCTCCGCACCATTGACATTCTCGACAATCTTACCTGCATTAGCCTCACTACCAGAGATATAGAGACCAAAGGGGCCTGGGCGGTTTCCCTGGGCATCCGCGTGATGCTCGAAAGCTGACGAGCAAAACACATGCCACCCCGTAGAACTCTTAACAATAATGGGCAAATGGATAATGATGGGTTTCTCCCCAATGTCGGTAACGTGCCACTCATAAGAATCCTGGATATGTCCAAACAGTATGCCCTGCAAGTCAACGCCCTCCTTCTCCTTCTCAGCAGCATTGGCCGGAAGAAGTGTCAGAAGCATCATGGCGATGCAGAGTAGTGGTTTGAAATAATTCATTTCTTATTCGTTTTTGTTATTATTTACTTGTTTCTGTGACCGGATATAGAACACAACGTCGAAAATGAGCATCACGAGATAGAACAATGAGAAAATGATAATGAAAGTACGCCGCCAAAGATTGTCGTCAACAACAACTAGGAAAACGATGACCACCAAAGCCGCCGAGAGCATACGCAAAACCATTGCTACAAACCCATAGAGCGTGAGCGCACGCTGGGAATGCCTGACTGCGCGGTAACCGGCGATGAAAGCCAGCGTGGCAAGCAGCGTATAGACGGCACTGATGGCAATACTTGTCGCTATCACTGTTTCAAAGAACTATTCTTACACTTCATCAACTTCGACGCAGAGGCTTACTTCATTTTGCTGGACGGCAACAAAACCACCCGATACCAAGAGTTGCTGCTTACCGTCTTTGGTTGCATATTCCACTGTGCCCTTCCCAATAGAAGAAATAATGGGAGCATGGTCGGTGAGAATCTCAAACTGCCCCATTGTACCTGGCACGAGCACACTCTGCACTTCTCCGTCGTATACTATTCTTTCCGGGGTGACAATTTTGAGTTTTAACATATTACCTATTATATAAATAATGTATATGTTTAGCCTTTTGCAGCCTCGAGCAGTTTCTTTGCCTTCTCCTTCGCGTCTTCAATGGTTCCCACGTTAAGGAATGCCTGCTCAGGCAGGTCGTCCACCTCACCGTCGAGGATGGCATTGAAGCCCTTGATCGTATCCTCGATGGGCACCATCACACCAGGCAGACCAGTGAACTGCGAAGCTACCGAGAACGGCTGAGAGAGGAAGCGCTGCACACGACGTGCACGGTTCACGGTCAATTTGTCCTCGTCCGACAACTCATCCATTCCAAGGATGGCGATGATGTCCTGCAACTCCTTGTAACGCTGAAGGATCTCCTTTACCCTTTGGGCACAGTCGTAATGAGCCTTACCCACAATCAGCGGGTCAAGGATACGCGAGGTAGAGCCTAACGGGTCAACTGCAGGATAGATACCCAACTCGGCAATCTTACGGTCAAGCACTGTAGTTGCATCCAAGTGTGTAAATGTCGTGGCAGGAGCAGGGTCGGTCAAGTCGTCTGCAGGAACATAGACGGCCTGTACCGAAGTGATACTACCCGTCTTAGTCGAAGTGATACGTTCCTGCATTGTACCCATCTCCGAGGCCAGCGTTGGCTGATAACCTACAGCTGAAGGCATACGACCCAGCAGAGCCGATACCTCAGAACCAGCCTGAGTGAAACGGAAGATGTTATCAATAAAGAACAGAATATCAGCAGCACCACCGTCCTTGCCACCACCGTCACGGAAACCCTCGGCCACCGTCAAGCCAGAAAGGGCCACTGACGCACGTGCGCCAGGAGGCTCATTCATCTGACCATAAACCAGTGTGGCCTGACTTTTCTTGAGTTCCTCAGGGTCGACCAGCGAGAGATCCCATTTGCCCTCGTCCATTGCCAGACGGAATTTCTCACCGTAGCGGATAACACCCGATTCTATCATCTCGCGAATCAAATCGTTACCCTCACGGGTACGTTCTCCCACGCCAGCAAACACCGAGAAACCATTGTGCCCCTTGGCAATGTTATTAATGAGCTCCATGATAAGTACCGTCTTTCCCACACCGGCACCTCCGAAGAGTCCAATTTTACCGCCCTTCATGTAAGGCTCCAACAGGTCAATGACCTTGATACCCGTTGATAGGATTTCCTTCTTTGTAGAAAGTTCCTCAAACTGGGGAGCATCGCGATGAATAGGATAGGCTCCTTCCATGTCAAGCTGTTCCATACCGTCGATAGGCTGACCTATTACGTTCAGCATACGACCTTTAATCTGATCTCCTGCGGGCATCCTGATAGGAGTCCCCAGAGGAATCGCCTCTAATCCGCGCTGCAGACCGTCCGTATTATCCATGGCAACGCAACGAACCGTGTCCTCGCCGATGTGCTGCTGCACCTCGACAATGAGTTCGCCTCCGCCTTCACGGACAATCTTAAGGGCATCGTGGATTTTAGGCAACACTTTCTCCGCCTCCAGCCCCTTGGTATCAAAGAACACGTCGATGACAGGGCCGATAATCTGGGAAATGTGTCCAGTAATTTGTGCCATAAGCTAATAATATTTAAGAGTTCTTGTCTTTAGTTTCCAAATCTATCTGCAAAGGTAATATTTTTCTCTGATAGTCCAAAGAAAAACAAGTTTTTTTAACTCAACACAACTCAATTATGTCAGCAACTTCTTCCAAACTCATCACAGGAGAGCCATGCACTCCTTAAGGCTCTCTTCCCAATAGGGAATTTCCATGTTGTAGGTCTGCTTGATCTTTGTCTTGTCAAGCACACTGTAGTGAGGACGGGCAGCAGGAGTCGGATATTCATCTGTATGCAATGGACGCACACAGCAGTCCTTGATTCCTGCAATGCGATGGATAGCCTTTGCAAAGTCATACCAGGATATAACACCCTCATTACTAAAATGATATACGCCCGGATTCACGCCTTGATTAATGGCCCAAAAGATGGCAACTGCCAAATCACGCGCATAGGTCGGCGTACCTATCTGGTCGAAAATCACGCCCAGTTCCGGCCGCTCTTTCCCCATACGAATCATTGTCTTCACGAAATTATTACCGAAGGAAGAATAGAGCCAAGCCGTACGGATAATCATCGTCCGGCTGCACGCCTGCTGCGCAGCCTGCTCGCCGGCCAATTTCGTCCGACCGTAGACGCTGTTCGGGCAGACAGGGTCCGTCTCTACGTATGGTATATGGTTCGTGCCGTCAAACACGTAGTCGGTAGAAATTTGTATCATCCATCCACCACGGCTCTCCATTGCCTCGGCCAAATAGCCTGGCGCCACATGGTTCAACAGGTCACATAATTCCTGATTCTCCTCTGCCTTGTCCACGGCAGTATAGGCAGCACAGTTGACGATGCCGTCAATCTGGTGTTCGTTCACAAATGTCAGTATGGCAGTGCGGTCGGTAATATCCAGCTCCTGCACATCAGTATTATAATAGGTATATTGTGGGTTCTGGTTCTCCAGCAACTGCATCTCGTTGCCCAATTGGCCGTTACAGCCAGTAATCAGTATTTTCATCTATTCAAACTTTAGTCCTTCTTCCTTATCCTTCTTATAATAATCGGAGAGCATCCCGATAAAGGTTGTGATTTCCTTCACGGCGTGCTGCGTGTTTGGCGTAATTTCCTTCTTCTGAAGGCGCAACATCATAACGCCGTAGAGAGCATTCATACAGGTCTCGATCTCATTCTCCTCCTTTTTCGCTCCACGGTTACGTAGCTCTACGATGAACGGCAACACCTTGTAGTAGGTCGTGTTATAGAACGGGAACTTGGGCGAGGCCAGCAACTGCTGGTGAAGCTCTGTCAGCAGTTGCAGCGTCACCTTATTAATCTGTAAATGTCCCTGTTCGCGGCAACCCTCCTGGTTCATCATACGGATGAGGTTACCATACCAGTCGGTCTCCTCCTCTATCTGCTCGTCGGTATAGTGGAAGCGGTCTATATAATCACGTTTTATCCGGCTGAGTGAACAGCCGAAGGCACGTATCGTATCCTCTACCTGCCACATATAGAGCAGGTACTCTGCGATATTCTTCTTACGTAATTCCTGTGCTATATACACTTTGATGATTGATATAAGTGTTCCTATTTCTTGTATTTACCTTTACCAGCGCAATAAGTTGGTCGTCGTACCCAACAGCATAATCACGCTGCCGATAATCACAGCCACACCGATAATCTGATTAATGATGCGAATACCATTTGTGTCAAACTTCGTACGGATCTTGTCCACCAACCAAGTCAGTCCCCACCACCACAGCATGGCACCACCCACAATGCTGGCAAAACCCACCAACATCTCGAACGGGTGGTTGGGCAGCACGAAGGCGAACTGGGCGTACATGGCCAGGAAAAGGAAAATTATCAACGGATTGGAGAACGTGACCAGGAAAGCTGTCCACGTGTTATACCACAGCGTGCCCTTGTTCTGTCCAGACTGGTGCATCTTCTTTGTAGGATCTGAACGGTAGGTATAGAATCCAAAACACAGCAGCATGACACTACCCACAATCTGAAGGTAGAAACGGTTCTGGTCGTTGTTGATGAGATCCATCACAAAAGACATTCCGAAGCCCGCAAAGCCAGCATAGAGTATATCGCTCATCGCAGCGCCCAGACCTGTGGCAAATCCATACCAGCGTCCTTTGTTCAGCGTTCGCTGCACACAAAGGATGCCAACGGGGCCCATAGGAGCAGAGGCAATCACGCCTATCATCATTCCCTTGAAGATGAAGTCAAGTATATTTATAGGTACATGAAACGGCATATCGACTGCAAAATTACAAAATAGTATGCAAAACTCCAAATATATTTAGCACTCTTTTTTCAGAAACTCAGCAGAAAGCTCCATAACAAAGAACTTAAAGAACCTTTTTCATACGGCCAATTATCTTAATAACAGACATAAACAACCGTATAGGTAACTTCACGACAAACCAGAGGGAGAGATTTATGAACAGACACTGCCGGAATCGCAGAATTTCACGTAACGGCAACGGCATATGCATAATCTGCCTCAGGTCCCTGTCTGAAATGCCAGGCACAATGCGCTCCCGATACTTTATCACATGGCAGACAATATAGAAACTGTTCATCTCCAGGTTATAGCACATATACGGTACATAGGTTCTGCCAGAGAGCTGGTGGCACTTCCACTTCAGATAGTCTATCGTGGAGACGTTTCTCAGGATTTCCTCCTTCTGCAACTGTATCCTGTCCTGGTAGTTAGATAGCGAATTTGGCCGGCACAGGTAATGATAGGTGATATTTGGCATCAGCACAGCCCTATTCACCATCGTCACCAACTCATAGGTGAAAGCCATGTCTTCCCAGTACATCGCATCAATAAACCGTATTTTTATAGCTTTTAAGAACTTGATGTCCATCAGACAGTTACAGACCGAAGCCTGGAAGTGACCATAATGCCGGAAAGCATAGTTGGCCAGCACCTCAGGCTCATCAATTACCTGATAAGGATAGACGTAATGCTTCGTGGGAGAATGTCTGACATTGTCTATCTGCTCATAAGACGCATAGACGACATCAGCATGATGAAGTATCGCCTCACTCATCATTAGTTCTATGGTATTGGGCTCAATCTGGTCGTCGGAATCTAAGAAATAAATGAAAGATCCCTGAGCTTCGTCTATCAACCTATTCCGTGAAGGGCCGACACCAATGTTCTTCTCATTGTGAAGTATACGAATATCCTGCCCACGCTGATGCTCCCTCCTCAGGCACTCTATCACGTCCATGGAGCCATCCCCGCCACAGTCATCAATGACGAGGAACTCAATGCTCGGATAGGTCTGTGCCAAAGCTGACCGCATCGTTGCACCGATGTAGTCAACAGCCTGGAAAACAGGTATTCCTATAGTTACTTCATACATACTTCCTCAAACAGTTTATTTCCATTGGCAGGCAATTGTATCGGGAAGAACAATATACTTAGCCTGTGCGCAGTACACTAATTTGTATGGATGTCCTTCTGTCACTTGATCTCACTTACAATTTATTGTCAAACACTTCATCAACAACTTTCTTCATCTGAATCTTCCAAGTCAGGTGTTCCACAGTCTTGCGAATGTCCTGCGGATTGAACTGGTGCTGATCAATGAAGTTAAGTATGCGCTGTACGTCAATTGGCGACTCATCTGCCGGTACCTTCAAGACGTAGGGTTGCTCGTCGAAGTCACTATCCATTTCGCTGTAGATGAAAGGCAGGCCACGCGTGGCATACTCACGGTTCTTCAACGTCTTGATGACCGTAATCCCGCTACGGTGCCGTGCCAGCGAGCCGATGGCAAACTGGCACTGGTTGAACACCCGGTCGAGTTCCTCTCCAAAGAGTGCTCCGTGGAAGATGATATTCTCCTCGATGCCGTACTGCGCAATCATTGCTTTGTAGGCAGGGTGGTAGCTATTGCCCTCGTTCATGTCATGCCTATTCATCTCACCTACCATGTGAAAGATAATTTTCCTTGGATGAGGCGTATTCCTATAGTACTCTCCGATGCCAGCTACCAGCCGGTCGTAGCCGTGCCAGATGTGCATTTCCGCCACAGCAATCATGTGAAGGGCACCGTCGTCAGCAGAGTGAAACTGGTGTAGGGGAATGCTATCAAAGTCCACGCCATTACTGATGCGGATGGTACGCTGGCCAAAAATCTGCTCTGCGTCAGAGAAAGTCACATAGGCAACCATCTCGCGGCCCAGTCGTTCGCGGTAGGTCTGGTCTATCTTCAGTTGTATCTGAGTACGCCATCCCCACGACTTCAGTTCCTCGTCGTATGGATAGGTAGGTATCTCCGTCACCGACCTAATGCCCAGTTTGTTCAACTTTTTGAAGAAACGAATAAGCCAGGGATTGGCATTCATAAAGCAGCGAGCATAGACCATCTCTATTCTATTCTCCTTACAGAACTTATAGACGACCCTATAGTCCAGACGCTGGTGCATGGCCGCCCATTCACCCGTGCCATAGTCCTTCACAATCTGGTCGTCTATATAACGACAACGGTGGCCACGGTCGTCGAAACCGTAATGGCACACATGCACTTCATAGCCATTCTCGCGCAAGCCTTTCACCTGATAGTGTATCTTTTTCGAGATACCGCTAAACTCTGAAAAGCCATGATAAACAAGGAACAGAATCTTCATTTGCTCATTTTTGGGTACAAACTTAATAAAAAATTTGGAAAAATGAGAAATAAATTGTAATTTTGTGCATTGAAAGCAGAAAAAATCATGAACAAGGATGAGATACGAAACAAAATAAAGGCAAGTCCACTACTAAAAAAGTGGCTGGACATCCTCATTATGAACCAGCGCGATGCACGTCCCCGCTGGTATGTACGACTGTTGGCTCCGCTCTACCAGCACCGTGGTCGAGGTTCCAAGATCTACCACTCCGTCCGCATGGACACCCCGCCCTACCGTCGTTTCTCCTTAGGAGCCCACAGCGTAGTAGAGTCCTTCAGCTGCATCAACAACGCCGTGGGCGATGTTGTCATCGGCGACCACACCCGCGTTGGCTTGCACAACACCGTCATCGGGCCCGTCACCATTGGTAGCCACGTCAACCTTGCACAGAGCATCACCGTTACAGCCCTCAATCACCAGTTCATCAATTCCTCGCTTCCCATTGACGAACAGGGCATTGTCACCTCGCCTGTCACCATCAGCAACGATGTCTGGATTGGTGCCAATGCCGTCATCCTGCCTGGCGTCACCATCGGCACCCACTCCGTCATTGCCGCCGGAGCCGTCGTCACTAAGAACGTGCCCCCCTACTCGATTGCTGCCGGTGTTCCTGCCCGCGTCATCAAGTCTCTTCGGGAGTAAATATTGCAGAATGAGATGAACAGATACCTGAAATTGAAAGGAATAACCATATTATTCTTGATGTTCTTGTGCGTAGCAGTACATGCGCAGAAGTATGAGGTGAGGGCAGTCTGGCTCACCACCATCGGTGGCATCGACTGGCCTCGCTCGCACGACGCAGCAGCACAAAAGCGTGAGGTGACGGCGACGCTCGACCGGCTAAAAAGAGCGGGCATCAACACCGTGCTACTACAGACAAGAGTGAGGGCTTCGGTCATCTATCCTTCACAGATAGAACCATGGGATCTGTGCCTAACAGGAACTCACGGACGGTCGCCTGGCTACGACCCGTTGCGGCTGTGGATTGACGAGTGCCACCGCCGAGGCATAGAGCTGCACGCATGGGTAGTGACGCTGCCCGTGGGCAAGTGGAAGGAGCAACGCTGCAAGGAGTTCGTCAAGAAGAACCCAAAGTTAGTGAAGCGCATCGGTGATGCGGGATTCATGAATCCAGAGGACGGGAAGACGGGCGACTACCTGGCTCGTATCTGTTCGGAGATTGTGAGGAACTACGACGTGGACGGCATCCACTTAGACTATTGTCGCTACCCTGACGGGTGGAAAATTCGCATATCTAAGGCCAAAGGTCGCGACTACATCACCAGCATCGTCCGCAAGATTCACGACACGGTGAAAGGGTTGAAGCCGTGGGTGAAGATATCGTGCTCGCCAGTGGGAAAGTACGATGACCTGAGCCGATATAAGAGCGGTGGATGGAATGCTAATACGGCGGTATGCCAGGACGCGCAGGGGTGGCTCCGCACGGGACTGATGGATCAACTGTACCCGATGATGTACTTTCGCGACAACCAGTTTTTCCCTTTCCTGCTAGACTGGCAGGAGAAGAGTTATGGGCGCACTATAGGCGCGGGATTAGGCATCTATTTCTTAGACCCGAAGGAGGGACGTTGGCAGTTATCTGACGTGACACGCCAGCTATGCGTCATGCGCAACGAAGGCGTCGGGCAATGCTACTTCCGCTCAAAGTTCCTGACGGATAATGTTAAGGGGATCTACGACTTCGTGAGTCACCATAACCGCCAGCCAGCCTTAGTGCCGCCGGTAACGTGGGTGAGGAAGCCAGTTCCTTCAGCTCCCACAAAACTGAACCTACAGAATGGCACACTTAGGTGGCGCGGGGCTCAGAATACGAACGACTCACCTTACCTTGTTTATAATGTATATGCGTCGCATGAGTATCCCGTAGACACTTCCATGCCTGAGAACCTAGTAGCTGCACGGCTCAGGGCAGAGCAAGCACAAGTGAAGGAGGGCTACTACTATGCTGTCTGTGCTGTTGATCGCTACGGCCAGGAGAGCGCACCAAGGCAGATAGTAGCTTCCCTCTCAGCACTTACAAATTACCATTCTCGCTTAGACGTCGAACGCACCGACGGACGGACGTACTACTTGCCTCCGAAGGGACAGACGCTCGACGCCGATTACGTGGTTATTGAGACGCTACAGGGTCAACAGCTTATGATGTGTCCCTACCGTGGCACACAAATCGACATCACTCAACTGCCTGACGGCATCTACGGTGTACGCTCACTCGGACGCAAGGGTGTCACCCACCGCATCGGACAGTTTAGCATTAAGCGCAAGTAGTACATTAAAACTGATATAAACTAAAAAACTCAGAGAACTATGGAAAGAACATGGAGATGGTTTGGCAAGAAGGACAAGATCACCCTTGCCATGTTAAGACAAATCGGTGTCGAAGGCATTGTCACCGCCCTACACGACGTACCTCTCTGCGAGGTATGGACGCGTGAGAAGATTCGCGACCTGCGTGAGTACATTGAGAGCTACGGGATGCGCTGGAGCGTCGTCGAGTCACTCCCTGTAGTAGAAACCATCAAGTACGGTGGTCCCGACCGCGACGAGCAGATTGAGGTTTATAAAGAAAGTCTTCGCAACCTCTCGGCCGAGGGCATCCACTGCATCTGCTACAACTTTATGCCTGTGCTCGACTGGGCCCGCACCGACCTTTTCCATAACAATCCGAACGGTGCCACGAACCTCTACTTTAACTACGCCGAGTTCGCCTATTTTGACATTTATATCCTGAAGCGAGAAGGAGCCCGCGAGGAGTGGGCACAATTTAAGTTCCCTGCTGGTGTCGGTGAAGGGCGCAACGTATTGGCCGAGTGCGACGAACTGGCAAAAACCATGACTCCAGCCCAGGAGCACGCACTGGTGGAGAACATCGTCATCAAGACTCAGGGCTTTGTCTCTGGCAATTTTAGTGAGAACGACGAGGCACCCGTACAGAAATTTCGTGAGTTCCTCGACCTCTACAAAGGCATCGACAAGGCCCAGCTACGTGAAAATATGAAATATTTCCTCGAGGCTATTATGCCTACCTGCGAGGAATGTGGCATGAACATGTGCGTACACCCCGATGACCCGCCTATCGAAATCCTGGGTCTGCCGCGCATCGTCCGTACCGAAGAAGATATACAGTGGTTCCTCGATGCCGTACCCAACAAGCACAACGGTCTCACCTTCTGCGCCGGAAGTCTCTCAGCCGGAGCATACAACAATGTCGTTGAGTTGGCCAAAAAGTTTGCATCACGCACCCACTTCGTACACCTGCGTTCCTGCCACATCTTCCCTAACGGCGACTTCACCGAGGCCTCGCACCTAGGCGGACGGGCAGACATCATCGAACTATGCCGTATCTTCGAAAAGGAGAATCCAAATCTTCCAATGCGCGTTGACCACGGCATGACCTTCACCGATGAGCCTGGCGGCATAATGGACGAATCGAGTCACGGCCACAACGCTGGTTACACCCTTCTCGGCCGCATGTTTGCATTGGGACAAGTACAAGGTATTCTTGCTACAGTTGACAGGGAATTAGGTATAGAATACAAACAACCAGGATTCTTTGACTAATCAAGGCGACTTTACGCTTTGGGCATATTAGGTAATTGTAGACCGTAGTTCTTTCTGCGGTCTACAATTAGTATAGCTACTGCCACGAGGACTGCCCCCAAGGCGGTAAAGCCAAAGATAATCATAGAGGTTGTATAGGAAGGATCGGTCTCGTTCGCCTTGCCCACAAACATGGGAATAATGGCACGTCCGAAGTTCTGAATGAAGAAGATCATGGAATAGGCTGTACCTAAGCATTTCAAAGGAATAATCTTAGGTACACATGGCCAGAGGGCGGCAGGAGCCAGCGAATAGCCGATGCTCAGCAGGACCATTAGGGCGATAGCCACAGTGCTGCTATGAAGCGGTAGAGAGAAGCAGAAATGTACGCAGGCAAGCATGAGCGCCCCAATGATAATCAGGTTGACGCCTTTGCCGAAACGGTCGTAGACCAGCCCGAAGAGAGGTGTCATAAGAATGGTTCCAAAGGGTGCTATACTAGAGAAGAACCCGGCTATGTCAACATCAACCCCATACTTCATGACCATCAGTTTCGTAGAGAACTTCAGGAATGGAGAAACGGCTGAATAGAACAAAACACAGAAGAGGGTAATGAGCCAGAAGCCCGGATTCTTCAAGGTAACCCCAATGTCGGAAAGACGGAATTCGTCGGAGTAATCAGAGTGTTCAGATTTTCCAGATACCCCTGAATAATCCAGACGGCGGTCCATGACGCAGAATACGAGGAAGGCAAGCAGTCCAATGAGAAGGAAAGCCAAGCTGACTAGCAGCGGTGTGGATAGTGTAAAATGACGCGCTATCGGAGCAGAGACGCTAAGAGCGGCCGCAGTACCAAGACGAGCCATTGCCAGCTGGATACCCATCGCCAAAGCCAATTCGTGTCCAGTAAACCATCGCACCATTGCCTTTGATACAGTTATTCCAGTCATCTCGTAGCCCACACCGAAGATAGCAAAGCCCAATGATGCTCTAACAACAGAAATTGGTAGATTATAGGTTATGCTGAAGACAGAAAAATGGAGATGGGCTACCGTAGGATGGGTAACTGCCAGCAATTTGATAACCGTACCGATTACCATTAGCGAGCAGGCTAGCGTGCCAGTAAAGCGGATGCCCATCTTGTCAAGAATCAATCCAGAGAAGAAAAGCATCAGCAGGAAAACGTTGAAGAAGCTGCCTGCACCAGAAAAGAAGCCGTAGTCACCAGGAGTCCATCCAAGTCCACCCTTAGAGACAGGCATTTCCAGCAAGGATTCCAATGGCGACATAACGTCATTAACAAAGTAGCCCATCATCATGGCCATAGCCACGATGATGAGCACTGTCCACCGTGCAACGGGGGAGTCATTAAGCCGCTGCCGGATATTCATTTATTCTTTGATATTCGGTAGTTCAAGACCTATACCCTTCTTGCGGTCAACAGCCTTTAGGACAAAACCGAGTATCAGGGCTGCTACACCCAAGCAAGCCAACATAACGAGCGGCGCAGTATAGTCAAATTGGGTCGGGTCAGTAACGCCGGGGTTCGTAGCGTCAAGCACCTTGCCAATAAGCAGTGGGAACAACCAAAGGCCGATATTCTGAATCCAGAATATCAGTGCATAGGCAGAACCAATCACCTTGGCATCTACCAGCTTGGGCACGGAAGGCCACAGGGAGGCAGGCACCAGAGAGAAAGATGCACCAAGCACCAGGATTGTGGTATAGGCAATGATGATACCACCAACGGCATTTCCCTTGAACATAGGCAACACAAAGGCGAAAGTCAAGTGACAGCCGATAAGTAGTAGTGATCCAAGAACAAGCATGGATGCAGCCTTTCCGTGGTGGTCAAGATAACTGCCGAGAATGGGAGTGATAAGCACGGCAAGTAAGGGGAATACGGCGAAAATAGACTCTGCCGACTGACGCATATAGCCCATGTAGCAATAGGTGACAAGTGCAACAATGGAGAGCGCAAGAAGGCCGTACTTCATGTTGGCCTTCTTCTGGAAGTTGCTGGCAAAACCAGCGGCGGCCACAATGAGCATAATAACATACTGCACGATAGTAACACTGTTGTTGGCCCAGAAAGAGTCTGCTGCCGGCGGTGTCAACGTCAGGTTGCACTGGAGCATGTTCACTGCATACTTCTGGAACGGGAAGATGGCCGAATAGTAAAGTACACAGAGTAATGCCACAATCCAGAAGCCTCTGTCAGAGAGGATCTTACCGATATCGGAAACCTTGAAAGGATCGTCCTTCTCCTCAGCCTCACCAGTCTGAGCATCCAGTTTCTGGTCCATGAAGAAATAGACAATGGTCATAATCAAGGCAATACACATCAGCACAACGCCAAAAGCCACGGAACGGCTCACGCTCACCTCACCGCCAAAACGGGCGAAAAAGGGCGAAAAGATCATACACGTAGCCACGCCAAGGCGTGCCAATGCCATCTCCGAGCCCATGGCCAGTGCCATCTCACGACCCTTAAACCATTTCACGATACCTCGGCTGACGGTAATACCAGCCATCTCGCAACCGCAGCCAAAAATCATAAAGCCGCAAGCAGCGAACTTTGCAGAAGCAGGCATTCCCTCATAGAAGGGAGAGACGCCCAGTTCATCGAAACCGGGGATATAGTTCAGATTTTGGGTAAACCATGTCTCCAGACCGCTTCCAATGAACGAGTCGCTGACAGCATACCACTTAATGCACGCTCCGATGAGCATAACGGCTGCCGAGAGTACTGCCGTGAAGCGAACGCCCATCTTGTCAAGAATGATTCCTGCAAAGATGAGGAAGAACACGAAAACATTCAGGAACACCTCGGATCCCTGCATGGTACCAAAGGCCGTAGAGTCCCAGCCACGCGTCTCCTGCATAAGATCCTTGATAGGCGAGAGAATGTCCATGAAGATGTAGCTGCAGAACATGGCCAGTGCCAGCAGCAGCAGCGCCGTCCACCGCATGGCGGCAGAGTCGCGAAGGGTTTTCTGAATTGCTTGTGACATGATAATTTGTTCTTTCGATTAAAAGAGAACTGGCAGCATGGTAAATGTGCTGCCAGTTCTTCTTATGTTGTTCAAAATAATTAGTTCTTGAAGAAGTCCTTTACGGCCTCATTGGGAACCATCTGCTCGTCGAAAACGTAAGCGCCCGTCTTAGGGCTCTTTACCATCTTAATAACTTTTGTATAAGCGCGACCATCCTTCGAACCTTCATGGAGGGTAGCAACGGTTTTTTTTGCCATAGTCTTTTAGCTTTTTACTGTTTTACCTTTTCACCCTTACTTAATCTCCTTGTGGAGGGTCATCTTCTTCAGAATGGGGTTGTACTTCATCAACTCCATACGCTCGGGCGTATTCTTACGATTCTTCGTGGTGATATAGCGGCTGGTGCCTGGCATACCACTATTTTTGTGCTCGGTGCACTCCAATACTACCTGCACGCGGTTACCCTTTGCTTTCTTGCTTGCCATGATTCTTAGTCTCCTATCACTTTAATATCCTTCCAGTCCACGTGACCCTTGGCAACAGCCTGCTTCAGGGCAGCATCAAGACCCATCTTGTTAATCATACGAAGCCCGGCAGCGCTAATCTTCAGCTGAATCCAGCAGTCCTCCTCTACATAGTAGAACTTCTTGCTGAACAGGTTTACGTCAAAGCTGCGCTTTGTGCGATGCTTCGAGTGAGACACGTTGTTGCCAATCTGTGCCTTCTTTCCGGTAATTTGACAAATCTTAGACATTTCTATCTACTTTTTTACGTACTTTTTAGTAACTTATTCCAAACAGGGTGCAAAGGTAC
>ONKY01000128.1 GCA_900318585.1 uncultured Prevotellaceae bacterium
TCTGGAATTCAGTCCATTGACGTTTTAGGCTTCCACCAGCCCCTACCAAATGCTTGCACGGTTCAGAGAAATGTCGTAACTTTGCGCCCAGAAATCTGAGGCAGAGTGAGTCGGTGTCCCTGCGGGCCGAGCGGAACGTTCTACGCGCCGATGAGCTCGCGGAGCTTGGCGACGGTGATTTTGATTTTCTCGTAGTTATCCATCAGGGTGACGTCGAGAGTGTAGCGGGCTTTGGTATAGAAGGGTTCACGCTTCTCCAACTGCTCACGGATAAAAAGTATCAGCTCCTCTGGGGTCTTGCCCTTCAGCAGGGGGCGCTCGGTCTTGCCTATGAGCAGGTGGTCGTGGAGCACCTCAGGCGAACAGTGGAGGTAGATGACCTGACCCTGATCGTTCATATAGTCCATGTTGTCGAAGAAGCAGGGTGTGCCACCGCCGCAGCTCAGCACGATGTTCTCGAACTCAGCTACTTCGTGGAGCATGTTGTGCTCTATCTGCCGGAACCCTTCCTCGCCGCGTTCTGCAAAAATCTGCGGAATCTTCTTGCGCATCCGGTTCTCTATGTACCAGTCAAGGTCGTAGAACTGAAGGCCGAGTTCTTTGGCAAGGGCGCGGCCAATGGTTGTCTTGCCCGCGCCCATGTATCCTATGAGAATGATTCGCTTCACTTTCAACTCTTAACCTTGTTAATTATCTCCATGCATTCCTCGTAGCTCAGTTCCCTGGCACGCTCGTGCATGGACTTTGGCAGACGGTAGTTCTTGCCATCGTACACTAAGTAGGGGCCGTAGCGACCGTTGACCACCTCTAACTTGTCGTCCTCTACAAAGACGCGCAGGTGCTTATCAGCGTCTTGCTTACGACGCTCCTCAATGAGCTTAATACACTCCTCCAATGTAATGGACAGGGGGTCGGCATCCTTGGGCAGGGAGGTGAACTTCTTCTCATGCAGCACGTAGGGGCCGAAGCGGCCGGCACCGATGGTCACGGTCTTGCCCTCATACTCGCCAACCTCACGAGGCAGGCGGAACAGCTCCAAAGCGTCGCTCAGCGTAATGGTCTCCATGCTTGCACTCTTCGGCAGCTGGGCAAACTGTGGCTTTTCCTTGTCGTCGGCAGTACCTATCTGTACGACTGGGCCGAAACGACCGATCTTCACGGAGACAGGACGGCCCGTCTTGGGGTCTTTTCCTAAGACGCGCTCACCCACCTTGCGCTCTGTGCGGGTGTTCATGGCCTTGTCAACAGAAGGCTCGAAACCCTTGTCGAACAGCTTCAGCATCTTCGTCCAAGCCTCTTCACCTTCGGCTATGCGGTCGAAGTCCTGCTCCACCTTGGCGGTGAAGTTATAGTCCATGATATTGGGGAAATTCTTCATCAGGTAGTCGTTCACCACGATACCGATGTCTGTAGGCAGCAGCTTTCCCTTGTCGCTGCCCACCAGTTCCTTGCGCGACTTCTCTGTGATGAGCTTGCCCTTCAGCGAATAGACGGTATAGGAACGCTCCTCGCCCTTCTTCTCACCCTTCTGCACATACTCGCGCTGCTGGATGGTGGAGATGGTGGGGGCGTAGGTTGACGGACGGCCAATGCCCAGCTCTTCTAACTTATGTACGAGGGAAGCCTCCGTATAGCGCTGAGGAGGCTGCGTAAAGCGCTCTGTAGCGATAATCTCACGGCGCGTCAGCTCCTGACCCTCCTGTAGCGGCGGCAGGATGTGGCTGAACTCACCTTCGTCGCCTGAACGAAGCTGCTCGTCATCGTCGGTGGACTCTCGATAGACTTTCAGGAAACCATCGAACTTAACGACCTCGCCAACGGCGTTGAACTGAGAATTAATATCTCCGTTCACAACTTTAATATTGACCGTTGTCTTCTCCATCTCAGCGTCAGCCATCTGGGAGGCGGCAGTACGCTTCCATATCAGCTCGTAGAGCTTGCGCTCCTGAGCCGTTCCCTCAATGGCGGTCTGGTTCATATAGGTTGGACGGATGGCCTCGTGTGCCTCCTGTGCTCCCTTTGAACTGGTGTGATACTGGCGCGACTTGCTGTACTGCTCACCATAGAGATTGATAATCTCCTCCTTCGAGGCATTGATGCAGAGGCCCGACAGGTTCACTGAGTCAGTACGCATATAGGTAATCTTTCCGTTCTCGTAAAGGTGCTGCGCTATCATCATCGTCTGGCTTACGGTGAAGCCGAGCTTGCGGGCAGCCTCCTGCTGGAGGGTACTCGTGGTGAAGGGAGGTGCAGGCGTGCGCTTCAGCGGCTTCTTCTGTACGCTTTCAATGACGAACTTCGCATCCTTGCATTGCTCTAAGAAAGCATTCACTTCCTCCTCGTTCTTCAGCTTCGTGCTCAGCTGGGCTTTTACCTCGCTCTGCGAACCGTCGGCATTCTGTACGGCAAAGATACCGTTCACGCTATAGTAAACCTCCGTCTCAAAGGACTGGATGTCGCGCTCACGCTCCACGATCAGCCTGACGGCTACACTCTGCACACGACCGGCCGAAAGGGCGGGCTTCACCTTGCGCCACAACACGGGCGAAAGCTTGAAACCTACCAGACGGTCCAACACGCGGCGAGCCTGCTGGGCAT
This sequence comes from uncultured Prevotellaceae bacterium, assembly GCA_900318585.1. Taxonomy (GTDB): domain Bacteria; phylum Bacteroidota; class Bacteroidia; order Bacteroidales; family Bacteroidaceae; genus Prevotella. Next base: position 2,599 of record ONKY01000128.1, read on the forward strand.
TCACTAAGTTCATATCCAACTGACGCGGATGCTCAATAGCTTCCAGAATGGCTGGCTTCGTAATCTCATGGAACACGATGCGGCTGGTCTTTTCCTCGTCCAAACCCAGCACCTCGCAGAGGTGCCAGGAGATGGCTTCTCCCTCTCGGTCTTCATCGGATGCAAGCCATACCTTCTCGGCTTTCTTGGCCTGTGACTTCAGCTCTGTGACGAGCTTCTTCTTCTCGTCGGGTATCTCGTATTCAGGTTCCAACGAACCCTCGTCAATACTCAGTTCCTTCTTCTTCAGGTCGCGAATATGGCCATAGCTCGACATCACCTTGAAGTCTTTTCCCAAGAACTTCTCAATGGTCTTTGCTTTGGCAGGCGACTCCACAATTACCAGATTCTTCTGCATATTTTTCTCCTTTTTTTGACTGTCATTTTCATCAGGACATCGTTTTCGGGCGGCAAAAGTACGCAAAACTTTCCCATATACCTTATTATATAGGAAAGTTTTTTGATTTTTTAAGTTTTCAGGAAAGTCTAATGTCTATCGTCGTTCAACGTTCAACGTACATAGTCAGACTCGTTACCAAAAAGATACATCGGCTCCCATTGATGACCGTCGGCCTCAACCACGACTTTCTCGAACACGATAGCAGGATCTTGCGGACGGAGGGTGAGCGTGTGGAGAGACTTCCCGTTTTCTCCATTGATATTCACCACACTCTCCACCACGCGGCGGGCGACGGTGGGATAGTAGATGGAATAGATGTTATCAGGATGTTCGTTCAGTCGCTGGTTGAAGTTGACCGTCTGCGGTTCGCCGTTGTCCAACTGAACTGTGAACGTCAGACCGCCCTTGTTCAGGTAGTCGAGAGTGGACTTGGTCACTACGCGTACACGCGCAATCCTTTCTTTCTCTGAAGCATTGAAACGATAGGTGAGCGAAGCATCGGAGACGTTACGCTCCGTATAGGGTATCAGGGAGAGGGCGCTGCGAGTGCGACCCATATCGGGAATGACTGTCCACTGAGTGGTGGGTGTAGCCTTAGCCTCAAAGTAATGCTCGGCCTCCATAGTCACTACCCCACCCTGCATGGTAAACGTAAAGCCGCCTGCCTGGGGATTGTCAATGCGGGAGGTACGCGGCAGAATGTCACGAGGGAAATTGTCGTTCCACGAACGGTAGCCAATGTGCTTCTGAATCATCATGCCACGCCACTTGCCGCCTGCAATGTCAGTGTTGTAGGAAGCACAGAGCACAGAGTCGCGGCGGAAGGCTTCAGCCACCTTGTCGGCCCAGACGTTACACTCAGGATCGTTCTTCTGGAAGAGATATTGGTTCATAGCCTGAGCATAGTACATCTGGTAGATGTTTGACATAGCCTGAACGGGGAAAAGGATAATCTGCTGGTAAGCATCGCGATATTGTGGCTGCAGCGTAATGTACTGGCGCAGAGCCTCTGTCTCCAAACGCATATACTCGTCAGCCACCTGACGCCATTCACCGCTCTTCACATTATAGGTTCGGGCGTCCAGCATCTCGGCTGTGATACGTCCGCTGAGCTTGCAACAACGGTTCAGAATACGTGCTGCTTCATCGGCCTGATCCTCACCAAACTGCTGAGCGCAGAAGGGACGGGTGTGAGACGATACAACATCAACGCTGACAGAACGGGGATTCCACGCCATATCCATAAACAGCGTGATGGGGTACTCCATCGGCTTCAAGTCACCTACGTTCAGTATCCACATACGGTCAAGGCCATAGTCGGAAGCTAATGTCAGCTGCTCCCACATATTCTGCGACGGCGTGACGTTGAGCCACTTCGAGTTACGGGGAGCACCAACGTAGTCAACATGATAGTAAAGTCCCCAGCCACCAGGATGCTGACGCTCCTTTTCGTTGGGCACGCGGCGGATGTTGCCCCAGTTGTCGTCACAGAGAAGGATGAGCACGTCGTCAGGCACGCGCATACCCTTATCGTAATAGTCGAGCACCTCCTTGTAGAGTGCCCACACCTGCGGTGTCTCCTTGGCAGGCTTTCCTGTTACTTCCTTGATGATTTTCCGCTGGTTTTCCACAATCTTCTCTAACAGTTTCGTGTCGGCATCCTTGCTCATTGCCTCGTCGCCGTCGCCACGCATACCGATGGTCACAATGTCGTCGGTACCCTTCATGCGCTCAATACCTTCACGGAAGAAGCGATCCAACACCTGCTGGTTGGTCTCGTAGTTCCAAGCACCATATTCTTGACGATGACGCACCCACTCCTGATGATTGCGAGCCATCGGCTCATGGTGGGAAGTGCCGATGATGATACCCATCTCGTCAGCCACCTTGGAGTTTTCAGGATCGTCGGCATAGAATGCCCAACCCCACATGGCAGGCCAAAGGAAATTACCTTTTAGGCGCAGAATAAGCTCATAGACCTTCTCGTAGAAACGGTGGTCACCGAAGTCAGTACCAAAAGTGTTCTTTACCCAAGATGTCAGGCAGGGAGCCTCGTCGTTAAGGAACAGCCCACGATAGCGCACATTCGGCTCTCCGTCCGTATATTCTCCTGCCTTGACAAAAAGTTCAGCGTGCTGGGCTATGGGCACGTCTGCCCAGTAATACCAGGGTGATACACCTATCTGCTGCGACAATTCATAGATACCGAAGACTGTGCCGCGCTTGTCGCTACCTGCAATCACAAGCTGGTTGTCAATCGTCTTGATGATATACTTCTCACGCTTGCCTTTCAAGTCGCGCAACACACCCTTTTTTACCCACTGGTCGATTTTCTTGTTCACTCCTACGGTACCTACAAGAATAGTTGTGCCATTCTCACCACTCTTCTTTCCTGTTACCTTCTCAAAGTCCGTAATCAGGTTCTTTACTGCCCGTTGTACGCAAGTATGCTCTTTCTCATCAACTACAATAGCTGCATCATTTATCTGCAATGCATCTGTCTGCGGTTGGAAAACGACAAACGGCTCCGTTGCTCGCGCAACAAAAGCCATTAACATCAATGTTAATACTGATAAAATTCTTTTCATTGCTTTATGGTTTCGGTTTTGGTTGCAAAATTAATAATAAACTACGTTTAGTACATTCTGTTTTTGTTTCACTATCTTTTAAATTTGTCACAGCTCGTTTCACATTGTTTTAAATTGGTCACAAATGTGGATAACTATGTGGATAAACCTGTGGATAACTTATCAGTTTTTCATGTTAATACAATGCAGAAGAGGAGTTTTGGGTATAATCCATGCTTTATTATCAGTTTTTTGGAAAGATTTCCACGATTTTTTGGTAGAAAAAGATATAAACTTATTAAATTTGCACCAAAATAGGAAAATGTGGATAAGATATGAAGCCTACGATGACTCAGTAAGTTAGTATTAACAATAGGTGTGAATAAAAGAAAATTACAGGTTAATAACTTACTGACCAAGAAAAAGAGGAAATATTTATCAACGTATGAACGTCACATCATCACACATATTTCTGTTTTCATTTTAAAAAGAAAAAAGAAAAGATAATATTAATATGAAGTTGAAAAACGAAAAGGACAAGCTTTCATTGCCTCGAAAAGCATGGAAGAAACAGGGTTATATAGACGAGCCTGCTGCAGAGGGTATTGATCTGAAGGCAGAGATTCGTAGAATGTGTAAGGAAAAGGATGCTATTATCCTTGCACACTACTATACGGTGGGTGATATTCAGGAGGTAGCCGATTTTGTGGGCGACTCTTTGGCTTTGGCTCGTAAGGCTGCCGAGACGGATGCGAAGATGATGGTAATGTGTGGCGTACACTTTATGGCAGAGACGTGTAAGCTGCTTTCTCCTGAGAAGACTGTGCTGTGTCCTGACCTGAATGCCGGTTGTTCGTTGGCTGATTCTTGTAAGGCTGAGGACTTGCAGAAGTTCAAGGAAGAGCATCCTGGCTATCAAGTTGTTTCTTACGTGAACACGACGGCTGCCGTGAAGGCATTGACGGATGTAGTGGTTACTTCGGGCAATGCAAAGAAGGTGATTGACCAGCTGCCTGAGGATGCGAAGCTTATCTTTGGTCCTGACTACAATTTAGGTAACTATATCAACGAGGTGACGGGACGTGAGATGCTACTGTGGAATGGTGGCTGTCATGTTCATGAGCGTTTCTCTGTAGAAAAGATCATTGAACTGAAAGCGCAGTACCCAGAAGCTGTTGTAATGGCTCATTTGGAGTGTAAGGCGCCCGTTTTGGCATTGGCTGACGTGAAAGGAAGTACGGCGGATATGCTGAGGTTTGCACGGGAAAACCGTGCAACACAATACATTGTGGCTACGGAGGCGGGCATCCTTCACGAGATGCAGCGCTCGTGTCCGGACAAGCAGTTCATTCCTGTTCCACCAGAGATTTCTGAGAGTGGACTTGAGTGCAGCTGCAACGAGTGCCAGTACATGAAGATGAATACGCTGCTGAAGGTTTACAACACACTCAAGTACGAATGGCCTGTAGTGGAAGTAGATCCGGCAATCGCTAAAGACGCCGTGAAGCCTATTGAACGAATGCTGGAGCTTAGCTGATTGTTAAACGTTCAATGTTTAACGTGTTCCGTCGTCGTTTAACGTTCTTTGCAAGACCTCCGCAAAGCGCCTGAGCACCCACGGAGCGCAAGAAAGCGAGCAAGCTCGAGCGCAATGTTCAACGTTTATAGGCATTTGCTGACGCTGCCTGCCTCAAGGAGTCGTTGGCGAGCCTCTTCGTAGCTTAGACCCAACGATTCTTGTAGCATACGGGTACCACGGTCAACGAGTTTATCGTTTTTCAATTGCATGTTGACCATACGGTTACCCTGCACTCTTCCCATACGAATCATCAGCGTGGTGGAAATCATATTGAGCACCATCTTCTGCGCCGTTCCGCTCTTCATCCGGCTCGAGCCTGTCACAAATTCTGGGCCGACAATGGTTTCGATAGGAAACTCTGCTTCTTGAGCCAGCGGCGTATCAGGGTTACTGGTAATACAGCCCGTCAGTAAACCATTAAGACGCGCTTGACGGATGGCTTCAATGACGTATGGCGTAGTACCTGAAGCCGCAATGCCTAAAAGGGTGTCGTCTTTATTTGGTTGATATTTCGATAGGTCTATCCAACCTTGTTCAGCATTATCTTCAGCATGTTCCACCGCATTTCGTAGTGCATTATCGCCTCCTGCTATGATGCCTATCACCCAGTTTGCCGGAACACCAAACGTGGGAGGCAATTCACTGGCATCAAGTATGCCTAAGCGTCCGCTGGTGCCTGCGCCAATATAGAACAGCCTGCCTCCTTGCTTCATTCTTGGTTCTATAGCTTCCACGAAAGCGGCAATTTGTGGCAATGCCTTACGGACAGCAGTAGCAACCAATGTGTCTTCCTCATTGATGTGCTGTAACAGTTCTGTCACCGACATCTGTTCCAGATGGTCATAGTGTGACGGCTGTTCCGTTATTTTCTCTTCGGCTGTCATGATACGGTTGTTTTCGTTTATTCGTAATCGTCAATCACACTGTTCATGAAGTCCATCATCGGCTTAGCAGCACGGAACATGCGCTCCATCTCATACAACCATCCATCTCCTTCGAAGAATGTATTTGAAACGGCGTGCCAGCAGCAGTAGTCTTTCAGACGCAGGTAGTTGACATACTCCCAGTCTTTTGGGAAACCTGACGGACATGTCTTCAGCTTTGCCAATCCAAAGCCTTGCGGCTGATCCCAGCTGTCAATGTCTGTCGGTGAGTCGGTACTACTGGGCTCATCACTGCCGAAGTATTTCAGAAACTCCTCGTTCTCGACGCATTTATGCCATTCTGCCGTGTTGCCCATGATTTCGTTGCGACAAGCAGTCAGGATATTCGTCGGCAACCAGTAGTTGCCAATAGCTAAGAGACAATGGTCGGGTTCCAAGTGTATATAGTATCCGCCTCTTAATGCCTTTTTGCTCTTGGCGTTGATATAGGCTCCGAGGTGATTCTTATAGGGTGACTTGTCGGCAGAGAAACGTTTGTCGCGATAGAATCGGTAGGTACAGTCTTTTACTGTCACATGGGTAATCTCAGGGTCGAACGTCACAACCCGCTCTATAGCCTGCTGCACACCCCATTCAAACTCAGCCCTGACTGCCTCGTACTCCTTCTTATGTTCCTGAAACCATTCACGGTTGTTGTTGGCCATTACTTGTCGCAGGAACTTTAATATGCGCTTCTGGTTCATAGTCTCTGTGATTTTTGCGCAAAGTTAAGCATTTATTTCCATTCTACCAAGAATCCTGCTGAAATGGTTTGTAAAAACGAAATAATTTCGAATTAACAAGTAAAGTAGAAAAAAAGTTGTATCTTTGCCGAACATAACTATGGACAGAGCAATATTTGAGAATAGGAAGACAGAGCTGCTGCCGCCCCAGCTGGATTTCTACAACCTGGGGCGGAACGTTACGGCGTTCAGCACTACGCGTCACGGTGGTTGTATCACAGACAACACAGTAGGCAGTTATGCGACATTCAACATCAACCGCTATTGTGGCGACGATGAAGAGCATATCCGCAAGAACCGAATGGCGCTGTGCTCGCTATTGGGTATCAGCGATGACAAGTTGCTAATGCCGCATCAGGTACACCTTACAAAGACAGCGCGTATAGACGAAACGTTTTTGGCGCTTTCAGAGGAACAGAAAGGCATAGCGTTGGAAGGCTACGATGCGCTGATGACTGACCTGAGAGGCGTGTGCATCGGCATCTCTACTGCAGATTGCATTCCCATTTTGCTCTATGACGAGGAGCATCATGCCATCTGTGCAATACACGCTGGTTGGCGAGGCACTGTAGCCCGCATTGCAGAAAAGGCTATTGATGAAATGAAAGAGGCATACGGTTCCCGGCCTGAGAAAATCAAAGCACAGATAGGACCAGGCATTCAGTTAGAGAGTTTTGAGGTGGGTGATGAGGTTTACGAAGCCTTTGCCAGAGAGGGTTTCAACATGTCAGCTATTAGTATAAAGAAAGAAAAATGGCACATTGATCTGCCTGCGTGCAATCGTATGCAACTTATCGAGTCAGGCATATTGCCAACATCCATTACTGTTTCTCCTGTTTGCACCTATCAACAAGCCAACGATTACTTCTCCGCTCGTCGGTTAGGCATTAACTCAGGTAGGATTTTCACGGGCATTATGAATACTTAGGGATTGCCGTATTATTCTTTCATATAGTTCAACAATTTGAGAAAACAATGTCGTCGGGTGTCTGCCCTGCCGCAAAGGGCACCACCCGGCGACTTCGTTGGTTATGCGATAATACTTATCGGATTAACACTCTGTATTGATAAGTATGTCGGTGCAAAGATACTAAGTCTTTTCACCATCTGCAATAGGGCTATGAAGATTGACACGCTTGTCTGGAGTAAGTAGCTGTATGCCAAACGGTTTGCTTTTTCATAAAGGTACTTTTGACACAATCAGGTATATAAAAAACGAGCTTTTCTTTTGTTCTTTACTCACTTATTGGATATATTTCTCAAACTCTACAAAATTAATACATTCATTTTGTTCTCGCTTAATCGAAATTTTCGTACCTTTGCACCTACAATGAGAAGATTGCTGGTCTTTGTGCTGACTGCTGTTAGCCTGCTAAGTGCCTGCCAAAGAGCAGAAACGCCGTTACCCTCAACGACACAGGGTGATGGCAGTAAGGATAGTGCCGCCATTTATCAGGAATGGGCCTATCGGGAAATGTTCGCTAATTCTCTTAGTAAAGCAGAAGGATATGCCTATCGATCCTTTCTGCTGAGCAATGATTCTACAGCAGAAAACGCATCACTTGCGTTGCTCTGCTACATCTACTATCGGGAAGGCAAACAGGAGGAGATGCAACTGCTGATGCAGAGCGTCTCGCCTGAAGCCTATACGATCGTAATGGATGTGCAGTGGCAGGTGGAACAAGTGAAGGCAGGCCGCGACCGCCAGCTCTATACTGTCATCATTATGGTGTTATTGCTTGTCTCCGGCATCGTCTGCTATTGGTACATCCGCCGGATGCGGTCGCTAACAGCCTTGTATCGTCAGCGCATAGAGAGTGTGCGCCACGAACTGCTAAGCAGGAAGTCGAGTCTCACCCCATCTGCCGCACTCCCCATTGATGAAGCGAAACTGGGCATCGATGTGCTCTTTGCCATCATCAACGACCAGAACATCAGCCAAATGGGAAAGCAGGAGGAACAAGCGGTATACAGAACGCTGCCCACGGTAGATGCCACCCTCGCAGATTTATTGGCCAAAGCCTCATCACCCCTGACACCTAAGGAGACTTTCTTCTGCATTATGGAGTACTACGGTAAGAACGACCATCAGAAAGCCCGCTCCTTCTGTTGTTCGGAGCAGGCCATCCGCAGCACCAAGAGTAGGCTGGGCAAGAAGATTGACATTGCTATCCTGCGTTCGGAGTGATATACTCAAAGTGGTCAAAATTCTTGTACCCTATAGCTTCTAATTGCTTCTGGCTCTTGTTCCTGTCCTTCGGCGTATTGTAGTTGGGAATAAGAGGTAAACGAATAGTCACCTTTTCGAGGTCAACATGATTGGACAGCCACCGAAGGTTCTCTAAAACTCGACTGTTGTCTATGGAAGTGTAGCGGCGGTAGATGTCAGGATTCATGTCCTTTACATCTATATAATAATGGTCGACAAAGGGAACCACAGCCTCAACTGCCCGTCGTTCCACATTCAGGGATGTCTCGACGTAAATTTGCCATTCCATCGGACATCGCTTGCAAAATTCCGCGATTTCTTCGCTTCTCAACAGTGGCTCGCCACCGCCGAAGGTAATGCCGCCGTTCGTTGCTTGATAGTACAGGTCGTCAACTGCCACCTTGTCTAAAATCTCCTGCACCGTCATCCGTCGCCAAACACCATCTGCCCGCAGGCATTGTTCATTCAGACAGTATTTACAACGTAGCGGGCAGCCGTGGAAGGCCACAAGCGTGGTCACTCCCTGCCCGTCGGTAACGAGACGGTGGCGGCAAATGCCAATAAGTGGGATGCTCATTGCAGTCGGAAGGTTACGGGGATAACGTATCTCACTCTGACAGCAACGCCATTTTGCCTGCCGGGAATCCATTTAGGCATCGAGTTAACCACTCGCACAGCCTCCTTGTCCAACAGCGGGTGAACGCTCCTGACAACCTTTATATTGCTAACGCTGCCGTCTTTCTCAATAATACAGGTAATGACAACCCGCCCCTGGATACAACTTTCGGCTAATTCCTTGGGATAACGTGAGCTCTCTGCCAAGTATTCCATCAGTTTCTGCTGTCCGCCAGGGAACGACGGCATCTGCTCAACAACGTCGAATACTCTTTCAGTAGAATCTGGATCAGGATATGGATTAGGAATGGGAAGTGGTTCGACATAGCCCACTTTTCCTATCACTTCCTCTTCATCAAAGGCGGCCGAATCAACTTCTTCTTGTCTGGGGGCTATTGCCTTAAATGGTGCCGTCCGCTTCTTAATGGTTGCAGGGTCTTTGTCAACAATTACAGTGTCTACTGGCGACTTGTACTCCACATCGCCGTCAAGCCGTTTCAGGCTGTCCACCATGACCGCCCCAACGGTAAGTTTACTTTCTTCCTCGCTGACACTGTCTACCTTCTTAGCCTTGTCGCTGCACCCCGACAATGCTGATAAGCCTGCTGATATGCCGACAATCGCCACAGCCTTGCCTAACTGGCGGCGGATATCAAGCTCTCGCTCAATATACCTGACCTCAGCCTCACAAGCTGGACAAGTGCCTCGACACTCTCCTTCGTAGTGACACTCGCGCGGTTCATACTTAATCTCATTTGTGTCGGCTATCTGCTTCCGGATAGTCTTCAGCACGCTGCAAATTGATTTTCCTCTTGTCATAGTCTTCTTGTTTTAAGTTTGATGATGCAAAGATACAAAACAAAAAGCCCGTTGTCAAGAGGAGCATGGGCACTGACACAAGGGAAGAAAACAAAGTTCTGAAAATCAGGCTATTGAAAAGAATGTCTCTTGATATTGACACAATTTAGTTGCCGCCCATCTTCCAGCGTATTGCCAGAGTACGAAGAAATTCTATAAGCACACATATCACAAAGACGAGAAGTGCGATGAGAATACAAGCAAATGGTAACCAATAAATACTACAGGAGCCCAGCCACTGAGAAGCGGTTGCCCACAACCACTTATCGACAATTGACTGTGTATGAATAATGTAAACAGCAAAGGATAATGGTGCAATAGTAAGGATGCATTTTCTGAATGTTTGATGGTTGATTCTCCAGTGCTTTACGAATATAAATATGGCAACAGACAAAGGTAATATCAAACCATGATATTCCATAGCATAAACTGCAAAGCAAGAGTTATGTAACGGGTCGTTCTTAAATAGTGTATATGCATACATCAACATAAGCAGTCCAATAGAACACAGAAGGGCATAAAAGCCTGAGGATGCATGATCAACATAGCGGCGAATATAGCCACCAATCATGAAAAGATAGACGAACAAAAGAACCTGTTGGTCATCCATAATGAATTGCCCCAACAATAATTGGAAACACGCGATACCACCCAGGACTAAGGCTATCTGATATTGGCGTTTAGACAACTTCTGTAATATCCAAGACAGAAAAGGTGCTAGAAATAATAGAATAATGTATGATGTGACAAACCAATAGGAATTGGAGAGTAAGGGTGTGGCGTGAATCCGTAATTCATTCCAGGAAAACGGCACTATCCCTGTTGCTACAGCAAGGATATATATACTTACCGCATAGAACCATGTGGTATTCCATACCACCCACATCCCTTTCAGCCTGAATTGAGTCTTTTCTATCAAGAAATAGCCCGAAATAAGAATATAGCAGTTAACACTTGGCAGAGACATTAATTTCATCAACTCAAGAATGCTCCAAACCAAGAAACCAGATATGGTAGATGCATCCACACGGAAGTCATCGTAAATGAGCAAACCATAGTTGAAAACATGGTTCATCACAACTCCAAACATCGCGAAGATGCGTAGTAACTCGAATTGAACTATACGTTCGTTATTCATGAGATTATAAAGCGCCGCAGTTTTTTTCTGCGGCGCTCTAAATATAGAATAATGTGTAACCTTAGTCAGCCAGCTTAGCCTTGATGAACTCGCGGTTCAGGCGGGCGATGTTGGCGATGGTTTCGTTCTTCGGGCAGACGGCCTCGCAGGCACGGGTGTTGGTGCAGTTGCCGAA
>ONKY01000043.1 GCA_900318585.1 uncultured Prevotellaceae bacterium
CGCACTCACTGCCTTTCTTACGGCACTTGGCACGACCAGTTGTATGTCTCTTGCAGGCATTATCTAACGAAGAGGAGCCCGATTAGGGCTCCTTTTTTGTTCTACTAAAAACATAACATAACATAACATAACATAACATTTTACCTCTTTTTAGTCTTTCCGCCAATGCCGTAGGCAAAGTATAGACCACACAGGGCGCTGACATTGAAGCGTGTTGCCAGCGGCTTGCCGCTATGCCCTCAAAGCGCTCGACCTTGGTCGCTTTCCAAGAAAAAACTTTGGTCTCGCCGAAGTAATTACCCTCAGAAAAGCTCAAATATATTTGGTTTTTCCTCCGTTTTTTTGTATCTTTGCACACGAATTGATCCTAACCTCAAATTGCTATCACAGATAACCAATTATGAATCTGATTTGGAGAAAACAAACTATACTGGCTACCGTTGTCTGGTTTGTTGCCGTCATAACAACTGCAGAATTCAAACTCGATATAACAGAGAATCAAGGGTAGAGTATCGTAAAGAAACCTGCCCTCAGACATATCTACTTGCGTGGAAATAAGAAGTTTAAGGTAAGATAATCATCCATATGAAACGAGAGGAAAGATACAGGCTGGTGTTGGAGCATTTTGCGCAGGCAATGCCGGAGGTAACGACAGAGCTGGAGTTCGGCAGCGTGTTCCAGCTGCTGGTGGCGGTTGTGCTGAGCGCACAATGTACGGACAAGCGCATCAACATGGTGACGCCTGAGCTGTTCAGGAAATATCCTGACGCACGAACCATGGCCAAGGCTGAGGCAGAGGATGTGTATGAACTGATCAGTAGCGTGAGTTACCCTAACAGTAAGGCGCGTCACTTGGTGGAGATGGCACGCACGCTGACGGAGCAATATGGCGGCGAGGTGCCTGGCGACCTGGACGAGCTGATGGCGCTGCCCGGCGTGGGGCGCAAGACGGCAAACGTAATCCTCTCTGTAGCTTTCGGCCAGTCGGCGATGGCTGTCGATACGCACGTGTTTCGTGTAAGCCACCGCATAGGGCTTGTTCCCAAGACGGCGAATACGCCCTATAAGGTGGAGCAGGAGCTGACAAAAAACATTCCCGCGGAACAGATACCTCGTGCTCATCACTGGTTGCTGCTCCACGGGAGATATGTATGCACTTCGCAACGTCCTAAGTGTGGGAAGTGTCCACTTTCCGATTTTTGCCCGAAAGTCGGGGTGTAGAGTGTTTTTACTTTTTCTTCGTAGCGGGCTTGTAACGCTTGTTCAGACCGTTGATAATGTCCTGCGTGATGTCGAACTTCTTGCTGGCCATGAGGATATTGTCGCCTGCCTTGGAGAGAATGATGTCGTAGTGCTTGTCAGCATTGTAGGCGTCGAGGAAGTTGTTGAGCGAGTCGCGCAGGGCAACGTTGAACTCCTGCGTCTCCTTTGCCAGCTCGCTTTCCAAGCGTGCCTGGAGTTCTTGGAGGTCGCGCTGCTGACGCTCGATGGCTGCCTGGACGCTGGCTGCCTGCTCACGGCTCTGGAAGCCGTTGTTGTTGAGCTTCTGCTGGAAGTTGTTTACAGCTGCCTGCAACTGGTTGGTCTTCTGGGTGAGGGTGTTGCGGGCATTGTTGCTCTTCTTCTCGAGGGTTACGCTGTAGTCCTTGGCAAAGGTGTACTGGGTCATGAGCGAGTCGACTTCCACGAAGGCGATTTTCAAGCCGGTATTGGCAGCTTCGGCTTCAACGGGTTTCTCGTCCATCTTGGGACTTGCATTGTTGCACGATACCATCAATGCTGCAATGGCAAGTGCACAGAAAATGTTCTTTTTCATTCTGAATGATTTAATGATTATTAGTTTAATTTCTTTCGTTCACGGCAAACTTGCTCTGCTGGCGCATCTCGCGGTCCTGATCCATCACGCAATGGATGCCGCGCTCTTCCATGGCCTTACTATCGTGGATATGCTGCGAGGCAAAGCGTCCGTTTTTCTTCAACAGCACCTTTACCAGCAAAAAAGCCATGCTGATAGCAATTATTAACGTCGATATGAGCAGAGTTTCAATCATTTTTCGTAAATTTGCGGCTGCAAAGTTACAAAGAACGAATCAAAACACCAAAATAATAGTATTAAAAATGAATAAGAATGACTTAAAACCTGCTGTAGTGTTCGAGCAGTTTGCCAAGATTAACGAGATTCCCCGCCCTTCAAAGCGCGAGGAAAAGATGATTGAGTATTTGAAGAACTGGGGCGAGAGCCGCGGTCTTGACACGAAGGTGGACGAGACGGGCAACGTCATCATACGCAAGCCTGCCACCAAGGGAATGGAGAACCGCAAGACGGTGATCCTGCAGAGTCACATGGACATGGTGTGCGACAAGCTGGTGGACGTGGAGTTTGACTTCGACCATGACCCCATCAAAACCTATATTGACGGTGAATGGTTGACCGCCGAGGGCACTACATTAGGTGCCGACGACGGCATAGGCTGCGCGATTGAGCTGGCCATTCTCGACAGCAACGACGTGGAGCACGGCCCCATTGAGTGTGTGTTCACCCGCGACGAGGAGACAGGCCTGACGGGAGCCGAGGGTATGAAGGCGGGCTTCATGACGGGCGACTACCTTATCAACCTTGACTCTGAGGACGAAGGTGAGATATTCGTCTCGTGTGCCGGCGGCCGCAACACGCAGGCCCGTTTCAACTTCCAGCGCGAGGAGCCGCAGAAGGACCTGTTCTTCATGAGCGGACAGCTGAAGGGACTCGTGGGCGGACACTCAGGCGACGATATCAACAAGAAACGCGCCAACGCCATCAAGATATTAGGACGATTCCTCTTCCAGACGATGAAACGCTACGAAGGCGTGCGACTGGCTCAGTTCCACTCCGGCAAGCTGCACAATGCCATCCCCCGCGACGGCCGATTCGTCATTGCCGTTCCTAACGCCGTGAAGGAGAACGTGCGTGCCGACTGGAACGTGTATGCCGCCGAGGTGGAGGATGAGTTCCACGTCACCGACACCAGCATGGAGTGGTTCATGGAGAGCTGTGACGCAGAGCCGGTGATAGAGGCTCAAGTGGCCAAGAACTTCGTATGGGCACTGCAGGCTGTTGACAATGGTATCTATGCCATCTGCCAGGATGAGGCCCTGGGCGGTATGGTGGAAACGTCGAGCAACATTGCCAGCGTCCACACGCAGGAGACAACCATCGAGATACTGAGCAGCCAGCGCAGCAATGTGATGTCGAACCTCGACAACATGTGCGCCACCATCCAGGCCGTGTTCGAGCTGGCAGGTGCTGAGGCGAAGTCGAGCGACGGCTATCCCGCATGGAAGATGAAAGCCGACTCGAAGCTGACGAAGATTGTGGTGGACACCTACAAGCAGCTGTTCAAAAAGGAGCCCATCGTGCGCGGCATCCACGCAGGATTGGAGTGCGGACTGTTCTCAGAGCGCTACCCCAACCTCGACATGGTGAGCTTCGGCCCCACTCTGCGCTTCGTCCACACACCCGACGAGCGACTGCACATTCCCACGGTACAGATGGTGTGGGATCATCTGCTCTTGGTGCTGAAGAATATTCCTTGTTAAGTGGGAGTTTAAATGGGAGTATAAGTGGGAGATAAAAGGGAGTTATGAGTGAAAACGATATGCACTATTTACAGCTGTTGTCGAAATCGTTCCCGACGATTGCCGACGCAGCAACCGAGGTAATTAACCTGGAAGCCATCATGAACCTGCCCAAGGGCACGGAGCACTTCCTGGCTGACCTGCATGGCGAGAACGAAGCCTTTGAGCACGTGCTGAAGAATGCGTCGGGCAACATCAAGCGCAAGGTGAACGAGATCTTCGGCAACAGCATCCGCGAGTTGGAGAAGAAAGAGTTGTGTACGCTCATCTATTATCCTGAGCAGAAGCTGGAACTCATCAAGGCCGTCGAGGAAGACCTCGACGACTGGTATCGTATCACTATCCATCAGCTGGTGAAAGTATGCCGTGACGTGTCATCGAAGTACACACGCTCGAAGGTGCGCAAGTCGCTGCCGGCAGAGTTCTCGTATATCATCGAGGAACTGCTGCATGAACGTAGCGACGACCAGGACAAAGCGGCATACGTGGCTGTCATCGTGGACACCATCATCTCCACCGGACGGGCGGACGACTTCATCTGTGCCCTCTGCAACGTCATCCAGCGACTGGCCATCGACCAGCTGCACATCCTCGGCGACATCTATGACCGAGGGCCTGGTGCCCACCTCATCATGGACACGCTGCGGCAGTACCACTCGTGGGATATTCAGTGGGGCAATCACGACATCCTGTGGATGGGAGCATTTGCGGGCAACGATGCCTGTATCTGCAACGTGCTGCGACTGAGCCTGCGCTATGCCAACCTCGCCACCCTTGAGGACGGCTACGGCATCAACCTCGTGCCGCTGGCCACCTTCGCCTTGGACACCTACGGCGACGACCCCTGCCAGGAGTTTATGCCCCATCTGCTGAAGGATGCTGAGCTGGACGAGAAGACCCTGCTGCTGACAGCAAAGATGCACAAGGCCATTACCATCATCCAATTCAAGAAAGAGGCTGAGATATTCCATCGTCACCCGGAGTGGATGATGGATGACCGTTGCCTGCTGGAGGCTATCGACACGGCGCGGGATGTGTGTTGTATGGGCGGCAAGGACTACGAAATGAAATCGTGCTTCTTCCCTACCGGCACGAAGGAACTGACGGCGGAGGAAGAGGAACTGATGAAGAAGCTGCACCACTCGTTCCGTGTCAGCGAGAAGTTGCGGAAGCACATACGTACCATTCTTTCCCACGGCTGCATGTATAACATCTGCAACCAGAACCTGCTCTACCACGCCTCCGTACCCCTCAACGAGGACGGGACGCTGAAAGACGTGGAAATCATGGGGCAGAAGTATCAGGGACGCCAGCTCATGGAGTACATAGGCCAGCTGGTGCGTGCCGCCTTCGAGAACGACACGGAGCCGGAGCTGAAGGCTTACGACAAGGACTACTTCCTCTACCTATGGTGCGGCAAGGACTCGCCGCTCTTCGACAAGTCGAAGATGGCAACCTTCGAGCGCTACTTCCTCACCGACAAGGATACCTATAAGGAAGAGAAGGGTGCCTACTTCCGCCTGCGCAACAATGCAGAAGTGTGCGACCGCATCCTCGACGCTTTTGACGTGACGGGCGACAACCGCCACATCATCAACGGACATGTGCCCGTTCACGTGACAAAAGGCGAAAATCCCATCAAGGCCAATGGACGCCTCATGGTGATCGACGGCGGATTCTCGGAAGCCTACCACAGCGAGACGGGCATTGCGGGCTATACGCTAATCTACCACTCGCGCGGCTTCCAGTTAGTGCAGCACGAGCCGTTCACGTCGACGAAGGATGCCATCCGGCGGGGAACAGACATCAAGTCTACAACCCAGATTGTGGAGATGTCGTCGCACAGGATGCTCGTTGCCGACACGGACAAGGGCAATGAGCTGCGCACACAGATAGCTGACCTGAAAAAGCTGCTCCACGCCTACCGTCACGGAATAATTAAGGAGAAACGCAACTAAAAAATGACTTTTTACGCTCACTTATTGGACAAAATTCTAACGCTCGACAAAAATATCAATTATCAATTGTCAATTATCAATTTAATTTAGTACCTTTGCCGAAAATTTCAAGGATACATGGCAAACGAGAAGATTACAATCAAGGATATTGCGGTGAGGGCGGGAGTGAGCGCAGGTACAGTTGACCGCGTTCTACACAACCGCCCAAACGTGTCGAAATCCGCCTTAGAGAAGGTAAACAAGGCGCTGGAGGAAATGGACTATAAGCCCAACATGTATGCCTCAGCGCTGGCCTACAACAAGTCCTACAACTTCTACTGCGTGCTACCCAAGCACGAGAGTGAGGCCTACTGGGACGAGATAGAGGAAGGTGCGCAAGCCTGCACAGAGTTCCGCCGCGACTTCGGCATCTCGCTGAAGTTCATTTACTATGAGCGTTTCAACAACCAGTCGTTCACCCGCATGGTGCGCGAATTCTTCACCGCCAAGATCGACGGTGTCATCATTGTGCCCACCACGCTGGAACAGACAGCGCGCTTCACGGAGAAGCTCACCGAGCGGGGCATACCCTACGTGCTGCTCGACTCCTACATGCCCGACCTGAAGCCGCTGGCCTTCTTCGGTCAGGACTCCTTTGCCAGCGGTTACTTTGCCGCGCGGATGTTGATGCTCATCGCATCAAAGGAAAAGGAAATAGCCCTGTTCAAACAGACGCGCGACGGCAAGGTTGGCTCCAAGCAACAGGCAAACCGTGAGACTGGCTTCCGTCATTACATGGTTGACCACTTCCCCGACATTAAGATAACCGAGGTGGACCTGCCGTTAGACGAGGACCGCGAGCAGTATAACCCTATCCTTGAGAAATTCTTTACCGAGCACCCGCTGGTACACCATTGTATCACATTCAACTCCAAGGCCCACCTCGTGGGCGAGTTCCTTCGAAAGACCAATCGCCGCAACATCCAGATTATGGGCTATGACATGGTGCCCAAGAACGAGGAGTGCATCCGTCAGGGCAGCATCTCCTTCCTTATAGCCCAGCATGCCTACCAACAGGGTTACGCCTCGGTCGACGCGCTATTCAATGCCATTGTCATGAAACGTGAGGTAACACCTGTGAACTATATGCCCATTGAAATCCTCACCAAAGAGAACGTGGAGTTCTATCGCCGAAAAGCAATCTAAGTCTAAATCAAAACAAATACAAAAAAAACAATGGAACAAACAACCTACTTGAAGATTAATCCCGCCGACAGCGTCGTTGTCTGCTTGACGCCTAAGAAGAAAGGCGACATCATAGAGGTGGACGGACAGACTGTAACTGTCAGCGAGGACACGCCCGCAGGACACAAAGTGTTAATTAAAGAAGTACGCGAGGGCGAGAACATTATTAAATATGGCTACCCCATTGGTCACGCCCGCCAAAACCTGAAAGCCGGCGACTGGGTGAACGAGAACAACCTGAAGACCAATCTCTCCGGCACCCTCGAATACACGTATCAGCCCGTCAACGAGCCACTCACCATCAAAAAGGAGAACCGAACGTTCCAAGGCTATGTCCGTAAGAACGGAGACGTGGGTGTCCGCAACGAGATATGGGTCGTACCTACTGTGGGCTGCGTCAACGGTATTGCCGAGAGACTTGTGAAGCTGCTGCAGAAAGAGACACACGGAGAAGGGGTGGACAACATCTACGCTTGGCACCACAACTACGGATGCTCGCAGCTCTCCGACGATCACGAGAACACGCGCAAGGTGCTGCGCGACATCTGTCTGCACCCCAATGCCGGAGCCGTGCTCGTGCTGAGCCTTGGCTGCGAGAACAACCAGCCCGAGGACTTCATGGCTATGCTCGGCGACTACGACCAGCAGCGCATCCGCCTGCTCGTCACCCAGCGTGTGGAGGGCGACGAGGTGGAGGAAGGCATGAAAATCCTACGTGAGCTCTATGCCATTGCCCGTGAGGATAAGCGCGAGGAAGTGCCCGTGTCGAAGCTGCGCGTAGGACTGAAATGCGGCGGCAGCGACGGTTTCAGCGGCATCACCGCCAACCCGCTCGTAGGCGAGTTCTCTGACTGGCTCGTCGCACAGGGCGGTACCAGTGTGCTCACCGAGGTACCCGAGATGTTCGGCGCAGAGACCATCCTGATGAACCGCTGCGAGACACAGGAGCTCTTCGAGCAGACCGTCTCGCTCATCAATAACTTCAAGAACTACTTCCTCTCCCACGGTGAGCCCGTAGGCGAGAACCCGTCGCCGGGCAACAAGGCTGGCGGCATCTCCACCCTCGAAGACAAAGCCCTCGGCTGCACTCAGAAGTGCGGTCGTGCTCCTGTTTCGGGCGTGATGGAATATGGCGACCGCCTGCAACACAACGGTCTGAACCTGCTCTCTGCCCCCGGCAATGACCTCGTCGCCTCTACTGCTCTCGCCTCCTGCGGCTGTCACATCGTGCTCTTCACCACCGGACGCGGCACACCCTTCGGTACCTTCGTGCCCACCATGAAGATTGCTACCAACCCCACGCTGGCGAAGAACAAACCACAGTGGGTGGACTTCTCCGCCGGACAGCTTATTGAGGGCCGCACCATGCAGGAGCTCGTGCCTGAGTTCATCGACAAGGTACTTGCCGTAGCCAGCGGCGAACATGCTCGCAACGAGAAGAACGACTACCGCGAAATATCCATTTTCAAGAACGGTGTTACCTTATAACTCATAAGTACAATGAAACTGAATGATATCATCAGCGGCCAGTACAACGCCGCAGAGTGGGAAGCCAAAGGCTATGAACTTCCCAAGTTTGACATCCAGGCAGTCCGCGAAAAGACGGCAAAGGAACCCACGTGGGTACACTTCGGCGGCGGTAACATCTTCCGCGCCTTCCCTGCTGCCATCCTGAACGACGCCCTCAACACGGGCAAGTACGACCGTGGTGTCATTGTGGCCGAGACTTTCGACTTCGAAGTAATTGACAAGGCTTACGCTCCCTATCACAATCTTTCGCTCTGTGTAAACCTCTGCTCTGACGGTTCTATCGAGAAGAAGGTGATTGCTTCAGTGACGGAGGCCCTAAAGGCCGATCCGCAGTTTCCCGACTGGCTGCGCCTTGTGGAGATATTCCGCACCCCCAGCCTACAGATGATTTCCTTCACTATTACTGAGAAGGGCTATACCTATAATGAAGCCGACTTGGCACGCGGGCTGAAACCCGTATTCGCGATGGGCAAGGTCTGCGCATTGCTGCTCGAAAGATACGAGGCAGGTAAACTACCTCTCACGGTACAGTCAATGGACAACTGCTCGCACAACGGCGACAAGGTGAAGGCCGGCGTCTTCGCCTACGCAGAGCGCTGGGTGAAGGACGGGCTGGCGCCGCAGGCATTCCTCGATTACCTGAAGGACGAGACGAGGGTGACGTTCCCCTGGTCAATGATCGACAAGATTACGCCGCGTCCCCATGAGAAAGTGAAGGAGCTGCTGGCACAGGACGGTTTCGAGGACAACGACTACATTGAGACCGAGAAGCACACCTTTACGGCTCCCTATGTGAACGCCGAGGAGGTGCAGTATCTGGTCATTGAGGATAACTATACCAACGGCCGTCCCCCACTCCATCTGGGCGGCGCACTCTATACCACCCGTGAGACCGTAGACAAGGTAGAGACCATGAAGGTGACCACCTGTCTGAATCCGCTCCACACCGCCATGTCCATCTACGGCTGTATGCTGGGTTACACACTCATATCCGCCGAGATGGCCGACGAGGACCTGCGTCCGTTCATCCAGAAGATTGGCTACATGGAGGCAATGCCCGTGGTAGTTGACCCCGGTGTGCTGAACCCCTACGAATTCATCGGAGCCGTCATCAACCGCCGTCTGCCCAATCCCTTCATGCCAGATGCTCCGCAGCGTATCGCTATGGATACCAGCCAGAAACTGCCCATCCGTTTCGGTGAGACTTTAAAGAAGTATATTGCCCGAGGCCTTGACAAGAGTAACCTCGTGCTCATTCCCCTCACTCTTGCTGGCTACGCCCGCTACCTGAAAGGCATCAAGGATGACGGCACACCTTTCGACTGTTCGCCCGACCCCATGCTCGAAGAATTGCAGGCTGTCGTCGCCCCGTTAGAGATTGGAAAGGCCGACCAGGACTGGAGCCCCCTGAAGAAGCTCTACAGCCGCAAGGACATCTTCGGCCTCGACCTCTATGAGGCAGGGCTTGGAGAGCAGATCGAGGGCATGGTGAAAGAGCTCTACGCCGGCCCTGGTGCCGTACGCCAGACCCTGCACAAGTACGTCGCCGCCCGATAGTACGAATGAAGCGTCACCGCAAACCTTTACGCAAATTTTCCGAATATCGGAGCACATAAATTTGGAGGTTTAAGGAATTAACGCTATCTTTGCAGTCGTAAAAGAAGACAAACAATAAAAACAAATTACAAAGCAATGAAACCGTTAAACAAGAATTTCGCGCCGAAGAGCGTGATGCCCGAGAAAGTAATTCAGTTTGGCGAAGGAAACTTCCTGCGCGCGTTCGTTGATTGGATTATCTGGAACATGGACCAGAAGACCAACTTCAATGGCTCTGTCGTTGTCGTACAGCCAATTGAGCGCGGTATGGTGGAATGGCTCAACGGTCAGGACTGCCTGTACCACGTGAATTTGCAAGGCCGCGAGAACGGCAAGCCTGTGAACACGTTGGAGCGTATAGATGTCATCAGCCGCGCGTTGAACCCCTACAGCCAGAACGATGCCTTCATGGCACTGGCCGACCAACCGGAAATCCGTTTCGTCATCTCCAACACCACCGAGGCCGGCATTGCCTTCGACCCCACATGCAAGCTTGACGACAAACCCGCCAGCAGCTATCCCGGCAAGCTCGTGCAGCTGCTCTACCGCCGCTACCAGACCTTTAACGGAGACCCCACGAAGGGACTCATCATCTTCCCCTGCGAACTCATATTCCTCAACGGCCACGTGCTGAAGGACTGCATCCGCAAATATATTGAACTGTGGCAGCTGCCGGAAGGCTTCAAGAAGTGGTTCGAGGAGTCGTGCGGCGTCTACGCTACACTGGTGGACCGCATTGTGCCAGGCTTCCCCCGCAAGGAGATTGCCCAGATTCAGGAGAAGGTGGGCTATCGCGACAATCTCGTCGTACAGGCCGAGAACTTCCACCTGTGGGTTATCGAGGCTCCGAGAGAGGTAGCCGCCGAGTTCCCCGCAGACAAAGCAGGCCTGCACGTGCTGTTCGTTCCCAGCGAGGAGCCCTACCACAAGCGCAAGGTCACCCTGCTCAACGGCCCGCACACCGTACTCTCGCCCGTGGCTTACCTCAGTGGTGTCAACATCGTGCGCGACGCCTGCAACCACGAGGTCATCTCTAAGTATATCCACAAGGTGCAGTTCGACGAGCTCATGCAGACACTCGACCTGCCGATGGACGAGTTGGAGAAGTTTGCCGGCGACGTGCTAGAGCGCTTCGACAATCCGTTCGTGGACCATCAGGTGACAAGCATCATGCTCAACTCGTTCCCGAAGTTCCAAGCTCGCGACCTCCCCGGCGTGAAGACTTTCCTGGAGCGCAAGGGCGAGCTGCCCAAGGGTCTCGTCTTCGGTCTCGCCGCTATCATCACCTATTATAAGGGTGGAAAGCGAGCACAGGACGGCGCCGACATCATCCCCAACGACGATCCGAAGATCATGCAGCTGCTCGCTGACCTCTGGGCTACCGGCGATACGCAGAAGGTCACCGATGGCGTGCTCGGCGCAGAGTTCATCTGGCAGGAAGACCTCAACAAGGTGCCCGGCCTGAACCTCATGGTGAAGCAGTTCCTCGACACCATCCAACAGGTAGGAATGCTCGAGGCCGTGAAGACCATCCTGTAAACACAAATAAACCAAGAGCGTATGACCATCATCGGAATAGCAGGTGGTTCTGGCTCAGGCAAGACCACCGTTGTCAAACGCATAGCAAAGGCACTACCACCACACTGTGTGGCGGTAGTGCCTATTGACTCTTATTACAACGACACCACGGGCATGACGCCTGAGGAGCGGCGCAACATCAACTTCGACCATCCCGACGCCTTCGACTGGAAACTGCTCACCGAACAGGTTAATATGCTACGCAGGGGCGAAGCCATCGAACAGCCCACCTACAGCTACGTGGAGAGCAACCGCCAGAAGGAGACCGTCCACGTTGAACCGAAGCCAGTCATCATCATTGAGGGCATCATGGCGCTTCACCACAAGAAGCTACGCGACCTGATGGACCTGAAAATCTTTGTCGATACCGACAGCGACGTCCGCCTCATCCGCAACATCCGCCGTGACGTCGTGGAGCGCGGGCGGACGGTAGAGATGGTGCTTGATCACTATGAGTCGGCCGTTAAGCCCATGCACGAGCAATTCATCGAGCCCACCAAGAAGTTTGCCGACCTCATCGTTCCCTGGGGCGGCGACAATCGCACCGGCATCCACATTCTGAAAACCTACATCCAGGGAATCGTCACCGGGGTGTGACAAGCTCAGTCCTCCTTATGGGTGGCTGCGTCAGCATGTCCACCACTAGCCCCTCAGGTATTTATGCCGTACAATTGGGCATGCAGGGCTCTACGCTGATTCGAAAATAATCTTCAAAGTATAGAAGTTGTTACTACAAAAAGGAGCATCCGATTCCTTGAACGTTAGGACAAAAAAAGAGGTGGAAGTTCCACCTCTTTTTATTATAGTATAAAACTATTTATTCGTTGCTCCAGTCTTCCTGCGTCTTGCGAACGTAGGTCTTGTAGCGGATCTGGGCCATGCGCTGGGCCTCGGCGAAGAGTTCCTCGGCCTCGTTAGGATAAGCCTTCTTGACGGAGAGGTAACGAACCTCGCCGAGCAGGAAGTCGTGGAAG
>ONKY01000112.1 GCA_900318585.1 uncultured Prevotellaceae bacterium
AGAAACATCCTTGTCACCGGCGGCGCCGGTTTCATCGGGAGCCACGTGGTGCGGCTTCTTGTCAACAAGTATCCCGACTACAGGATCATCAACCTCGATAAACTGACATACGCGGGTAACCTTGAGAACCTCCGGGATATCGAAGACAAGCCCAACTACGTCTTCGTGAAGGCCGACATCTGCGACTTCGCGACGGTGCTTAAGATTATGCAGGACTACGATGTGGACGGGGTTATCCACCTCGCGGCCGAAAGCCACGTGGACCGCAGTATCGTGGATCCTTTCACATTCGCCCGGACCAACGTCCTCGGCACGCTGTCCCTCCTTCAGGCCGCAAAGGCCTGCTGGCTGGACACCCCTGCCCTGAAGGAAGGCACGGTGAATTCCTCCTACCGCCGGTTCTACCACATCTCCACCGACGAGGTATACGGCGCGCTGGAGATGACGCACCCCGAGGGCATCAAGCCGCCGTTCACGACGAAGGCTTCCAGTGGAGAGCATCACCTTGCCTACGGCGAAGAGTTCTTCACCGAGGATATGAAATATCAGCCCCACAGCCCCTACAGTGCGGCGAAGGCTTCCAGCGACCACTTCGTGCGCGCCTTCCACGACACCTACGGGCTGCCGACGGTGATCACCAACTGCTCTAACAACTACGGCCCTTACCAGTTCCCGGAGAAGCTCATTCCGCTGTTTATCAACAATATCCGTAACCGCAAACCTCTTCCGGTCTACGGAAAGGGAGAGAATGTCCGCGACTGGCTTTACGTGGAGGACCATGCGAGGGCCATCGACCTCATTTTCCACGAAGGGAAGGACGGCGAGACCTACAACATCGGCGGTTTCAACGAGTGGAAGAATATCGACGTTATAAAGGCTCTCATACGCATCACTGACCGGCTCCTCGGCCGCCGCGAAGGTGAGGATGACAACCTAATCACCTTCGTCACCGACCGTGCCGGCCACGACCTTCGCTACGCCATCGATTCCTCAAAGCTTCAGCGTGAACTCGGTTGGGAACCATCCCTTCAGTTCGAGGAAGGCATTGAGAAGACCGTCCGCTGGTACCTCGACAACCAGGAATGGCTCGACAATGTGACTTCGGGCGACTATCAGAAGTACTACGATAATATGTACGCCAATCGCTAATTTCCTGTGTGGTGCGACTCTGTCGCGCCCTTCCCTCCTCTATGGATGCATTGACCCAATCTCTCCACTCCTTTCTCGTTCGTATAGGCCTTGATTCCACGAACGTTTCCCCTCAGATGGAGCACTACTTAGAGCATCTGCTCTTCCTGCTTCCACCGGAGGAAGAGGAAGCCGTCACCCACTACTACGGCCTGTTTGGCTGTGAGCGGAAGTCGCTGCAGGAAATTGCTAAAGAGTTAGGACAGTCGCAAGAGGACGCGATGGAACGTATTGACAGATGTGTCCGCAAACTCGCTGTTACCCCCGAATGGCAAATGCTTAAACAATTACAAACGATATGAAGAAAATCCTTTTATTAGGCTCAGGAGAACTCGGCAAGGAGTTCGTGATTGCCGCCATGAGGGCTGGCCAGTATGTCATTGCCTGTGACCGCTACGATAATGCGCCGGCCATGCAGGTGGCCGACGAGCGCGAGGTGTTTTCCATGCTCGACGGCGACGCTCTCGAGGCCGTTGTGCGCAAGCATCAGCCCGACATCATCGTGCCCGAGATTGAGGCCATCCGTACCGAGCGCCTTTTTAAGTTTGAAGAGCAGGGCATCCAGGTGGTGCCTTCGGCCCGTGCCGTCAACTACACCATGAACCGCCGTGCCATCCGCGACTTGGCTGCCAAGGAACTCGGCCTTCGCACGGCGAAGTATTTCTATGCCAAGACCTTTGACGAGTTCAAGGCTGCTGCCGACGAGATTGGCTTCCCCTGCGTGGTAAAGCCCTTGATGTCTTCGTCTGGTCACGGTCAGAGTTATGTTCATAATGACTCTGAACTTGAGCAGGCCTTCAAGGAGGCAATGGAGGGTTCACGTGGCGACGTCAAAGAGGTCATCATCGAGGAGTTCATTGACTTCGACTCCGAGTTCACACTCCTTACCGTCACCCAGCAGCACGGCTGGCCTACGCTCTTCTGTCCGCCTATAGGACACGTCCAGAAGTCGGGCGACTACCGTGAGTCGTGGCAACCTTACAAGATTTCTGACGAAGCATTGAAACAGGCTCAGATGATGGCTGACAAAGTGACGAAGGCCCTGACAGGTGCAGGTATCTGGGGCGTGGAGTTCTTCCTGACCAAAGGGGGTGAGGTCATCTTTTCTGAGCTGAGTCCTCGTCCTCATGATACGGGTATGGTAACCCTTGGACACACCACGAACCTCTCTGAGTTCGAGCTCCATTTCCGCGCCGTGATGGGCCTGCCCATTGCTGGCATTCATCTGGAACACGCCGGTGCTTCCGCCGTCATTCTCTCACCGAAGGAAGCCTCAACGCCTGTTGACCGCTCGCTGCTCGACTATAACTTCGTGGATGCCCTGAAGGAAGACCGCACCCGCATTCGCATTTTTGGCAAGCCTGAGGCTCACAAAGGCCGCCGCATGGGTGTCGTATTGTGTTATGGAGAGGTAGGCGATGATGTCAATGCCCTGCGAGATAAAGCAAAGCGTTTGGCAAAGACCGTTCTCGGTACTGACCCTTATGCCAAGTTAAGGTAAGAAGACAAGGTGAGAAGTAATAGTGAACATGGATATAAAGCTGATTGACCTGCCAAAGATTACTGACCCCCGTGGTAACCTGACGTTCGCGGAGGCAGAGGCAATGGTGCCTTTCGACATCAAACGTGCCTACTGGGTTTACGACGTGCCTGGCGGCGAGAGTCGTGGAGGTCATGCCCACAAGCGGCTCAAGCAGTTTGTCATCGCCCTGAGCGGCAGTTTTCAGGTCACCCTCGACAACGGCTATGAGCGGAAGACGGTTCTGCTGAACCACCCGTGGCAGGGCTTGCTCATCGACGTCAATACTTGGCGTACCCTTGACGATTTCTCCAGCGGTGCCGTCTGCCTTGTTCTCGCATCAGAGCACTACGAAGAGGACGACTATATCTACGACTACGACAAATTCCTCGACTACATTGGCCGGAACGGATAAAATACGTTATTACGCTATAACGATATTATGATAGAGATTCAACGATACAACGCTGACAGAACCAACGAATGGAATGAGTTCGTGGCTGCGTCGAAGAACGGTACGTTTCTCTTCGACCGCCGCTACATGGATTATCACTCCGACCGTTTTAGCGACCACTCGCTGATGTTCTATCATAAGGGGCGGCTCTATGCACTCTTGCCTGCCAACGAGCGTAACCACACCCTCTATACCCATCAGGGGCTAACCTATGGCGGCCTGATCATGGGTATGGATTCCACCACCGTCCACGTGATGGAGATTTTCGAGGTTTTGAAGGAATATCTGCAGCAAAACGCCATCAAGCGGGTAGTTTACAAGGCCATCCCCTGGATCTATCACCTTGTGCCTGCTGAAGAGCCGCTTTATGCCATCCATCGTACATTCCGCTACCACCTGATGGAACGCGATGTGTCGTCGACCATAGTGACAGGGCATCAACTAGGATGGAAGAAAGACCGCCGCCACGGATTAAAACTCTCGCAGAAGAATGGTGTTGTGGTGAGGCAAGGCAACGACTATGCTGCCTTCTGGAACATCCTGAAAGAAAATCTCTGGCAGAACCACGGTGTGGAGCCCGTCCATTCCCTTCAAGAGATTCTCTTATTGCAAGGACGTTTCCCGCAACAGATCGTACTGTTTGAGGCAAGGAAGGAGGGTGTGCTCTTGGGAGGGTGTGTCGTCTACCTGACGCCGCAGGTGGTTCACACACAGTATATCGCTGCAACGCAGAAAGGAAAGCGTCTCGGTGTGGTAGATGCCATCATCCATGAGTTGTTACAGAGCTATCCCAACTATCCCTACATTGACTTCGGCAAGTCGACTGAGACACATAGCGACATGCTGAACCAGAACCTCATCTACCAGAAAGAAGGCTTCGGCGCCCGCGCCGTTTGCTACGACACGTACACCTGGGACGTTTGAAGGGAAAAGGGAAAAGTGAATAGTGAATAATTTGCTGCCGTCATCCCCAAGGAAAGGGAAAAGGAAAAGTGAATAGTGAATAATTTGCAGTCGCCATGATAGAGTACTTACCACTGAAGGAAATCAATAATCTGCACGATGCCGAGTTGCGTAGCGCCGTGAACAGGGTCATGGATAGCGGCTGGTATCTCAAGGGCGAGGCAACGCGCCTGTTCGAGGAGCAGTATGCCCATTACATCGGTACGAAGTACTGCATTGGCGTGGCCAACGGGCTTGACGCCTTGACGCTCATCCTACGCGCATACATTGAGATGGGCGTTATGAAGGAGGGCGACGAGGTCATCGTTCCTGCCAACACCTATATTGCTTCGATTCTCTCAATTACGGAGAACCGACTTGTGCCCGTCCTCGTGGAACCGGACATCAACACCTTTCAAATAGACGACTTGCTCATTGAGCAAGCCATCACCCCTCGCACTCGTGCCGTGATGATTGTCCACCTCTACGGTCGTTGTGCCTACACGCCGCGCATCGCCGACCTCTGCCACAAATACCGTCTGAAACTGATCGAGGACAATGCTCAGGCGCATGGATGTTCGTGTGTCGCGGTTTCCCCACAGCAGAAAACCGGCTCCCTCGGAGACGCTTCAGGGCACAGTTTCTACCCCGGCAAGAACCTCGGTGCTCTGGGCGACGGCGGTGCCGTCACAACGGATGACAACGAGCTGGCAGACGTTGTCCGTTCCATTGCCAACTACGGTTCCATCCGTAAGTATGTATTCGACTACCAGGGCCTCAATTCCCGCCTTGACGAAATACAGGCCGCCATACTCAGCGTCAAACTGAAATACCTCGATGCCGACAACCGTCGCCGCCAAGACATTGCCTCTTATTATATTAAAAATGTAAAGAATCCCCTCCTCACGCTCCCCACCCCTTCCGGAAGCGTCTATCACATCTTCCCCGTTCTATGCGAACGTCGCGACGAACTCCAGCAATATCTTGCGGAGCATGGTGTACGAACCGCCATCCACTACCCGATCCCTCCATACCGGCAGGCATGCTACCCTGAGTGGAACAACAGTTCCCTCCCTGTAACCGAACGCATTCATGCCCAAGAAATCTCCATTCCCTGCCATCAGGCAATGACGCAAGAAGAAACAGCTTTCATTGCCGACCTCCTCAACGGTTTCCATTTGTAATCTGCTATGATGAAGCATATATTGCCCATACTGTTGTTACTTTTGACTGCGACCACCTCAACGGCCTTCACCCGGAAGAAATATCCGGGGGGCAAGCAGTATATCTATCGGCTGACACTCACCGACAAGAAGGACACCCCCTACGACATAAGCCGCCCGCGGCGCTGGCTGAGCCATAAGTCCTTGGAACGACGCCGCCGACAGGGCTTAGTCACCGACTCCACTGACCTGCCTGTATCGTCTGTCTACCTGAAAAAACTTTATGCCGTCAAGGGAGCAGAGGTCGTGGGAAAGAGCCGATGGCTCAACACCATTCTCGTCCGTGTGCAGGACACCACGCTCGTTGACTCGCTCAGGAAGATGGCGTTTGTTGGCTCTGCCAAGCGAGTATGGACATCACCCGACTCCATTGAGGCTACAGTAAAATGGAAGTACCACGAGGAGTTCAACCCCTGGGATTCTGTCCACGGTGAGCACTACGGTAACGCGAGGGAGCAGGTTGAGAGCCTTCAGGGACACCGCCTGCACAGCATCAATATGCGAGGACGCGGCATGACGATTGCCGTCATCGACGGCGGATTCCGTAATGTCAACCGCATCCCTGCCTTTCAGAAGGCAGACATTCGCGGAGTACACGACTTCGTATGTCCAATACCCAAACAAGCAACCGAGATTGACGGAGTGTCCCGAATGTTCTTCGAGACAGATCATGGGACGAAGGTGCTGTCAGCACTGGCAGCCAATGTGCCGGAAGTGCTCATGGGTACGGCGCCAGAGGCAACCTACTGGCTGCTACGCAGCGAGGATCAGCAGTCGGAACAACTCATCGAAGAAGACTACTGGGTGATGGCGGCTGAATTTGCCGACTCCGTAGGTGCCGACATCATCAATTCCTCATTAGGGTACAATGAGTTCGACGATGCCACCCAAAACCACCGACTCCGAGACTTGGACGGAAAGACGGCATTCATCAGCCAAGCAGCATCTCTTCTTGCCAGCAAGGGAATCATCCTTGTCAACTCTGCAGGCAACACCGGTATGGGGCCGTGGAAGAAAATCTGCGTACCAGCCGATGCCAACGACATCCTGACCGTCGGCGCTCTCACCTCACAATTGCACAACGCATCCTTCTCCGCAGTAGGGCCGACACAGGATGGTCGCGTAAAGCCCGACGTAATGGCCATCGGTGCCCCTGCAGCCCTCATCACTGGCCGCGGCACCATTATCCGCGATATGGGCACCTCGTTTGCTACACCTGTCATCTGTGGACTTGTCGCCTGTCTCTGGCAGGCACTTCCTGACAAGACAGCCATTGACATCATCAATCTCGTACGACAGACGAGCAACCAATACCAGCAACCCGACAATGTCTACGGCTACGGCCGCCCAAACTTCTGGCGGGCGTATATGATTGGGAAAATGAAGAATGAGAAGTGAGAACTGAGAAACATATAACTCTCTATGAACTTAACCGCCTCGTCCGCGAGGTAATTGAGTGCGAGATGCCCAATGAATATTGGGTAGAGGCGGAGCTGTCGGAATGCCGGGAGAGCCGTGGTCACTGCTACATGGAGCTGATTCAGAAGGACGAGCCGTCAGCCACACCCATTGCCCGTGCCTCTGCGAAGTGCTGGGCCTCAAAGTGGATGGTCATTCGCCCCTACTTCGAGCGCACCACCAACCAGCAGCTCCGTGCGGGCATGAAAGTGCTGCTGAAAGTCTATGCGCAGTTCCATGAAGCATACGGTTTTTCGTGGATTGTTACCGACATTGACCCCACCTACACCCTCGGCGACATGGCCCGAAAGCGGCAGGAGATTATCAGGCAGCTGAAGGAGGAGGGCGTGTTCGATTTGCAGAAAGAGCTGCAGCTGCCGCTGTTCTGCCAGCGCATCGCTGTCATCAGCAGTGAGACGGCAGCAGGCTATGGCGACTTCTGCAACCAGTTGGCTGACAATCCTTACGGATTCCAGTTTGAAACCAGCCTTTTTCCCGCCATCATGCAGGGCGAGGGTGTGGAACAGAGCATCATTGCTGCACTGGAGCGCATCTATAATGCACAATTCACCGCTCAGCATCCCGATAGGGTGACACTTGCCAGAGCAAGAAAACATAATGCACAATTTGATTGTGTGGTGATTATCCGTGGCGGCGGTGCGACAAGCGACATGAGCGGTTTCGACACGCTGGCACTGGCCGAAAACGTAGCAAACTTCCCATTACCTATCATTACCGGCATCGGCCACGACCGCGACGAGAGCATCCTTGATATGGTGAGCCACCAGCGGGTAAAGACACCGACCGCTGCCGCTACCCTGCTCATCGACCACTTGAGGCAGGTGCTCGACGTGCTCGACGACTCGCAACAGCGCATCGCCCGCTTCGCACTGCAGAAGCTTTCAACCCTCAACTCCCAACTCTTGACCCTCTCCGAGATGCTGCCAAAGCTTTTTTCTACCGTTAAGGCTCGACAGGAAGCACGTATTGACAACCTCTACATGCGTATAGTCTCCAGCATCCGTGAGACCATCATCGGCAGTCAGGCCAAAATCAATGCTTTCGAGACAAGACTTCCCATACTTGCCGACCGTAGGATTATGGCCGAGAGACATCGTCTGCAACTCTTGGAAGAAAAAGCAAAAATCCTTGACCCCGCCCTGCTCCTGCAACGCGGATACAGCATCACGATGAAAAACGGCCAAGTGGTGCGCAACGTCGACGACCTACAGACTGGCGACGAGCTGGAGACTCGTCTCGCCAACGGTACCGTTCACTCAACAGTCACAAATAAACAATAACGATATGAAACAGGAACAGAAATACGAGGAAGCCTTCGTCCAGCTTCAAGACATCGTCCATAAAATGGAAAACGACGAGTACAGCATAGACGAAATCGCCGTGCAACTCAAGGAAGCACAGCGACTCATCAAGTTCTGTAAGGACAAGTTGACCAAGACAGAAGAGGAAATCCAGAAAATTCAGGCCGAACGCAACTGAATGCCAGCGCGGCTTAGAAGTAAAGACCTACAGAAAGCGACTGGAACTCCGGGCCGCGATCCTTCTTCAGCACGCTCATCGGCGAATACTTGCAATAGATACCGAGGTCATCGATATGGAGGATACCTATCACGTCCACGGTAACAGGCCGCTGGCCGATTTTCCCCGTCTCGACGCTAATGTCATCGTCACCGTCTTCATAGCTGTTGTGCAGTTCACCTATCACATTGAAATTTACCTGTCCGCCCACGGAAAAGGCCAAGTCGCCACCGAGTTTCTGCTTGAAGAGCACGGGCACGCTGATAGCCATCGTGTGAATACGAGACGACAGATCGTCGAAATTACCCGTACCTACTCCAACGACATCATTCACCTTGTAGAACATGTGCTCTTCATCGTGCTTTAGCGTATAGTTGCGCCAGTTCAGGCCGACGCCAATGAAGAGATCTTGGTTTTCCATCTTGTGCAACAGGTTGTATTGCAACACTGTCCAGTTAATGTCCCACGAACGGAACGGAGCAAAATCTATTCCATCAGGAACGCTGACAGGAATATCCACACCGATGCTCAAATGTGCTGACCAAGGACCTTTCTCTATCTTTGTGGGTATTGAAGAGTCCTTCTTGTCTTCAGAATCGCCATTGTTCCTTCTCTGTTCGGCATTTGCCGTCAAGCCGACGGCCAGCAATGCCACGAATAATAGTTTCTTCATCTTTCCAGTATAATTAATAATGTGTAAAAAAACGTCGCAAAGGTAGTCATTTTCCCACAAACGGACAAAAAAAGAGAAAGGAAAAGCGATTTTTATGGAAAATTGTTGCTCAAACGCAAGAATTTGCTTACTTTTGCAAGCAGATTATTAGAAAAGGTAATTAAATTATCATTAAAATGAAGAATCTGGATTGGGGTAGTCTGTCATTCGGCTACATGAAGACCGACTACAATGTGCGTTGCTACTATCGCGACGGGAAGTGGGGCGAAATAGAAGTTTGCTCCGACGAGTATCTGAACCTGCACATGGCCGCCACGTGCCTGCACTACGGTCAAGAGGCATTCGAGGGCCTGAAAGCCTATCGCTGCCCTGACGGCAAGGTGCGCATTTTCCGCGTAGACGAGAACGCTGCCCGCCTACAAAGCACCTGCCGCGGCATCATGATGCCCGAGGTGTCAACAGAGCTGTTCACGGAAATGGTGAAGAAAGTGGTTCGTCTGAACCAGGAGTGGATTCCCACCTACGAGAGCGGAGCCACACTCTATATCCGTCCGCTGCTGATTGGCACGAGTGCCCAAGTGGGCGTTCATCCTGCCAAAGAGTACTGCTTCCTGATTTTTGTGACGCCCGTAGGTCCTTACTTCAAGGGTGGTTTCGCTGCTAATCCTTACGTCATCATCCGCGACTACGACCGTAGCGCTCCTCTCGGCACAGGTAAATATAAGGTAGGTGGCAACTACGCTGCTTCTCTGTTTGCCAACAACCTGGCTCACGAAAAGGGCTACGCCTGCGAGTTCTACCTTGACGCCAAGGAGAAGAAATATATGGACGAATGCGGTGCTGCCAACTTCTTCGGCATCAAGAACAACACTTATATCACGCCCAAGTCAACCTCTATTCTCCCTTCCATCACCAACAAATCGCTGATGCAGGTGGCTGAGGACTTAGGCATGAAGGTGGAGCGCCGTCCTATTCCTGAGGAGGAGCTCGAGACCTTCGAGGAGGCAGGAGCTTGCGGAACGGCTGCCGTCATCTCACCCATCTCCTATATTGACGACCTCGACACGGGTAAGCGCTACTCGTTTGGCGAAAAGCCCGGCCCTATGTCCAAGAAGCTCTTCGACACGCTCCGCGGCATCCAGTATGGAGAAATTGAGGACAAGCACGGCTGGACAACCGTCGTCATTGAGTAATATGCTATATCACTAAACTGACTGACAACCAGCCGCCTCACCAGCGGTGGGAACTACAACAACGGCTGCTTGTCAATAGAGCTACAGATAAAGGGTGGATCATGCTTCATGACCCACCCTTCTTTTTGTCTTTTATCGGGTTTATCTTTACTCTTCCACGATGTACTTCGGAGAGTCGCCGTACTTATTTGCCTGAGGATCGGAATCAAGCAGGCAGAATACGATAACTACAATTGAGGCGATACTCCAAAGGGTTCCGATGCCGCTCATCACCCCGAAGTCGCCCATGTTACTCTCGGCAAATTCAGAGATTTTCTCCATATCGCCTTGCTGTACCATTTCCACCAACGAAGCCATTGTGCCAGACAGCGCAATATAGAGCTGGTAGATAATACCTAAGCCGTAGCTGAGGTACACCCAAAAGGCCGGCTTGCCCGTGTCCTGAACGCGACGGACGGTCACAGACAATCCAAAGAACATAACAATGATGCTGATGATAGCAGTAACGAGCAGGTTTGTGCTAAACAGGCTGGCAACCTCGTTGATAATCATAACCACCAGCATCCACCACCATAACTCTGAACGGCGGCTGCGGCCGCTAAACTCGGTCAGACGACTTGAAGCCAACTTACAGGCTTCCACGAACCCCAATGTGGGGAGTTGTTTGAAATTCGACATAGTTCTTTTTTTAATGATTAGATGATTGATGGTGCAAAGGTACGAAAAGTCGAGAGCAAAACAAAGAAATTTATTTCTTTTTTTGCCGAGACGGAGTAATTTCGCCAACTTTATTGGCAAAGTGACGAAAAAAATCGATGAAGCGAGTACAAAAGAATACATTTTTTTGCCGAGTGTGAGAAATTTTTCCCTTTTCCCTTTCCCTTTTCATTTTTTTTTGTACCTTTGTCGTTTGTTATGGGAAAAGGAAAACTGGCGAAATTCGCCGATATGGATAAATATGAGAACGTGTTCCAGTATCCGTTCTCCACTTTCGCCGAACGGCCTTTCACTATGCAGGGCCGCTGGCGCGAGGAGTATTTTCACAATGAGAATCCCATTGTGCTGGAACTGGGTTGCGGCAAGGGGGAGTACACCGTGGAGCTTGCGAAGCTCTATCCCGACAGGAACTTCATCGGCGTGGACATCAAGGGTGCCCGTATGTGGACGGGTGCCACGCAAGCCCTGCATGAAGGGTTGAAGAACGTGGCATTCCTGCGCACGAACATTGAAATCATTGACCGTTTCTTCGCTGCCGAGGAGGTACAGGAGATTTGGCTGACGTTCAGCGACCCGCAGATGAAGAATCCCAGGAAGCGGCTGACGTCCACCTACTTCATGGAGCGTTACCGCCGGTTTCTCATCGACGGCGGCATCATCCACCTGAAGACAGATTCCAACTTCCTCTACACCTACACATCGCTGATGATGGAGCGCAACCAGCTGCCCGTGATTGAGCAGACGGACGACCTGTATCACGACACGAACCTGTCACCGCTGACGGTGCAGCTGCTCAACATCAGGA
Organism: uncultured Prevotellaceae bacterium; assembly: GCA_900318585.1. Taxonomy (GTDB): domain Bacteria; phylum Bacteroidota; class Bacteroidia; order Bacteroidales; family Bacteroidaceae; genus Prevotella. Next base: position 11,712 of record ONKY01000112.1, read on the forward strand.
CTTACTACGAGGCGATGTGGATAGCGCGGGGATTGAACATCAAGTACATGAAGTGGCAGCTGCCACGAGAGGGGAAACTTGAGGAGCCCGACATAGAGATAGAGTTAGACGACTATCGCAGCTACCACCGCACGAAGCGCAGCTCATTAGACAAAGCAAAATAACCGATAAAACACTACTAGAAAAAAATGAAAATGAAACTACTATCAATCGCTTTTGCCTTGATGCCCTTCACGGCATTGGCACAACAGAGCATGACGCTGAAAGTGGACTCTGCCGGTCAGTTGGCACGACAGATACCCGACAGCATTAAGTTTACCATTTCTGAGCTCACCGTCAGCGGACCGCTCAACGGCACTGACCTGAAGCTTATCCAGCAAATAGCCACTCGCACCAAGACAGACAAGAAGAATCCCGCTGAATGTCTGCTCACTTCAATCGACCTTTCCGGCGCCACTATCGTAGAGGGCAAGGAAGGGATGAAAACAAAGGAGGACGAACTGCCCGCAGGATTGTTCTCGGGCGCGAAGAAGCTGATGAAAGCTCAGCTTCCCGGTAGCGTGATCAACGTGAGCAAGAACTGCTTCAACAACTGCGAGTCTTTGGTGGAGGTGACCATTCCTCAGAGCGTCAGCGAGATAGGAGACTATGCTTTCGACGACTGCAGCAGCCTTGCTGCCGTCACGCTCCCTACAGGCCTGATGATTATCGGCGCCCACGCCTTTGAAGACTGTAAGTCATTGGGAACGATTGACATACCCTCGTCAGTCAGCACGATTGACAACGACGCATTCAAGGGCTGCAAAAGCCTTGTCACCGTCACGATGAACGGCATTGTGGGCGAGATAGAGAACTCTGTCTTTGAGAACTGTGAATCGCTGAGGGAGATTACCCTGCCCTCGACCATCTCCGCCGTCGGCAATGCTTCATTCCATAACTGCAGGAGCTTGATCAGCATCTCCATTCCCGGCGCACGTGAAATCGGAACTACGGCCTTTGAAGATTGTACCAGCCTTCAGTCGGTGGAGTTTCCATCGGTTGCCAAGATTGGCAATGCCGCCTTCCAGAACTGCAAGAGCCTGACCGGCATCACCCTGCCCAAGCTCACCAAGTTAGGCAACAACGCCTTCGAGAAATGCTCCAACCTGCAGTCGGCTGTCATTGAAGGTAATCTCGACGAAGTGGGCAACGATGCCTTTAAGGATTGCACCAGCTTGAAGGATGTGGAGCTGCCCTCCGGCGTAAAGCTGATAGGCAACGAGGCTTTCAGCGGATGCAAGAGCCTCAGGAACTTCACCCTGCCTAAGTCGCTGACCAAAATCAGCAGCAACGCCTTTACCGACTGTACCAGCTTGGAGGCCATCATCATCCCCAACCAGGTAAAGTCAATGGGCAGCAACGTTTTCAAGAACTGTACCAGCCTCAGCTCTGCTCACATTGAGGGCTTCATCACCACCATAGAGAACTCCTCCTTCCGCGGCTGCCACAGCTTGAAGGAAGTGACGATGCCCGTGAGCGTCAAGGAGATAGGTGACGATGTCTTCCGCGAGTGTGCCAACCTCACCGACATCAACCTGCCCATCTCGCTGATCAAGATTGGCAACGACGCTTTCCGCGAGTGTACCGCCCTGCTGCGGATGGTCATTCCTGCCGCCGTCAACACCATCGGCAACGATGCCTTCCTGAAATGCACCGCCCTCACCTCGGTAGAGCTGCCCGTAGGCTTGAAGAAGCTGGGTTCCTCAGCCTTTGAGAAGTGCGTGGCTCTTACCTCCGTCGTCGTCAACGCCCCGCTGCCGCCGAAGATGAGCAAGAACTCGTTCAAGGGGGTCACGGGTGCCTGTGTCCTCAGCGTGCCTCGCGGATGCAAACTGGGTTACCAGCAGGACAAGATATGGGGCCCTGCCTTCTCGCAGATTCAGGAGATACAGCTTGTGCCCCAAGTCCCCAACAAGTAACGTAACTCAACTTCCGCTTGCAACTGTTGAATAAATAACGCTTATGCAACTATACCCCAAACTCATCATGGATGCGCTGGCAACGGTCACGTATGCCGGCACGAAGAAAAATCTCGTGGAGAGCCAGATGGTAGCCGATACACCGTCGGTAGCTGCTCCACAAAGTGAAGGTGAACCCTGGAAAGTAAAGGTGGTGCTGAGCTTTCCTCGTGATACTGACCCCTTTCTAAAGTCAACGGTCAAGGCGGCTGAGGCTGCCATCAAGTACCACTGCCGCAATGCACAAAGCACAATGCACAATGCACAAAGCACAATTAATAATGCACAAAGCACAATGCACAATGCACAATCTGGAGACTCCGATGAAGTGGAGGTGACCATCGAGACGGAGTTCAAGAGTGCTCCCCGCCCGGAGGTCGGCCAGATGCTGCCGGGCGTGAAGAACATCATCGCCGTCAGCAGCGGCAAGGGTGGCGTAGGCAAAAGCACCGTTTCTGCAAACCTCGCCATCGCTTTGGCACGCTTAGGTTACAAGGTGGGGTTGCTCGACACCGACATCTTCGGGCCTTCTATGCCCAAGATGTTCAACCTGGAAGATGCCCGCCCCTACGCCGTGAAGAAGGACGGCCGCGACCTCATCTGCCCCATTGAGCAGTACGGCGTAAAGCTGCTCAGTATAGGTTTCTTCGTCTCTCCCACCACTGCCACACTCTGGCGCGGCGGTATGGCCACCAGCGCCCTGAAGCAGCTCATAGCCGATGCTGACTGGGGCGAGCTTGACTACTTCATCCTCGACACGCCGCCAGGCACCAGCGACATCCACCTCACGCTGCTACAGACACTCCCCATCACAGGAGCCGTCATTGTCAGCACGCCGCAGCAGGTGGCGCTGGCAGATGCCAGGAAGGGCATTGACATGTATCGCAATGAGAAGGTCAACGTGCCCATCCTGGGATTGATAGAGAATATGGCTTGGTTTACGCCTGCAGAGCTGCCGGAGAACAAATACTACATCTTCGGACGGGAAGGCTGCAAGCAGCTGGCGCAGGAAATGGGCATCCCCCTGCTCGCACAGATTCCCCTTGTGCAGAGCATCTGCGAGAACGGTGACGCAGGAACACCAGCCGCGCTGAACGTTGACACCATCACGGGACAGGCGTTCATCAATCTGGCACAGGCGGTGGTGACCGTCGTCAATCGTCGCAACAAGGAACAACCCAAGACCAAGATTGTAGGGACGAAATAGAAGGAAACGGCGCTGAAGGGCTACTTCCGACAGTACCGGCGTGCTACTTCCAGAAGAGCAACTTCCAGAAGTGTTACTTCCTGACGTGCTACTTCCTTATCTCTCGCAGCTTGTTCTTGAAAGTCTTGCGCAGTCGGCGCACGGCCTTGTCGCGAATCTGGCGCACCCGTTCACGCTTCAAGCCCATGTCCTCAGCTATTTCCGACATCGTCTCATGCTCCTGTCCGATACCATAGAAGGCATTCACAATACGGCTCTCGCGGTCAGTCAGAGAAGTAAGGGCATACTCCACAGCGTCCTCAATGGCTTCCGAATGTACTCGTTCATCGGCCATTGAGGCGTCTTTGTTGACTAACACCGACAGGAGGTTCATGTTGGTGCGGTGTCCCAACGGAGCATCGAGCGATGCACCGGCACCACGCACAGGCGCACACTCCTCTTGCTTCTCGGGCAGCGACTTCTCTATCTGCTCACGGATATACACTACGGCAAAGTTCACAAACCGCAGGCCCTTTGTCGCGTCGAACTTGGCAGCTGCTTTCATCAGCCCTATATTGCCCTCGCTAATCAGGTCTTCAAAGTCAACGCCCTGATTGCGATACTGCGAGGCAATCTTCACCACGAAGCGGAGGTTTGTCTCAACCAGTTTGTTGAGCGCTTTGGCGTCGCCGGCTTTGATGCGCAACGCCAATTCCCTTTCCTGCTCGTCTGTCAGCAAGTCGCCGCGTCCGATTTCGTCCAAGTACTTGTTTAAGCTGTTCTCTTCCATCGTTTCTATTTTGTTTCTGTTTGTTGTCACACGTCCATCAGTTCGCTCATCACCATATCGCTGACAAAGAGGCCGTTACGCGTCAGCCTCAACCTGTCGCCATCCACGCACAGGAGTCCTCCTTCAACAAACCTGGAAGCCTGCGAGAGGCAGTACTCCCTTTGGCTCTCTGACAGTTGGTCAAGACAAAGCCCCTCGCGAGTGCGTAGCGCAACGGTTATCAGGTCGTTGTAGCGTGTCTCCTCGTCCATCAGCTCTTCCTCGCAAACCCGCCTGCCCTGCTCTATACCCTCCATATACTGGCTGATATCGCTGACATTCCAACTACGGCTTCTGCCGTCGAAAGAGTGAGCCGCAGCACCAAGTCCGACGTAAGGCACACCCGTCCAGTAGCTGCTGTTATGCCGCGAGCGGAAACCCGGCTTGGCGAAGTTAGAAATCTCATAGTGCTCATAGCCAGCGGCATCGAGGCGGTCAATGAGGGTATAGTACATCTGCCGTTCCTGCTCCTCGTCCATTGGCTGTTTGCCGTTGTCAGTCATCCATCGCTGAAGCGCCGTTCCCTCCTCATAGCTCAGGCAATAGGCAGAGATGTGTTGGGGTTCCAGAGAGAGGGCGCGATCTATGTCTGCCAGCCAGTCGGCAAACGACTCGTCGGGGAAACCGTACATCAGGTCAATGCTGATGTTGTCGAACCCTGCCTCACGCAGCTGCTCCACAGCCGCGACGGCTTGTGCTGAAGTATGGCGGCGGTTGACAAAGCGAAGCCGTTCGTCCGAGAATGACTGAACACCCATTGACACACGGTTCACCGGAAGCGCTCGCAATGACCTGACAAACTCCTGCGTCACATCGTCGGGATTGACTTCAATCGTTATCTCAGGAGAAGAACTGAGCACCTTGCCCCACACCTTGTTTATCTGTGAGAACAGTTGCCTCAGCTGTTCCGCTGTGAGCTGGCTGGGAGTACCCCCGCCTACATAGACGGTATCTACGCGCTGCTCCGCCTCCTGGCTCCTCATCATCATCTCCCTGCAAACGGCATCCACATATCGCTGCCGCTGCTCCAAGCCTGTGGTGGAGTAGAAGGCGCAATAGGTGCAACGACTCTTGCAAAACGGGACGTGAATGTAGATTCCTGCCATATCAATTGACAAAAGTAATAAAATTATTTAATATTTGAAAGTATTCCTTGTTTTTTTCACAAAAAAAGCGTAACTTGGCGGGCTTATAAGACCCATCACTATCAAATACCGCTTAAAACGATGAACAAAACAAGCATTTTCTTCTTTTTCCTGCTGCTGGTTTCAGGCAGCATATCAGCCAACGAAAAACAGACAGTCAAGCAGGTAAGCACAGCCGTAGAGCTGACCGCCGACGTTGACTTTTCCATCAGTTCTGCTACCCCTTTCACGGAGGAGGGAAGCGTCAATATTGTCAATACTGAGCACGCCGTACTCATCCTCGACAGCGTGAAGCCGTCGGCAGCCACGAAGCTGCTCAGCCACATCACCATCGGCGGACAGAAGGCGGTCAACAACTCCACCTGCCAGGTGAAGATTTACAATCAGGGCTGCATCATCATGCCCTACGCTAAGGACATCCACCCGCTCACCGTCTATTCCGGAGAGGACTTCACAGGCGAATCGGCCAACAGCTTCGGCTTGGAGCATTCCGCTGGGTTCATGAACACACTGACCGCCGCCAAGCTCAACAACCGCATACGCAGCTTCCGCCTGAAGCGCGGCTATATGGTCACCTTCTCCACCCTGCCCAACGGACGCGGCTACAGCCGATGCTTCATTGCCTCCGACAGCGACTTGGAGATTGCTCAGTTGCCGCCCGTGCTTGCCGGCCACATCTCCTCCTACAGAATCTTCAAGTGGAACGACACCAGCAAGTCAGGATTAGCCAACGACACCCGTTCGGCCGTCAACAGCAAGCTCAACACCACCAGCTGCTACTCCTTCGGGCTTGGCGAGGACGGAGGAATGGATCGTGAGTGCGTGCCACACCACATCCACGAGGAATGGCCGGCTATTGCCAACTGTGGCAGCGTGACCTACTCGCCGCACATGAAGACCAACAACGAGCCGCGCAACAAATCCGACGACCACCCCGACGACCTGAACACCATCCTCGGCAACTGGGAAAGCCTCATGGCTACAGGTATGCGCCTCTGCTCGCCCTCGTCGTGGGACGGCAGCGACTACGTGGGCAATGCCTCCGGCTTCCTGCGTGAGTTCTTCGACTCGATTGATGCACGCGGCTGGCGCTGCGACATCATCGACCTGCATTGCTACTGGGCGGAGGGTACCTTCGGTCAGATTACCAACTGGGTGAACGCCCTCCACCGTCCCGTCTGGATTTCCGAATGGGTATGGGGCGCCTCATGGAACAACAACGGCATCTTCGGCGAGGCAAAGGGAACCAATCGCGACAATCCCACCGCCGCACAGCTCAACAAGAACAAGGAAGTGCTCGCACGCATCCTGACGAGCCTCAACAAGTGGGACTACATAGAGCGCTACTACTACTGGAACAGCGAAGCCAACTGCTCGAAACTCTATTACGACGACAAGCTCACACCCGCCGGAGAATACTATGCGCAGATGAACACAGGACTCGGCTACACCCACAAGTACGACTATGTTCCCACAACGCCGCGCCAATATCCGCCGTCGGGATTCAAGATGACCACCCAGGACGGTGCGGTCACTCTCAGCTGGACGGATCGTAACGGCGAGTACAACCAGCTGATGGAGGTGCAGCGCAAGCGGAAGGGCGGACAGTGGGAGACGCTACAGGTGATTGACCAGAAAGAGACGGCTGCCACCTACACCTGGAAAGACGAGCACACGGCTGACGGCGCCCGCTACCGCATCCACATGATTGACCTCGAGGGCAACGAACTCTTCACGGACGACACCTTAGAGGCAGGCGACAGGGTCAACACCTCCGACGGCCAGACACTCTACGCAGGCGGTAACCTGTTTCTGAACGGCGACTTCTCATTAGGCACCCAAGGATGGACGGCAGGCAACGGCCAACCCATCGACAAGCCCTACTTCCAGGCATTACCCGTCGGCGGCCCTGACGGCGGCAGCTACCTGCAAGCTTACGGACACGGAGGCATTGACCGCGATGTATCGCTGGTGACAACCGTAGCCATAGAGCCGGGAGCTGACTACCTCTTCTCTGCCTACACCCGCAACGGAGGAAAGTACATGAGTGTGAAGCTCACCCCCGACGGACAGACGGAAGCCAAAGACGTGGCGACACTGAGCAATACCACCGAATGGGAAAAGCAGACGTTTACCTTCAACAGCGGCACATCCTCCCAAGCCACAGTAGCTTTCCGACTGCTCAACGCGAAGGCACAAATGGCCAAACTGGAGCTGCGACGACTCTTCCCTACGGCGGAGGAAGCCATAGCCGACGGTGTGACCACCGAAGAGCCACGACGGGCAGCACTGGCGCAACAGGAGGCAACCCTGCAGCAGCAAAGGCTCGACTCGCTCGCCATCGTCGATGCTGCCCTGCAGCAAGCGGGTTACCCCTACCCTGCTGCGGAAGCCACCTTCATCACCGCTCCCGTACAGCCGCAGTCGCCCAACCTCCAGTCGGCCGCAGGATGGAAAACCAAGACGGGTACATATACTGCTGGTGACCAGCGCATTAACCAAGTATCAGGGAAGTATTGCTGGAATGCTTGGTGGTCGGACATCAGCGCCTCAGAAGGAAAGCAGAAGACGATGGAAATCAGCCAGGAAGTGGCGTCGCTGCCCGAGGGTGTCTATGTGATGGAGTGCAAGGGAACAACCCAGCATTTCTGCCTCAGCGACCAGCACGGCTTCATGGTCTTGGGCACAGACACCGTCACCACCCCACACCTGAAAGCCGACTACTTCGACCTGCCCACCGTCTCCAACATCTGGCAGACGCTCACCACCACCCCCATCTACGTGCCCGGAGACGGCAAGGTGACCATTGGCTTCACATCGTCCAAGCAGGGTGCAACGGACAATGCCTGGCGGCAGATTGGCAACAGCAGCAGCAAGGGCGACAAGCGCGAGGGATGGTGGTGTGCCACCGACTTCCGTCTGCTCTACATTCCCACCTACACGCTGAGCGCCGACGACGACATCTGGGGCACCATCTGTCTGCCCTACTCCATTCCCCCCATCGAAGGGCTGACACTCTATCGGATTGCCGGCATCAACGCCGACACCACCCAGGTGTGCATAGAGCAAGTGGCTGAAACCCAAGCCGGTGTGCCCTATATCTATCACGCCACCAAGCCCTCACTCCGCCTGTTCCTCGAAGGGGAAGCTGTGGATGCCGCCAAGCCTGGCGACAACAACCTGCGCGGCTACTTCAAGGTTTCAGCCAAAGTTCCCGAAGGCGCCTACGTGTTGCACAACGGCGCGTGGTATGTGGTGAAGGAGCGTCCGCGCCTGGAGAACAACACAGCCTTCATCCGCAACCTCAGCAACATCAGCGTGCTTCAGGAGTGGAACGGCCCCACCATGCCCCTCCACCAGCAGTCGTGGGAGGAAACCACCGGCATTTACCTTCCTTCATCTCCTAACCCTGCCGCCACACTGCCCGACGGCATCTATACCCTGCAGGGTCACAGGCTTCTCACCACCCCCCAGCAACCCGGCATTTACCTGCAGGTGAGCCGCGGACAGACGCGCAAAGTCGAAAAGAAGACCCTCCCCCCTGCCCCTCCCTTGTAGGGAGGGGAGTATATAGACTTGGGGGGGGAGAGTCTTTTCAGATAAGTCCTGCGAGGCCCATGCAGGAGGTCGTGCCCAGTGCGGTAAGGAATGCGGTGAGTGCGGCTACAATCATCTTCACCGCCAGCTCAATCAATCGTTTCTTTGTCATCGTAAATTAATTAGTTTTCATGGCTTAGAATAATCAG
>ONKY01000029.1 GCA_900318585.1 uncultured Prevotellaceae bacterium
AAATCTGGTGGTTACTTTCTTTCCGATTCCATTATGAGGGAGTAATGAGGGAGTAATGAGGGAGTAAATTTGTTCACTGAACATTTGAATATGTGAGATAATATGCCTACCTTTGCACCCGATGACGGGTCACGAAACAGGCGGTGACTCTGAGTCGGGTGTTCTTTGATGCAATTTATAGCAGAACAACGAATTGAGAACGGTCTCCAAATCGTAACCCTATATTTTTTCAATCCTCTGCATCGCCTTTATACAAAGAAATCCTGCGAAATCTTCCAAAGTTACGAAAAGTCGAGCGCAAAACAAAAGAACTTGTTCTTTTTTTTTGCCGAGACGGAGTAATTTCGCGACTTTTGTCGCAAAGAAACGAAAAGTCGAGCGAAAAACAAAAGGAAAAGTGATTTTTCTTTGCCATTCCAATTTTGTTTCGTAACTTTGCTGCGCCTAAAGACCAAAACGATGAAACAACTACTTCTCCTCATGCTCGGCTTGTCGGTTTCCGCCTCAGCCGTGGCCCAGATTCAGACGAATGCAGGCGTGCAGTACCTGCAGTGTATGCCCAAGGATGTGTCGACAGACTTCAGCGACCTGTCGAACACCTATTTCCTGGCCGATTCGCTCACCAGCTTCGACGTGGCGAAGGGCGAGGGACTGGTGCAGTGGAACCGTTACCGCTTGTCGCCCCGGCAGGCGTTCAACCTGAACGGCTACTGGCCCATCAGGATGCAGATGCTTGACTTCCCCGACGCTGCTTACGACAATGATCCGAACCTCAAGCTTAAGATAGAGTTCGTATCGCCCAGAGCAGTGCGCATCAGAATGCTCACCACACCCATAGAGCCTAAAAATAGCGATGTGGACGACCCGATGTTCGGCGACGTGTTCAAGGTGCGCTACTATTCCGGTCTCAATGGAGAGAAGGTGAGCACGCCGTCATGGCCCTCCGCCGTCAACGGCAAGGCCATCGTCTACAAGTCAGACTTCGGCAGCATTGAGGTGCAGCGCTTCCCCTTCCGCATCATCCTGAAGGATGCCAAGGGCAAGGTGCTCACGCAGACGCGTCATATCATCGACAACGACTCCACGCAGGTGAAGTTGCTGCCCTTCTCGTTTATCAAGCGCGGCAGCGACAACTCGCGCAGCGTGAATCCCGTGTTCCTACTGTCGCCCGGAGAGCGCATCTATGGCTGCGGCGAGTCGTTCACCTCGCTGAACAAGGTCGGCCAGAAGGTTCACCTCAGCGTCACCGACCCCCAGGGGCCGGAGACCGACGGTATGTATAAGCCCGTACCCTTCTATTTCTCCAACCGCGGCTACGGCATCTTCATGCACACCTCCGCGCCAGTCACCGCCGACTTCGGCGCCTCCTACATCGGCGCCCAGCGTCTCTTCATGGCCGACGAGCAGGTGGACCTGTTCGTGTTCTTTGGTTCCCCCAAAGAAATCCTCAACGAATATACCAATGTCACGGGCAAGAGTCCCATGCCGCCGCTCTGGAGCTTCGGCACGTGGATGAGCCGCATCACCTATTTCTCACAGGAGGAGGGCCTCGACATTGCGAAGAAACTGCGCGACCACCGCATCCCCGCCGATGTCATCCATTTCGACACCGGCTGGTTCGGCACCGACTGGCAGTGTGACTATGAGTTTGCCAAAGACCGTTTCAAGGATCCGGTGAAGATGCTGAAGCAGCTGGCCAAGGACGGCTTCCACACCTGTCTGTGGCAGCTGCCCTACTTTACGCCGAAGAACCGCTTCTTCGGCGAGATCGTGGAAAACAATCTCCACGTGCGCAATGCCGACGGCGGTATGCCCGTGGAGGATGCCATCCTCGACTTCACCAATCCAGAAGCCGTTGCGTGGTACCAGTCGAAGATCACCGGACTGCTGAAGCAGGGTGTCTCGACCATCAAGTGCGACTTCGGCGAAGCCGCTCCCTACAACGGTTTCTACCATAACGGACGCGGCGGACTCTATGAGCATAACCTCTACCCGCTGCGTTACAACAAGGCGCTGTGGGAGGCAGTCAACCGTCAGTACTTTGGCGAGGGCATCATCTGGGCGCGCTCTGCATGGGCCGGCTCGCAGCGCTACGCCCTGCACTGGGGCGGCGATGCGGCCACTAATAATATAGGTATGTTAGGCGACCTGCGCGGCGGCCTGTCATTCGGCCTCAGCGGCTTCTCGTTCTGGAGCCACGACATGGGCGGTTTCGTGACCGCCTCGCCAGAGGACATCTACCGCCGCTGGCTGCCCTTCGGCTTCCTCAGCAGCCACACCCGTGCCCACGGTGCACCGCCCACGGAGCCGTGGCTCATCAGTGAGAGCTTTACGCAGGCCTTCCGCGAGTGTGCCGAGATGAAGTACAAGCTGATGCCCTATGTCTATGCGCAGGCAAAGGACTGCTCGATGCGTGGCCTGCCGATGGTGCGCGCCCTGCTCGTGGAGTTCCCCGATGACCCGGGTGCATGGCTCGTGGAGGATGAGTACCTGTTTGGATCACAGATACTCGTAGCTCCGCTCATGGAGAGTGGTAACAGCCGCACTGTCTACCTCCCCACCGCCAAAGGAGCCAATACTAAGTGGATAGACTACCAGACTGGCAAGGTCTATGCGCCAGGCTACCAGGAGATAGAAGCCGGCCCCATCCCCGCTGTCATCCTCGTTCGCGACGGCAGCGTCATTCCCCACGCCCCATTGGCCCAGCGTACCGACCAGATTGACTGGAACGCCATTGAGTTGAAGGAGTACCGTGCTGTCGCTACCGTCTGCACCGGTCTGCTCTACAAGCCCGGCGACAAGGAAATCCAGCGGATCGAGAAGTAGCCTACCACCGAGCCATGATTCCGTGCGGGTACTTCTCTACATGTAAATAAGCGTCGCCATCTGCCGCTGCGCCTGGGTATAGGTTGAGGCGAACGAGTCGGCAGTCTATAGGCTGACGTAGTAGGCAGACGGTGCGCATGATCCATCTATTCGGTTAGCGACGACTCTATCTGCCTCAGATTTCTGGGTGCGAAGGTACAACATTTCTCTGAACCGTGCAAGCATTTGGTAGGGGCTGGCGGAAGCCTAAAACGTCAATGGACTGAATTTCAGATGATTGTCTGCGGCTCAACTTGAGACACAAATTGGCACAAATGGGCACTAATTAATTGCCGCCAGTAGCAAACTTATCGCGCACATACGTATATACAAAACGAAATAATGCCCGCACGTGTCGCACGTCCCGCACGTAAATTTTTTCTTAAACTACAACTTCAACAACAAGGACAACTTTTTGCCTACGACGGCAACTGCCGTCTACGGGGTCCAGCCGCAATACC
>ONKY01000079.1 GCA_900318585.1 uncultured Prevotellaceae bacterium
CCCCTTGAAGTCATCGGGAATCCAACTCAGCACCCTACGGGCAATCTCGTTGTCATCGACACCGCCCCAAAGTAGTTTGAAATACAGCTTGCTCCACCATTTGCCCTGTGTAATTGCATCATCGTAGAAACTCTTGCTGAACTTATACGATTTCTTAATCTTGTCTGCCATCATTCAAATTCTTTCGTTTGACGGTGCAAAATTACTTCAAAGTTGCCGCAACCCGGTTGCAAACTATGCTTTCACGCCGATGATAGTTGCATTCGATGGCTTCATACGGTGAATCTCGATCTGGATGAAGCCTGCATCATCGAGCAGCGTCTTCAGCTCCTCCGGCGAATAGGCTGTCATACCCTCTACGACACTCGTCCACATAGAGTCACCATCAACCACTTCTACCAGAATGGCGAATTTCCCGCCCTGTTTCAGTACACCTATGCACGTTTTCACTATATTACATCTAATTTCATATAATTAAAAGTGAGAGTTCAAGTGCTATCCCCAAATGAACTTATCTGGTGGCTAGAGTGTATTGATGCGATAAATTGAATCAGATGGAAATTTGAAGTCCGTGCCAGTCTTTCATGACACGGACGCTTCGTTTTTACAATTGTTTTACCCAAGTCTCTAATTCCTTCTTGCTTGTCCTGTTCAGGAGTTTGCCTTCCTTCCATGTTATGTCAGGATAGGCTGCCTTCAAGTCCTCGCAGGCCTTCTTGATGCTGCTTCCGCCAGAAGTGGCGAAGGGAATGACAGTCTTGCCTTTGAAGTCGTAGGCCTCCATAAAGGTGTTGATGATGGTCGGAGCCGTGTACCACCAGATGGGGAAACCTACATAGACCACATCATAGTCTTGTATGTTCTTCAGCTTGTCTGTAATGGCAGGACGAGAGTTCTTGTCCTTCATCTCCACGGTTGAGCGGCTCTGCTTATCCCTCCAGTCAAGGTCTGCATCCGTATAGGGCTGTGCAGGTTTGATCTCATGCAGGTCTGCCCCTGTTACTGCTGCCAGTTGCTCTGCAGCTCCCTTCGTTACACCAGAAGCTGAGAAATAAGCTACTAATATCTTCTTCATTTCTTTCTTTTCCTGTTTCTGTGCACAGGCCGTAAGGCTGAATGCCATCAGATCTGTGCTGATAATTGTTGTGAGTTTCATCATTTCTTCTTTTTATTTGTTCTTCGCCGCCTTGACCCACACAGGCTCCTCACTCATGGCTGGCTTGTTGACTGCCATCACACCTGAGAGGTTGTGGGGTGCGTAGGGCTCTTCCATGTAACGGATGTCTTCTGATGTCAGGTGTAAATCGAGTGACTTAACAGCTCCCTCAATGTGATGTAGTTTAGTGGCTCCAACGATGGGTGACTCCACCTTTGTCAATAGCCAGGCCAGAGAAATCTGCGTCATCTCCACACCATAGCGGTCAGCCAGTTCTACGACACGCTCCACAATGAGGTTGTCTTGACCGGCAGTGGCATCATACTTGAAGTGCATGAAGGCATCCTTCTCCTGACGGAGAGAGGTCTCACCCGGACGCTTTGCCAGCTTGCCGGAAGCCAGTGCGCTATAGGGAGTCTGTGCGATGTTGTCCTCACGGCATAAGGGCTGCATCTCGCGTTCTTCCTCGCGCATAATCAGGTTGTAGTGGTTCTGCACCGAGATGAACTTCGCCCAGCCGTGTTTCTCTGCCAGCGCATTCATCTTCGCCAACTGGTAGGCATAGACATTGGCGATGCCGATGTAGCGTGCCTTGCCCATGCGGACTGCCTCGTTCATGCCTTCAAGAATCTCCTCCGCAGGAGTTTTGTAGTCCCAGATGTGGTATATGTAGAGGTCGACATAGTCCATGCCAAGGTGCTGCAGGCTCAGGTCGATGTTGTTAAGCACATGCTGACGGCCATTGATGCCTTTCACTATTTCCTCGTCGGTGCGTGGCAGAAACTTCGTAGCCACCACCACTTCGTCACGCTTTGCCATATCTCGCAGGGCGCGTCCTACGTATTGTTCAGAAGTGCCCAACTGATAGGCAATGGCCGTATCAAGGAAGTTCACGCCGAGGTCGAGTGAACGGCGGATAATCTCACGCGTCGGCTCTTCACCAATCGTCCACGAATGCTGTCCGATGGTTGGATCGCCGAAGCCCATGCACCCCAGACAGATGCGCGACACACTAAGGTCTGAGTTCCCAAGTTTTACGTATTCCATATTTTTTCTTTGTTTTATTTGTCTGAATCAACGCTACGGATGCAGTTCAGCGCATTAAGCGTACGGGGATAGCCGATGAAAGGAAGATTGGAGGAGATGACGGCAATGAGCATGTCC
>ONKY01000095.1 GCA_900318585.1 uncultured Prevotellaceae bacterium
ATGGATAAACTGCATGATGATTTGGTAGAGTTGGAACCATTTTAGTCAAAATTAGTGGTAAGAAGTGATACTTCAAGTGCTAAAATGAGTAACTTTGCACTGATAAACACCAAAGTGAAAAATGTATAAAGGAAAGAAGATTGTTCCGCCACCATATTTGAAAGAGGGTGACAAGGTGGCACTGGTTTCCCCAGCCTATTGGGTGCCTCAGGAAGTTCTGGGGCAGGCTGCGAAGACCGTCAGGAGTTGGGGACTTCAGCCTGTTATTGGTCCTCACACCAATAATCTAAATGTCAATGCATACGCAGGAACGGCAGAAGAACGTGCTGCAGACTTGCTATGGGCGCTCGAGGACGATAGTATCAAAGCTGTAATTTGCTCGCGCGGCGGCTATGGTTGCATTCATGTGCTCAACCGCATCCCGCAGGAATCGTATCTTGCACATCCTAAATGGCTGATAGGTCATGGTGACATCACCATCCTGCTACATACCATTGTGTGTTCTGGCGTGATGTGCATCCATGGTCCGATGGCTTTTCAACTGGCTGGCGGACAGGAGCAGGCTACAACCATTACCCGCGACATTCTCTTTGGAACGATACCTCAATACGAAGTGCACAGCAATCCCTACAGCCGTTGCGGCCATGCAGAGGGTATTCTCGTAGGAGGTAATCTTTCGAGTTATTCAGCTATAGCAGGCACTCGGTTCCAACTTCCTCCCAAGCAAGACATCATTCTTTTTATAGAGGAGGTGGAGGAACCACTGCACAATATCGACCGGTTATTCTATCATCTGCGTCTACAATTAGACTTTGAGCGTGTCAAGGGTATCATTTTCGGATCTTTCAATTCCATCAAGTTCGACCTCCAGTTCGGCAGTGTGGAACAAATGCTAACAGCTCATCTGGCAGACTATGACATTCCTATATGCTGCGGCTTTCCGGTGGGCAGCAACAACTGTATTCCAATGATTGAAGGTGCTCAATGTTTGCTTGACGTCACTACGGAGAAGTCGGTGCTGACCTTCAACATTGGAGGAGAGAGGCAAACATATAATATGACAGATAAGAGGCAAACACTTTTTAAATAAAGTGTGCTATCTCCCGTTTGCTTTTTTCGTAAGAGCCTGCAAAGTCTTTTGCCGGCCAATGGCAATCAGCTTCTCGGACTTGTCGTAGTCAAAACCTCCGTAACGGCTCATCTGGATATCGACAAGCACGTCGGGTTTCATTAGTTGTGTCATGAGGATGGAGTTCTGGCGAATCATCATCGAGCTGACACGTGAGAGCATCGTAAAATAATTGAATTCGAGATTGTCGGGAATCAGCTTGTTGAGTATCTGTTGTGACAATGAAGAACTGCGCTTACGCTTTTCTGTCAACTCGTGTTGCAGTTCCGATTGCGTCTCATAATCATGACCACTGACATCAACCCCTACAAGGATGTCTCCTTCCGTACGTACCACACGATTCAAAGGTATAGGGTTCGTAACACCGCCGTCAATGAGTATCATGCCGTCCCGCAACACAGGCTCATAAAATGATGGCAGGGAAATGGAAGCACGTATGGCTTCAAAAAGACTGCCTTTGCGAAGCACAACTTCCCGTCCCGTCTTCCAGTCAGTAGCAACGGCACAATAAGGTATTGGCAAGTCCTCAATAGGCATATCAGGAACAAACTCCATGATGGCCTCGATGATGCGCGAACCTTTTGCTATATGGTTGAGACTGAGCGAGAAGTCTGTCAGTTCCAGCATCTTTCTACGGTCTATTGTCTTCATCCACTCGCGGAATTCGCCAAGTTTCCCAGCCGCATATACCCCCCCGATAAGTGCTCCCATCGAGCAACCTGCAACAGAGGTGATACGATACCCCTGCCGCTCCAGCTCTTCAATGGCTCCGATGTGTGCCAATCCTCTGGCACCTCCACTTGACAATACTAATGCTACATTCTTCATATTCTAAACTATCTGTAATGGTGACAATACTACTTCTTTTCTGTCCATCTCAGTGTTCCTTTTCTGATTCTTGTGCAAAGATAGGAAATAAAATTGAGTATTTGTGTCTTTTCTTGTGTATTGTTTGTCCAGTATCGGAATAAAATACGAAAAGGAACATTTTCGACACAAAACAGAACAAAGATATTCGAGATGTACGACGAGACGACCACGGACCAGTGGTGACAGTGGGCAAGAAGCGTGGAGAGAAGCTGTCGCGGTCACATGGTCACAGCTGTGACCATGTGACCGCGACAGCTCGTTTTTATAGTACCATCGAAAAGGTTTGTAATGCCCTTGAGGTAAGACGATGAAACTTAGTGCCTTTGAATTATTCCACTATGCGGAATCATCGTAAAGCACTGCTTTTGCGCCGTAAAGTGGCGCTTCAGTATCGTGAAGCAGTACTTAAGGAATGATCTATCGGTCACATGGTCACAGCTGTGACCATGTGACCGCAGTTTATAGCAACTCAGGGAGTTGGTAGAGCTTAGTACTGTTGCTGCCCTTGATGAGGATGCAGAAACCCTGGGGCTGCTCCTTAGCAATGACAGACTTCACCTCGTCCACGTCGTGGAACTTACGGAACTCTGGGCTGTCAATGGCGGCAAACTCGTCGCCAACGAGCCACACTTGGTCAAGCTCCATCTGTTGCAGCAAGTCAACAATCTTCTGATGCTCCTTATGGCTTGAGTTGCCCAGTTCGCGCATATCGCCTAAGATTACCATCTTGGGGCTGGCCTCTATTAACTGGAAGTTCTCCAAGGCGGCACGCATGGAGGATGGGTTGGCATTGTAAGCATCCACGATGAGGCGATTCTTCTCTGTCACAGTCAGTTGCGACCGGTTGTTGGAAGGCACGTAACTGGCCAGTGCCTCGCAGATGAGACTGGGTTCCACAGCGAAGTTCAAGCCCACGGCAATGGCTGCCATCAGATTGTCAATGTTGTAAGCTCCAATCAAGTGTGTCTGGACCTCGTACCACTTCACCTCCTCGCCCTTGTCCTCCAAGTTAGTATCTGACTCACGCCAGCGGAACTTCAAGAACGGGTCGCATCCTGTGACCTCGCCATACGTGCAACCATCCACATTGTCGGGATTGGTGCTGTAGGGAGCCACCCATACATTGTCGGGCAGGATGTCCACCAGCCGCTCATTGTCGGCATTGAGGAACACAAGACTCTCACCACGTCGGCCCAGATAGTCATACAGCTCGCCCTTTGTCTTTACCACGTTCTTGAAAGAGCCGAAGCCCTGCAGGTGGGCTCGTCCCACATTGGTAATCAGACCGCATGTCGGCTCTGCCGTCTCTGCCAAAGTCTTGATGTCACCAGGATGGCTGGCACCCATCTCTATGACTGCTATCTCGTGCTCCTCCGTCAGTCGGAACAGCGTTTTGGGCACACCCACGTCGTTGTTGAAATTGCCCTGTGTGTAGAGCACGTTGTACTTCTTCTGCAGCACAGCGGCTATCAGTTCCTTCGTCGTGGTTTTACCGTTAGTTCCAGTGATGCCGATTACGGGAATATCGAACTGGCGGCGGTGCTCGCGAGCCAGGTCCTTGAAAGTCTGCAGACAATCATCGACGACGATTATTTTAGACGACAACTTGGACAACTGCAACAACTCTTCATCTTTGGGCGACGAACTGTCGTCCTTTACTGGAGAAGCAGGAGATGTTGTTAAAGTTGTCTGAGTTGTCGTTAATAAATCCTTGTTGTCGACTATGGCATACGAACAGCCCTTTTCCAGGGCAGCGAGGGCAAACTTGTTGCCGTCGAACGTCTCGCCTTTCAGTGCGAGGAAGATACTGCCCTCTGGGCAGTCACGGCTGTCGGTCGTGATGCAAGGATGCTCCTGATAGAGCTGGTATAGTTCCTTTATGGTCATAAATACTGTATTTCTGTTTTTCAACGTTCAATGTTCAACGTTCAATGTTCAACGGTTGGGTAGCTGAACGACGAAGCGGCAACCTTTCTGGTAGTCGGTGTCAAGCGTAAGAGTGCCTCCCAAATTGGTGATATGATTCTTGGTCAGGGGAAGGCCGAGACCGAGGCCTTCCGACAGGTCATCAACCTTGGTGAATGGCTGGTAAAGCCGTTCCAGATCACTCGCAGCGATACCTGGTCCATGGTCCTCGAAAGTAAGAATAACGTGGGTGCCGTTGGCGGTTATCGTCAGTTGCACGTGTGTACCGTCGGAATATTTCACCGAGTTATAGAACAGTTCCCTCATGGAGCGGAACAGGTAGAGACGGTCGCTATGAATGGTGTAGTTGTCGGGTAGCGATGTGCTGAAGATGAAGTTGACATTGGGATACTGGATGCGCACTTCAGCCAACACTTCCTGCGACAATTCATTGAGGCGTACCTCCTCCGTCACATTGACGGGTATACGGTTATCTTTGGTTGAGCTGTCGTTTAACATGGACGACATGCGGCTGAGCAACATGGAATTGTGGTTCATGATATCAGCAATGCTCCGCATCTCTTCTTCCTGCATCTGCCCGGCGTTGTCGCGCAACACTTGGGCAAAGCCGAGGATGATGTTGAGAGGTGTGCGTATCTGATGTGTGACGTTTTGGATAAAGATGTTTTTTTGTCTGGCAGCTTCTTCAGCCAGCTGATTAGTCTGTACCAGCTCTTCGTTGCGCCGAGCCGCCTCGTCGTTGGCTTGGCTAATCTCGTTGACATGAGCCTTCAGTGAATGAAGCATGGTGGCAAAGCTGTTTTGCAACCTACTGACCACATCCCATCGGTTAGCGACCGATGTCCTCAAAAACATTGTATCCTTCTCCGACGAATTCGCCCCATCCAGTTCACTCCACATCACTTCGTCATACTTTCCGGCAGCAATGAGCTGTGTTTGTTCGACGAGCTGGCGGACGGGTTTGATGGCGCGAGCCATGGCCATGCGACATAAGAGCGTGATAACAAGGAGACCAACAATGATCAGGAAGATAATGATATAGGCTAACAGATGGTAGTACTTCAGAACGTCACTCTCAGGACAGATCAAGGCGAGGCTCCAGTCTGTGCCAGCTACCGGTTGGTAGCACACCAGGCATGACTCTCCTTTGATCTTTACATTCATGTTGCCTGTTCGGCCCTTTGTCATCTCATGACCCAAGGTAATGATGTCCGTCTGGCTGCCAGGGTCGGCATCGCTGAAAATGGTCTTTTTGAACAGCTTGGCGGTATCAGGATGTATGAAGTATTGTCCTTCTGATCCAATCATCACGAAATAGGAATGTGGATAGGGGTGCTCGGCCGAGATGATATTGGATAGTTCACGCAGCGAGAGGTCTGTGGAAGCGACACCTATGAAACGTCCATCGGCCGTTCTCAGCGGCTTACAATAGGAAGCTATCAGATCAACAGCAGAGAGCGTTCCCTCATTGTAGTCATCGAAGGGATCCACCCAGCAGGCATGACCCAGATCGTGCGGTGTCTTGTACCATACTTTATCGAAATACTCATACTCCGCCTCGCGGACGGTGATGATACTGTCAGGACGCCCGTCACCCTGCTTGACGCGGACGGAATAGGCTGAAAAGTAGCGACCGTATTGTGGAAACAAGTTTGGTTCAGTGGTGAAGGAGCAGCCGTTGACATGGGGGTTGAGCCGTACGATGCGGTTTGAGAGCGAGAGCAGCGTATCAGGATGCAGATTCTCTACTGCTACCCAGTCGTTAGCATTGGTGGCCGTCTCGATGGTGGTCATGTAGTTGTGAATACGCTGCAACGTGGTGTTGTGTACACTGTTGGCATGTTCCAGGGCTTCAGTGAGCACCACTCGTCGCGACTGAATGAAAAACAGACCCAATGAGAGCACAAAGATGGGAATGGCCATCAGCAGGATGCCAAGACTGAGCTTGGTGGCAAGATTACGTCGTATGTCAAACATAGGCATCCTCCTTTTCTGTTTCTGTCTCCGAAGCGTTGAGCAGATGCCTTAGCAGCTCGGTAATGACCTTTCCTTGTTGCTTGATGTCATTGGCCAACCGACCGGTCTCCTCCGTGTTGTTTTCCCGGCTGAAGTCGAGAAGCGCAGCCACATCTTGAGCAATAATGGCGGTGGGGGTAGCCATTTGGTCAGTCATGTTGTGCAGGAACGCCATTTTCATGTTGTCGGCCTCCTTGGTCTTGCGATAGGCCTCGCGCAGCACTTCGCCTCGTTCGTTGAGAGTAGCTTTCAGCTTTTCCAGTTCACTGACATGGACAGCCAACGACTGCTGCATTCGTTGGAAATTGTCCTGTAGGAGTCCTATTTCATCGTGTTGACGGCTGTCGGGTACTTGCTCATTATAGTTACCCTCGGCTATGTGCTGTGCCGAGTGCGTCAGCATACGCAGGGGCATCAGCTGCCTATGTGTGATGGCGCGGCACAATACGAACAGCAATATGATTCCGACAATAGCTATGGCCAGAGCTATATAAAGTAGACGGTTGTAGTCGCCGAAGATGTCGTCCTCGGGATAGACCACTCCAACACTCCAATCCAGCTTCTCCATAGCGCGCCCTTTTACTTGCGAGCGCTGTAAAGGCTTATAAAATACGTAGTAGTTTTTCCCCCTCAGTTTGAATTGCTTATAGCCCTTTCTGCCTGAGATCATTTCCTTGGCAGCTTCTCCCAGGCTGGGGTCTGCACCCTTTTCTATCTGCGTGAACACCGTCTCCCGGTTCAGTTTGTTCGTATCGGGATGGATGATATAGGAACCGTCGTGACTGAGTAGCGTACAATATCCGTTGAAGGAGGGCTTCGCCGAGAGGACAATCTGCGAAAGTAGCTCCGTCGACACATCAACAGCCATCACACCTGCTTGCCGCCCCTGGGCATCTTGGAATGGCAGGCAGAAGGTGGTTAATGCTTCGTCCTCGGCGTCGTTACCTTTCAAGGGACCTGTCCATATAGGTTCGGCCTTCTCCATTGGCAGCGTATACCATATCTGTTCCGTGTAGGGACGACCGGCGAAACTCTCTGAATAAATCAGTTCATCATCTTTGAGCGGGCCGCTGCCAATCTGCTCTCTTTCCTCAGGTACAGGGTCAATATCCTTGCGGTGAACGTAGGCCATGAACAGTTCACGCCCGGGATAGTAGTCGGGAACAAAGACGATAGCACAGCCAACGATATAAGGACAGGATTCCACGAGCCGTCGACTGTAGTCGAACATCAGTTCTGGCTGGTCCAAGTGTTCTAACATGTGGAAGTACACATTGCCTGTAGCCTGCTCTACGCTCAGAAAAATATTGTCGATATGCTGCATCGTGCCTTCCAGCGTCTGTTCCGCATTCAGCAGTGCCTCGTTCTTCAGGGCTTTTCGTGAGCTATAGAACATCACGCCCAGCGATACCAGCAGCAGCATCGCTATGGCGCCGACGAGCATCAAACTCAGGCGTACGGACAGACTCTTGGTGTATTTTCTCAAGCGTTTCAACATATCAGGTGCAAAGATACAAATAAGCGAAGAAAAAAACAAAAAAATTATGAGTTTTCTTAAGCACTTCCGCTCGGAAATGAAAAGAAAAAGCGGTTTTCTATTGCATTTCGCTCACTTATTCGTACCTTTGACCCGCGGTCGAAGGTACTTCCGTTAGGAAATGAAAAGAAAAAGCGGTTTTTCTTTTGCATTTCGCTCACTTATTCGTACCTTTGCACTCGATTACGCTGAAAGGGCGGAGAGCAAGAAAAAAGTTTGATATCAATACATAAATTATTCATTATGGCAGAAATCTTAGAAGTGAAGGAACTGGATCAAGTAGTGGTCCGCTTTTCGGGTGACTCCGGCGACGGCATGCAGCTGGCCGGAAACATCTTCTCTACGGTCAGTGCCACCGTTGGTAACGGCATATCCACATTCCCCGACTATCCGGCAGACATCCGCGCCCCACAAGGCTCGCTGACAGGTGTCTCTGGATTTCAGGTTCACATCGGCGCCGGCAAGGTCTACACGCCAGGCGACAAGTGCGACGTGCTCGTTGCCATGAACGCTGCAGCACTGAAGACCCAGTACCGCTATGCCAAGCCCGGTGCAACCATCATCATCGACACCGACTCCTTTGGTCCGAAAGACCTGGAGAAGGCACAGTTCAAGACCGCTGACTACCTTGGCGAGATGGGCATCGACCCCGACCGCGTCATCCAGTGCCCGCTCACCACGATGGTGAAGGACTGTCTGGCCGACACGGGCATGGACATGAAGGCCATGATGAAGTGCCGCAACATGTTCGCCTTAGGCCTCGTTTGCTGGCTCTTCGACCGCGACCTGCAACTCGTGGCTAACTTCCTGAAAGAAAAGTTTGCCAAGAAGCCTGCCATTGCCGAAGCCAACATCAAGGTTATTCAGGCTGGCTACGACTACGGTCACAACACGCACTCGTCGACCATCAACGTCTACCGAGTGGAGTCAAAGGAGAAAGTGCCCGGACGCTATATGGACATCACGGGTAACAAGGCGACGGCTTACGGTTTCATCGCTGCTGCTGAGAAGGCCGGCCTGAAGCTTTACCTCGGCAGCTATCCCATTACCCCTGCTACCGACGTGCTCCACGAGCTTAGCAAGCACAAGTCGTGCGGCGTCATTACCGTGCAGTGTGAGGACGAAATCAGCGGCTGCGCTTCTGCCCTTGGTGCATCGTTCGCAGGTGCCCTCGGCGTGACCAGTACCTCCGGCCCCGGCATCTGTCTGAAGAGTGAGGCCATGAATCTCGCCGTCATCATGGAACTTCCGTTAGTGGTGCTCGACGTGCAGCGCGGCGGCCCCGCCACGGGTCTGCCCACGAAATCGGAACAGACTGACCTGCTACAGGTACTCTTTGGCCGTAACGGTGAGAGCCCCATGCCGGTGATGGCTGCCACCAGCCCCACCGACTGCTTCGACGCCGCCTACCAGGCTTGTAAGATGGCGCTGGAGCACATGACGCCCGTCGTGCTGCTCACCGATGCTTTCGTAGCTAACGGTAGCGGCGCCTTCCGTCTGCCCGACATGGCAAAGCTCGATCCCATCAATCCGCCTTACGTACCCGAGGAGATGAAAGGCAAGTGGACACCCTATATGCGCGCCGAGAACGGTACCCGTTACTGGGCTGTACCCGGACGCGAAGGCTTCGCCCATATCCTCGGCGGACTGGAGAAGGACAACGCTACGGGCGCCATCTCTACCAACCCTGAGAACCACGACCTGATGACGCGCCTGCGCCAACAGAAGATTGCCAATATCCAGGTGCCTGACCTCGAAGTGGACGGCGACGTACAGGATGCCGACCTGCTCATCGTAGGCTTCGGCTCTACCTACGGTCATCTGCGTTCAGCCATGGACGACCTGCACGCAGCAGGCTACAAGGTGGCACAGACGCACTTCAAGTACCTGAACCCGCTACCAGCTAACACTGCCGAAGTGCTGAAGAAGTACAAGAAGGTGGTGGTGGCCGAACAGAACATGGGTCAGCTCGCTGCCTACCTGCGCATGAAGGTCGACAACTTCGTACCCTACCAGTTCAATCAGGTCAAGGGCCAACCCTTCGTAGTCGAAGAACTCGTCAATGCATTTACAGAGATTATCAACAAATAATATAAACAACCACGAATTTCACGAATTTAACTAATTCTTTTGCGATGTATAGGGACGATTTACTGTTTAAAGCCCTCGCTTAAATTCGAGCGCTATGTCATAAAAAAAATTAGTTTAATTCGTGTAATTCGTGGTTAATAATAATAAAGAGTTATGAGTAATTACAGTGCAAGTGATTTCAAGAAAGGACAGCCCCGTTGGTGCCCTGGTTGTGGCGACCACTTCTTCTTGGCTTCCCTTCATAAGGCTATGGCCGAGATCGGCGTGGCCCCAGAGAACGTAGCAGTGATTAGTGGCATCGGCTGTTCGAGCCGTCTGCCGCACTACATGGCCACGTATGGCATGAACACCATCCACGGCCGTGCTGCTGCCATTGCCACCGGTGCGAAGATAGCCAACCCTAATCTTACTGTATGGCAGGTTAGCGGCGACGGCGACGGACTGGCTATCGGTGGTAACCACTTCATCCATGCCAACCGTCGTAACATCGACCTGAACATGATCCTGTTGAAC
>ONKY01000007.1 GCA_900318585.1 uncultured Prevotellaceae bacterium
CTCTGCAGCCAGGTGGATGATACCGTCAACCTTCTTGTCCTGCATCAGCTTGTAGAAAGCGTCGAAGTCGCAGATGTCCATCTTAACAAACTCGTAGTTGGGCTTGTTCTCAATGTCCTTCAGGTTAGCCAAGTTACCCGCATAGGTCAGCTTGTCGAGGTTAATGATGTGGTACTCCGGATACTTGTTCACGAATAGGCGCACCACGTGGCTTCCAATAAAGCCTGCGCCACCTGTAATTACAATTGTACGTTTCATATCTTTATATTATTTGTTAATCAAACGAGTATGGTTTATAATGAAAGTCATTACGACAGAGAACAGTACTTCTTATCTCCTAATGTAATAACTTCCAAATCCTTAAATTCCTTACCATCAATGGTCAGACGGATGAGAGTTCTCTCCTTATGCCAACCCTGCAGGCCTGCGGCTCCTGGATTAATATGCAGCAGGCCGAGCGTCTTGTCATATTTCACCTTGAGAATATGCGAGTGTCCAGCCACGAAGAGCTGCGGCGGATTGGCAAAGAGCGTAGAGCGCACAGAGAAATCGTAGTTGCCAGGATAACCGCCAATATGCTTGATGAGCACATCCACGTCCTCGCACTTGAAGCGGTTCAGCTCACGGTACATCAGCCGTAGGTCGCCGCCGTCACAGTTGCCACATACAGCACGGAACGTTCTGAAAGCAGCCAGACGTTCTGCCACCTCTACGCTACCTATGTCGCCAGCGTGCCAAATCTCGTCGCAAGGCTCGAAGTAGTGCAGGTATTTATCGTCCCAGTACGAGTGGGTGTCGCTCAGAATGCCTATTTTCTTCATAATCTGTAAGCGTCTGCCTTTTTCTTATTCCTGAGTTCCATCCAATGGCGGATGAAATCGGCAATATAGTGCTCCGTCTGCTGGATTCCCAGGATGCTGGAGTCAACGCATAGGTCATAGCTTGCGGCGTAGCCCCATTTCTTGCCGGTATAGTAGTTATAGTAGTCGGCGCGCCGGCCTTCGCTCTGTTCAATGAACTTCCGGGCAGCATCTTCGCTCATGTGCTGCTTATTCATAATCTGCTCAATGCGGTAGTCCAAAGATGCGGTGATGAAGATGTTGACCTTGTTGTTAAAGTCGCGCAATATATAGTCGGCACATCGTCCTACGAACACGCAACTACCAGCCTTTGCAGCCTTCATGATGGCTTCACTCTGGAACTGGAACAGACTCTCCTGCGTCAAACCCGGCTTAAAGACGCTTTCACCGTTCATGTGAGGTGAGCCCATGTTAAAGAGACCACGGAAAAAGCCTTTCTTCTCATCGTTCTGCTCGAAAATCTTCTCTGACAGGCCGCTCTCCTTCGCAGCAAGGTTCAGCAGCTCGCGGTCATAGTACTTAGCGCCGAAGTCCAGAGCCAGCATTCGCCCGATGTCGTGGCCGCCACTACCCAACTGTCGGCCAATGTTAATAATAATGTTATTGTCGTCCATTATGTCTTAGTTTTTTCAGGTACCATAGTAATATAGGTATAGTCATTGCAAACGAACCGAAGTCGCTTGCAGGCATAGAGAACCATACGCCGTCCAAATCCCAGAACAACGGGAAGACGTAGGCCATTGGGAGCAGCAGGATCAGTTGGCGGGACAGGGAGAGGAATATGGAAATCTTGACCTTCCCGATACACTGGAAGAAATTGGTGATAACGGCCTGTGAACCAACGACAAAGAATACCATCATGTCAATCTTGATGCCTCGCGCCGACAGCTTGATGAGCGTCTGGTCGGTGGTGAAGATACGGGCTATCTGCTGCGGGAACAGCATGGACAGCGTCCAGCCGACGAGCAGGATGGATGTAGCTACGCCGATGGCTATCCACAGGCAGCGCAACATTCGTTCGAACTTCTCCGCACCGTAATTATAGCCAATGATTGGCTGCATACCCTGAATGACGCCCATAACGAACATGAAGAACACCATCACGATGGAGTTGGCTATCGAGTAGGCTCCCACAGCCATATCACCACCATAGCGCACGAACTGGTTGTTCATGAAGATGACGATGACGCAACTCGTAACGTTCATCAGGAAGGGTGAGATGCCGATGCTGATGATGTTGTGCACCAGGTTGGACTTCAGTTTGTAGATGCCCCGCTTAAGGTAAAGCAGCTCTTTCTTGTCGGCGAATATCCACATTTGCCAGCACAGCGCCATCGACTGTGAGGAGATGGTGGCCAGGGCTGCTCCGCGGATGCCCCACCGGAACCACCACACGAAGGCGATGATGAGCACAATGTTCATACCCACCGTGAAGAGTGTGGCATACATTGCATGACGCGGTTTTCCCACAGCCCTCAATACGGCGTTCATACCGAAGTACATGTGGGTTACCATGTTGCCCAGCAGTATCACAATCATGAACTCCCGGGCGTAGGGCAGGGTTGCGTCTGATGCTCCGAAGAACCGCAGGATAGGGTCGAGGAACAGCAGGCTGATCACCATGAAAAGGAATCCGATGATGAGGTTCAGCGTCACGGTGTTGCCCAGCAGGTGCTCCGCCGTCTTGTAGTCCTTCTGGCCGAGTTTCACGCTGATACACGTCGATGCTCCCACACCGACAGCAGCGCCGAAGGCGGCACTCAGGTTCATAAAGGGGAAGGTGATGCCCAAGCCTGCAATAGCCTCGGGGCCTACCACCTGGCCGATAAAAGCGCGGTCGATGATGTTATAAAGCGAGGAGGCAGTCATAGCTACCATAGCAGGCAGGGCATACTGCCAAAGCAGTCTGCCTACCGGCTTGGTACCTAATTCCAATGTTGCCTGTCTATTGTCCATCACCTCGCACCCCTCAGTTCTCAATAGCTTCTTGCTATGATGACGCGGGCCTTCGAGGGCTTGCCGCTCACCATATCGATACCGGGTGTCTGTTCCACGCCGAAGGGTACGCAGCGGATGGTTGCCTGTGTTTCCTCCTTAATCTTTGCCTCGGTCTCGGCCGTGCCGTCCCAATGGCAGAGAAAGAAGCCGCCGTCCTTCACTCGTTCCTTGAACTCCTCGTAGTTGTCGCACTCGAAAATATGCTCGTCGCGGTATTTGCGTGCTTTCTGGAAGATGTTCTGCTGGATGTCCTCCAGGAGTCCTTCCACATAGTCCACAATACCCTCCAGCGGGCGTGTCTCCTTCTCCAGGGTGTCGCGGCGCATCACCTCGATGGTGCCGTTCTCCAGGTCGCGGGCTCCCAGTACCAGACGAACGGGTACGCCCTTCAGCTCGTAGTCGGCGAACTTGAAGCCGGGGCGCTTGTTGTCGGCGTCGTCGAACTTCACGGTGATGCCCTTCTTACGCAGTTGCTCAATGATGGGCAGCACCTCCTTGTTCACCTGCTCCATCTGCTCGGGCTTGGTGGCTATGGGAATGATGACCACCTGGATGGGTGCCAGACGCGGAGGCAGCACCAGTCCGTTGTCGTCAGAGTGGGTCATGATGAGGGCGCCGATGAGACGAGTGGAAACACCCCAACTCGTAGCCCAGACGTATTCAGGCTTGTTCTCCTTGTTCAGATAGGTCACGTCGAAAGCCTTGGCAAAGTTCTGTCCCAGGAAGTGTGAGGTACCGCTCTGCAGGGCCTTGCCGTCCTGCATCATGGCCTCGATGGTGTAGGTGTCCAGTGCTCCGGCAAAGCG
The DNA here is from genome assembly GCA_900318585.1 of uncultured Prevotellaceae bacterium. Classification (GTDB taxonomy): domain Bacteria; phylum Bacteroidota; class Bacteroidia; order Bacteroidales; family Bacteroidaceae; genus Prevotella. Next base: position 3,665 of record ONKY01000007.1, read on the forward strand.
CTCCGTCTCAGACTTC
>ONKY01000026.1 GCA_900318585.1 uncultured Prevotellaceae bacterium
AGAATTATTCCACAGGCTGGAATAATTTGTTTCAAGGCATTCTGATTGCTGAAACAGTACTTTATACAGCAATCCGTATAATCCGTTTAATCCGTTGTTGAAATAATTTACGTGCGGGACGTGCGACACGTGCGGGTGTTTTCCCGTTTTTCCATATATGTGCATGTATGTTCGCGTGAGCGAGAAGTGACATGGAACAAGTTGTCACGCGGTCCCAATGCTCATTTCGCCGTCATGTTGACAGATATTTTCTTCATGTCCTTGTCGGCGCTGGAGTTACCCACCATGAGCTCGTAGCGACCAGGCACCACACGAAGGCTATTGGTCAGGCTGTCCCACAGTTCGAAGCTTTCGCGGGGGAGGTTGATGGCGATGGTCTTGGTCTCGCCGGCCTCCAATTCCACCTGCTTGTAGGCCTTCAGGGTTTTGAGTGGACCTTCGGTATCGCCGGTGCGGCGAACATAGACTTGCACGGTCTCTGTACCCTTACGTGAGCCGGTGTTCTTGACGCGTACCTGCACCTGATGGTTCTTGAAAACGGGCTGACTGATGCTGAAGGTGGTGTAGCTCAGTCCGAAACCGAAGGGGAAGAGAGACTCTCCTGTATAGTAACGATAAGTTCGATTTCTCATCGTATAATCAAGGAAGTCAGGAAGTTCTTCGGTTTTCTTGTAGAAAGTTACGGGTAGTTTTCCGCTGGGGTTGCTGTCGCCGAAGAGCACGTCTGCGAGGGCTGTGCCGCCCCGCTCACCAGCGTACCACCACTGGAGAATGGCGTCGCAGGTCTCTGTCTCTGGGGTGAGAGCGACGGCACTGCCTGAGCAGTTGACGTAGACGATTTTCTTGCCTGCTTTGTGGAGCATGGTCAGAAGGTCGCGCTGCGCCTGCGGCAGCTCGATGCTGGTGCGGTCGCCGCCCTTGAATCCCGGCTCGCTGACCTTCATCTCCTCGCCTTCGAGACTGGGCGAGATGCCGCCAACGAAAATGACTGTCCGGGCATTGCCTATCTGTGCCAGCAACTCCTCGTGGGAAGGACTGACTTTCTTCTGTATGTCGAAGTTCAGGGCACCGAAGCCTGTCTCCTGCACGTAGTCTATCTGCAGGCGGTAGTGGTGACCAGCTTTGACTGCCAGCTCCTTTTTCCGGGATTGGATGCGGTCGTTTGTTCGCCACACTTCCACCAGCGTGTCGGCATTGACTATGAGGCGTACTCTGTCATCGGCTTTGATGTCGAAGATGATTGTCTCGTCCTCCGTGGGAATAAAGGTGCCGTCCAGACGTGCAGAGAAATGCTCGAGGTTGACGCCAGGGGCAAAGACGGTGTTGCCGCCATTGCTGAGCTTGGGGCTCTGGCTCATGCTGACGACGGTGGCAGGTGTACCCTTCATGTCAGTATTGTTCCAGTAGGTCGCCTGAAGGCCTTGGTTGCCGAGGGGGTCGGTGATTTGCGAGTAGCGGCTGACGAAGGCTTCATTGCGGGTGAGTCCGCAGCCCTGGATATATTTGACGGAGAGTTTCTGGCGGATGCCTTCGAGAGCGGTAACGGTGTGCGTGGGGTAGCCAGAGTAGTTGCCCCACATCATTACGGAGTCGTTGGCATTAGGCCCCATAACGACAATGTCTTCAGTCGTTTTCAGGGGCAGCACATTGTCCCTGTTCTGTAGCAGGACGATGCTCTTGAGCGCCATCTGCTCTGCCAGCGTCTTATGCTCCTCGGATGCAATGACACGCTCGGGTATCTTCGTCCATGGGTTCAGCTCGTCGGGGTCGAAGTCGCCCAGCTCGAAGCGTGCGATGAGCAGGCGGCGAAGTGAGCGGTCTATATCGGATTCCTTAATGTCGCCGCGCTTCACAGCCTCTGGCAAGCGTCTGTATTCGGAGCCACACTCCACGTCCGTTCCTGCCAGCACAGCCTGAGCGGAGGCTTCCGTACCGTCCTTGGCTGTGTTGTGCCATTGGGGCAGGAAGTCGCGAATGGCTCCGCAGTCGCTGGTGATGAGGCCCTCGAAGCCCCATTCGTCGCGGAGTATCTGCTGCTCATAGCGGGTTTGCGAACAGCAGGGCTGTCCGTCGATACGCTGGTAGGCGCACATAATCTCCGCCACCTTTCCCTCCTGCACGAGAGCCTTGAAGGCGGGGAGGTAAGTCTCCCAGAGGTCGCGTTCGGGCAGGTTCTCCACGTTGAACGTATGGCGGTTCCACTCCGGGCCGCTGTGGACGGCGAAATGCTTGGCACATGCAAGCAGCTTCTTGTAATGGGGAGCACCTGACGCTACCGACAGCCCTTCAGGAGCGGTGAGCCATTGGCCGTCGTAGGACATCCCCTGCAAACCACGCACTACGGCTACTCCCATCTTAGACGTGAGGAACGGGTCTTCGCCGTAGGTCTCCTGGCCGCGTCCCCAGCGTGGATCACGAAAGATGTTGATGTTTGGCGTCCAGAACGACAAGCTCTGGTAGCGTTTGATGTTGCCTTGGCGCTTGGCTTGTTGCGCTTTGGCGCGGGCTTCGTCGCTGACAGCCGTAAAAACCTGATGGAGCAGGGCATCGTCCCACGAGGCTGCCATCGCCATGGTGATAGGGAACACGGTGGCAAAGCCGTTGCGTGCTACGCCGTGAAGTGCCTCGTTCCACCATTGGAACTGCGGAATGCCTAATCGGGGGATGGCGGGCGAGGAATCCATCATCAGCCTCACCTTCTCTTCCAGGGTCAGACGGCCCAGCAGGTCGTCGGCACGCTGTGCGGCAGTGAGCTGAGGGTTCTGGTAAGGCAGGGTTTGTGCAGAGAGCGAAGCAAGGGGTAGGAGACAGGCGAGGACAAGCACGGCTGCAACATGCTTGACAGTTTGTTTTTGTGTTAGTTGCTTATTCATTTTTCTATTATTAAGTGGGAGTAAAATTAGGAGTATGAATTGGGAGTATAATTGGGAGATAAAGTGGGCAATAGAAACGAGCGGATGATGGCAACAAAGTGGCACTTTCCCAGTAATAATAAGGACAAGTGCCACTTGGAATGCTGCTGTCTAAGGTGCTTACTTGTTGAGGAACTTGGCAATGGTCTTCAGACACAGTTCGCTACTGACAGGCTTGGTGAGGAAGGCGTCGCATCCCGCTTCCATGGCCGACTTCTTGTCGCTGTCGAAAGCGTTGGCGGTAAGAGCGATGACGGGAAGGTCGGGGCACTTCTCCTTGATGAGCCTTGTGGCCTCAAGACCGTCCATGATGGGCATCTTCAAGTCCATCAGTATGGCGTCGATGCCTCCCTTCTCAACCAATTCAACAGCCTCCTGACCGTTCTTTGCCCTCAGGAACTTGTAGTCACGCTTCAGGATGTAAGTCATCAGGATGTAGTTGCTGTCATTGTCTTCTGCTACTAAAATCGTATTCATTTCAATGCTGGTTTTAAATTAGACAATACATGATGTTTCGTTAATTTGTTACAAATATACGGACTTTCTGCGAAAAACGTTTGCAAATATAGTTTTTTTTAACTAATTTTGCATCGTTAGTAACTTACCACATTATTTATATAAGATGAAACTACGTTTTTTGACCAGTGCTTTTGCACTTTGCGCTGCCATGAGCATGGTTGCCGCAGACCACGTGATGGACATTAAGACTACGAAACTGGGAGCTCCTGTACAGAGCACCATGTATGGCATCTTCTTTGAGGACATCAACTACGCCGCCGACGGCGGACTGTATGCCGAACTGGTCATGAACCGTTCGTTTGAGTTCCCCAACCATTTTGCCGGATGGGACATCTCGGGCAAGGTCATGCTATTGTCCGACGGTCCTTTCGACAGAAATCCCAACTGTGTGCGCCTGGCGCCCTCCGGCCACAGCGACAAGCACACGATGATTGAGAACCACGGATTCTTCGGCATGGGCGTGAAAGGCGGCGAAGAGTACCGTTTCTCCGTCTGGGCCCGTGTGCCAGGCGGCGGTAATGCCACACTCTGGGTTGACCTGGTTGACAACGCCACAATGGGCGACGACCAGAAGCTGGGCAATGCCGGTGTGGAAGTGAGCGGCAAGGAGTGGAAGAAATATACGGCCATCATCAAACCCAAACGCACCTTTGACAAGGCTCACCTCCGTGTGTGGGGCGACAGTAAGGTGACCACCGACGTGGATCACGTCAGCCTCTTCCCCGTCAAGACCTGGAAGGGTCGTGAGAACGGTATGCGGCAAGATCTTGCACAGGCACTTTTCGATATGCATCCCGGCGTGTTCCGCTTCCCTGGCGGCTGTATCGTCGAGGGTACCGACTTGGAGACACGCTATAACTGGAAGAACAGCGTTGGACCGGTGGAGAACCGCCCGCTGAACGAGAACCGCTGGCACTATACCTTTACGAGCCGCTACTTCCCCAACTACTACCAGAGCTACGGCCTAGGCTTCTTTGAGTTCTTCCAGCTCTGTGAGGACTTCGGCTGCGAGGCGCTGCCTGTCATTAGCTGCGGCTTGAGCTGCCAGTTCCAGAACCCTGACCCCACGAAGCCCGGTGTGCATGTGCCCGTCGACCAGCTTGACGACTATATTCAGGATGCGCTCGACCTCGTGGAGTTTGCCAATGGCGACGTCACCACCAAATGGGGTAAGGTGCGTGCTGACATGGGGCACCCCGAGCCCTTCAACCTGAAATATCTGGGCGTGGGTAATGAGCAGTGGGACTACGACGAGAAGCATGGCGGCTTTGGTCCCGTGTTCACCGAGCGACTGAAGAAGTTCAGCGATGCCCTGCGTGCGAAGTATCCCAAGCTGAAGCTCATCGGTACCACGGGCCCCAACTCTGAGGGCTGGGACTTTGACCTTCTGCAGCCCCGTATGAAGGAGCTGAAGGTGGATCTCTACGACGAGCACTACTATCGCAATGAGAAGTGGTTCCTCAGCCACGGACTCCGCTACGACTCCTATGACCGCAAGGGTCCCCGTGTGTTTGCCGGTGAGTATGCTTGTCACGGTAGCGGAAAGAAGTGGAACCATTTCGAGACGTCGCTCTATGAGGCAGCCCACATGACGGGTATCGAGCGCAATGCCGACATTGTCCACATGGCTACCTACGCTCCGCTCTTCGCCCATGTAGAGGGCTGGCAGTGGCGTCCGGATGCCATCTGGTACGACAACCTGAACTCTTTCAAGACTGTCAGCTACTATGTGCAGCAGATGTTTGCTACTAACAAGGGTACCAACGTGCTGCAGCTCACGATGGGCAAGAAGCCTGTAGCCGGTCAGGAGGGGCAGGACGGTCTCTTCGCCTCTTCGGTCTTTGATGCTCAGACAGGTGAAGTCATTATCAAGGTAGTGAATACTTCAAAGCAGTCGCAGCCCATCACCGTCAATCTGACAGGTATGAAAGGCGAGCGTACGGCCGAGTGGATAGAGCTGCGTACGGAAAAGGGCTTGGATGCTGAGAACTCCATTCAGAACCCGGAGCTGATACATCCCGTACCGGGCAGTGTGAAGTGTGCGGCGGGTAAGAAGAACACCGTGCTGAGCGACGAGCTGCCCGCCATGACCTTCCGTGTCTATAAGGTGAAGAAATAAACCTGCGGAGACATTTCCCAGAAACCAATTAATCAAAACCATAATATGATAACCTCTAAATACCTGAAGATGCAGCTGCTGTGGCTGCTGGTGATGGCTGTGCTTCCTATGAAGGCGGCACGGCAAACGTATACGGTTACTTCCACGATCACCGGATTGTCGGGTAGCACCATTTCAACGAGTGAAACTGGGTACGGTTGGACGACAACCGCTCCCAAGTCGTTGTCCTTTTCACGGGATACGGGCCTCCTCCATATTAGTGCAGATGGTCTGGCTCAAGTAGGTCAAGAGTCTTCCAGGCCCAATTTGACCTCTTCGTTTACTGTGACTGGAACGCTGAAAAGCCTGAAACTTACGGCATACGGATCGATATTGGTGAAGGTCAAGGTTGGAGGAACTAACATTGGTGAACTAACTATTGGTGGAAAAACTTCAGGAAATGGTGGTACCCAGAAATATGAAATACCCATTACCGAAACAGACGTAACCGATCAAGCTGTTACGCTGGAGTTTTATGGAACGCAGACAATGCAATATAGTGGGTATCTATATCTCGATAAGATAGAGATATCCTATCTTGAGCCCAAGAAAGCTGCCGGTCTTAGTTTCTCCTCGCAGACAGCCAGCATGACTGTTGGCGAGACCAAGACTCCTCAAACACTGACAAATCCCAATCAGTTGGGGGTTACATGGAGTAGCAGTAATACCGCAGTTGCCACGGTGAGCAACACGGGTGCTGTGACAGCATTGAAGGATGGAACGACCAATATTACTGCCTCTTTTGCCGGCAATGACGAATTTTTGGCTGGCAGTGCTGCATACGGGTTGATAGTGAATGCTCCCACGCTCTCTGCTCCAACATTCAGCCTTGCAGCAGGTACGTATGACGCTGCCCAAAGCCTGACGCTGAGCACGACGAAGCAGGGGGCTGACATCTATTACAGCATTGACAACGGCGCAGCGCAGAAGTACACCGGTGCCATTACTATCAGCCAGAGTTGTACGGTGTCGGCCTACACCCAGTACATGGGTTATAAGAGTGCCACTGACAGTCGCCAGTACGTGATACGCCAGGCAGCAAGCCTGTCGTTCTCTGCCGCGACGGCGAGTGTGACCCTTGGCGAGTCGTTCACTCCTCCTACGCTGAACAATCCCAGTTCCCTGTCTCTGACTTGGAGCAGTAGCAATACCGGCGTAGCCACGGTGAGCAATACGGGAGCCGTGACTATCGTTGGCACTGGCACTACGAAGATTACCGCCTCTTTTGCTGGTGACGCCACCCGGCTGCCTGCGTCGGCAAGCTACACGCTGACGGTCAGTGCGCCTTCATTGTCGGCACCGTCCTTTAGCTTGCCCTCAGGCACATATGACGGCTCCCAATCATTAACGTTGAGCACGTCGAAGCAGGGTGCAGATATTTACTATAGCATCGACAACGGTGCAGCCCAGAAATACACCGGTGCCATTACCATCAGCCAGAGTTGTACGGTGTCGGCCTACACCCAGTACATGGGCTACAAGAGTGCCACTGACAGTCGCCAGTATGTCATTCGTCAGGATCCGGAATTATCTTTCTTGTCAAGCGAGTGTACGATTATCTTTGGCGATGACTTCACGCCTCCTTACCTTTCTAATAAATATAATGTACCCGTGAAATATTCCAGTAGCGATCCTACGGTTGCACAGGTGAATGCTTCAGGAGAAGTAGATGTGAAGAAAGTGGGGAAAACTACGATTACCGCCACATTCTCTGGCGATGCCATTTATTTCCCTGATCAAGACAGCTACGACCTTATCGTTAATGCCCCAGGGTTGTCCGCACCGTCCTTTAGCTTGCCCTCAGGCACTTATGACGGCTCCCAGATATTAACGTTGAGCACGTCGAAGCAGGGGGCAGACATCTACTACAGCATTGACAACGGTACAGCGCAGAAGTACACCGGTGCCATTACCATCAGCCAGAGCTGTACGGTATCGGCATACATCCAGTACATGGGTTATAAGAGTGCCACTGACAGTCGCCAGTATGTCATTCGTCAGGATCCGGAATTATCTTTCTTGTCAAGCGAATGTACGGTTATCCTTGGCGATGAATTCACGCCTCCTTACCTTTCTAATAAATATAATGTACCCGTGACATATTCCAGCAGTGACCCCACAGTGGCTCAGGTGAATGCGACAGGGCAGGTAGATCTGAAGACTGAAGGAACGACTACGATAACAGCCACATTCTCAGGCGATGCTAATTATTTGCCAGATCAGGCAAATTATGACCTTATTGTATTACATCGTGTAGATTCCGTAGAAGTGGCAGGAGCCTACAAACTCTGGGTCAACGGCATCAGGGTTACAGAGAAGAATCGTCTGGACATCCTTGGCGACGGCAAGGACAAGGAGATTCCTTCTGTGATGTTCGACGGCAAACAGACGCTGGTGCTTAGTAATGCGAAACTTGACAGCATTGTGACACAGCTGTCGAAGGATCTCACCCTTTACATCCAGGGTGACAACACCGTCAAGAGCAATAACACCCCTGCCGTCCATCAGACTGCCGAGCAGCGCGTGACGTTTAAGCTCACCACCAGCGGCAACTATCCCGGCACGCTGACGTTGGCGTCACCGGTAGCCGCCACGGATGGTTTTATCAGAACGACGCTTGAGCAGCAAATCAGCGTTCTCAAGGAGACGGCCGACGAGACAATGTATGGTACGGTTTTGTTCCCCTTTACCTATAGTGTTACCATCACTTTCCCGCCCTCCGACTTCTTGGATAGTGACGGCAATGAGATTGACCTTTCCAACCAGGTGGTCAACAATATCCTCTTTACGCTTCGTTCAGCCAATGAGGATGGCTACGACGAGGAGCAGCAGGCCATCATTATGAATACCCCGATGAGTCGCGATGTATACAGCCCTAATCCTGTGGGTTCCGGATTATATGCCGAGCAGTTCTGTGGTATGACGTTTATGATCCCGGCGGGAAAGGGAGAGATTATCATTGACAATTTCGCCAAAGACGGCTATCTGCTTGGAGTTAAGGTAGGAAGCAAGTCGACGGTATTGTTCCAGAACAGCTCTTGGACGAAGAGCACCATCAACTACAATGTGTCAGAGCCTACTTACGTCCGACTCTTCAATGCTGGTACTGGCTCGCTTGCCAGGCAGCGGGGCGGCAAGAAGACTACCACCCGCATCGGTATCCGTTCCATCGTCATCAAGCCGCAGCAAATAGCAGCGTCGAACGAGGTGCAGAGTGTGATACCGCAGGCCACCACCATTGACACCAATCCCGTCATCAACACAGGCATCACGGAAGTGTTGACAGCCCAGCCCATCGTGAAGGACGGATGGTATAACCTGAACGGTCAGCGGTTGAACGCTCCGCTGCGTCAGGGCATCTATGTTCGTCGCGGCAGGAAGGTGATTATCAAATAGGAGAAGTATTAGGATTAGAAAAAGGGAGTCCTTACAAAACAACAACAGAGACCGCTTGGTCTCTGTTGTCATGATAGATACTTGTTTGTAAAAGCTGTCGTAACGGCAGGCGGATGTGTGGAGCTTACTCCTTAGTCTCCTCCATCACTCCCTCAATGGTGAGACGCGTCAACTCCACCGCTCCGTTGGTACGCACGGTGATGACTTTCTTGAAGTGTCCGGGGAATTTTCCTGTGCCGTTGTAAGTTACCTTGATAGCTCCCTTTTCTCCGGGCTTGACGGGTGTCTTAGTATATTCGGGCACCGTGCAACCGCAGGAGGCTACTGCCTGATTGATGACCAGCGGCTTTTCCCCCACGTTGGTATAGGTGAACGTGCAGGTCACCACAGGTGCCTTATCAGAGAATGTGCCGAAATCGTGGCTAACCTTATCGAACTTGATCTCTGCCTCTTTCTGTGCCGAGGCCATCGTGATGCCGCAGACGAGCAGCAAGGTCATCAGTAGAATCTTCTTCATGTTCCTAATTCCTTATTATAAATGATACTTTGGGACAAAAGTAAGCATTTTACAATGTATTCCGCTACTTCCGTGCGTACTTTTATGCTTTTTTTACCTTTTAGCTTGGTTCTGATTCAGCTTTTTACCTTTTTAAAAGTTTGTAGTACTCCGTAGCACCGAGCAGGAAGCAGCCTGTTCCATAGTCCTCGAAGTCGGGAACCTTGTCGTACGACAGCGGCTGTCCGGCGCTGGGGTCCTTGCCCGTGCCCTGCATCCATCCCAGGAAACCGTCGCGGTGGACAGCTTCTCTGCACATGGTCTCCCAGGCGCGGTCGCAGGCGGGGCGGTACACCTTATCCTTCAGGTATCCTTGTTGGATGCCCCATGCAAAGCCGTATAGGAAGAGCGCAGTACCGGAGGTCTCCTTCATGGCGTAGTTCGTGCTGGTGAGGCTGGGGTTCCAGAATCCGTCCTCGCGCTGACACTTCAGCAGCGCCTCGCTCATCAGTAGGAAGTCTTTCTTCAGCTGCTTGTATACCTTGTCCTTCTTGGGTAGCTGGTTCATGCATCTGACGAGTGCTGCATACACCCATCCGTTACCACGGCTCCAGTAGCAGTTCTGGCCGTCGGGCTCTTGATAGGGAGCCACATAGTCAGCATCCCTCCACCAGAGTCCTTCCTTTGTGTTGAAAAGTCCGCCAGCCAGGGTGTCACGGCTCCATGTATACATCCTCATGGCGTGGTCTATGTAGCGGCGTTCCCCCGTCAGCTGTGCTATCTGGAAATAGACGGGCATAGCCATCTGGATGGCGTCAATCCATGTCCACCATCCGTAGAGCGCACCGTCGGCCTTTTTGTCGTTGGGTGTAACCATTTGGTGTGCCAGGTTCTCAAGGGTAGGCTTGATCAGTTCCTCGCGGCTTCTCTTAGCGTAGGGCAGCAGTTCGATGTAGGTCTGTTCGCAGCACTGGTCGTCGGCATCGCAGGTAGTCACCCCGTTGCGTGGCGTCCACTGGTGGAAGTCGGCCCATCTCAGCGCGTAGTCCACATACCGCTGCTGGGGGTCTGTCTGCTGCAGGGCCATCAGTCCCTCATAGTAGACGGCGCGTGTCCATAACGAACTGGGCCTGATGCGTTTCACGTTCGTGGGTAGGGTGGGGTCGGCATACTTAGTCATAAAGTAGTCGTTGACCTTGCGCGTAGTGCTGAGCACGTCGTCGGCCGTGGTTTGCGCCTTGGTACCCAAGAACAGGACTAACGCGCAAAAGAGAGTTGTCAGTCTTTTCATTGTCGGTGTTTTAGTAGTGTTTTTACTTGTTTTGACTGCAAAATTACGCTTTTTTTTGTGATTATCAAAATATTTTTCGTAACTTTGCCATCAAGATGGCGAAATTACTCTGTTTCGGCAAAAAAAAGAATGAATTCTTTTGTTTTGCGCTCAACTTTTCGTAACTTTGCCGACAAATTGCAATTTATTATCAATTTCAAACTTATTATGAACGACAACAAAGTAATGAACATGGCAGCGGATAATATCCGTATCCTTGCTGCTTCAATGGTTGAAAAGGCTAAGTCGGGACACCCCGGCGGTGCCATGGGTGGTGCAGATTTCATTAACACACTGTACTCAGAGTTCTTGGTTTATGACCCCGAGAATCCCACATGGGAGGGCCGCGACCGTTTCTTCCTCGATCCTGGTCACATGGCTCCGATGCTCTACAGCCAGCTCTGCCTGATTGGCAAGTACACCCTCGAGGAT
>ONKY01000167.1 GCA_900318585.1 uncultured Prevotellaceae bacterium
GACCTTTTCACTGTAGGGTGAGACACGCATGGGGATGAGACAGTCGATAAGCTTGTAGCCCAACCAACTCATACCGAACGTATAGACAAAGACGATGACGATGGCCAGCAGGTGGTAGAGGAAAATCACGAAGCCGTCCCACGTGCCTGCGATGAGTCCTTCCTGGATGAAGATACCCGTCATCACGGTACCGAAGATACCGCCTGTACCGTGAGTGGGGAACACATCAAGGGCATCGTCGATGCTGCTGCGTGAACGCCAATAGACGGCGATGTTGCAGATGAGCGTGATGACAAAGGCGATGAAGATACTCTGGCCAACGGTGACATAGCCTGCTGAAGGCGTGATGGCCACCAGGCCGACCACGCATCCAACGGCAGCACCCATAGCTGAGGGCTTGCGTCCCCTCAGGCAATCGAAGAATATCCAGGTCATCATGGCCGTTGCTGAAGCAGTATTGGTATTCAGAAAGGCCTTGACCGCCTGTCCGTCGGCATGCAGTGACGAACCCGCATTGAAGCCGAACCAGCCCAGCCACAGCAGGGCGGCTCCCAGCAGCACAAAGGGAATATTGGCTGGTTCGCTTCTGCGGGTCTCAGCCTTACGTCTGCCTAAGTAAATGGCTCCTGCAAGAGCGGCAACACCACTGGAGGCGTGTACCACGATACCACCGGCAAAGTCGATGACTCCCCAGCGACAGAACAGGCCTTCGGGATGCCACGTCATGTGAGCCAGTGGACAATATATCATGAAGAAGAAAAACATCATGAAGAACATATAGGCCGAGAAACGCACACGTTCGGCAAACGAGCCCGTGATCAGCGATGGGGTAATGATGGCAAACTTCATCTGGAACAGGGCATAGAGGGCCAATGGAATAGTGGCACCACCTAATATATTACCCGCGGGCGTGGTATATATGGCACCGCCTACGTTGTGGAACATAGGGAACGTCAGCGGATTTCCGATGATGCCGCCAATGTCATCACCGAAACAGAGCGAGAATCCTATCACCACCCACAGCACGGAAATCAGTCCCATTGCAATAAACGACTGAAGCATGGTCGAGATAACATTCTTTGCTCCCACCATGCCGCCATAGAAGAATGACAATCCCGGGGTCATCATCAATACAAAGATGGTTGCCGTGATCAGCCAGGCTACATCGGCAGCAGAAATCACCGACCAGTCACACTCAAACGTAGGCTCGCCTACAAAAATACCTGCAATGGCTATCAGCGTCATTGCCACCATTAGGATTATCCAACGTTTCTTTACCTTCATACAAGTGTCATTTTGTTATACATCAAGTGCAAAGGTATTGCAAAATGAAAGAAAAACAAAGAAACGCATTGCAAATTGCTTGTTAAAAATTCAATTAACTTATATTTTGTATTGTTTTGGCTCTTGTTCTGGCTCAAATTGGCACAAAAATGTCTCCAAAATAATCAATTTGCTATCAAATTGAAAGTTGCACAAAAATTACCTGTACTAAAAATTTCCGTGTTCTGCATAGAAGGTTGAGATTGCCTAACTCCTTCACCAATCCTCCTAATTTTGCGTTACCCTCATTTTCGTACTTCCTCGATCTTCCCCGTTTTGCCTTTATTTCAGGCTATATTGCGTTAATCTTCCAAAATCCGTTGTTCTTTACAACCTTTTTTCGTAATTTTGCACGCTGTTTTAACAATAAATGGCTGAAAAGGTAGTTATTAAGATAAATAGTACTACAAGCTTGAAGTATGAATAGATTTGCAACCAGAAGATGGTTGGTATTCACCATCGGACGAACGGTTCTCACTGTCGTCTTTAGCTTCGTCTTGTCGGTTTCGGCAGGATGGGCCCAGTCGGGTATGTCCGACAATCAGATCATAGATTATATCGTTGACCAGAACGCGCAGGGTGTGCCTCGCCAGCGTATTGTGCAACAGTTGATGCAGCGCGGCGTGAAGGTGGACCAGATTCAGCGTATCTACAAGAAGTACCAGAAGCAGATGAAGAACGGTGCCTTGGGTGCTGAGGACATTACGGCCGGCTCTAAGGAGGTGAAGACGCGTATGCGCGAGGCGAACGGTGAGAAGAAGTTGCGGGAGAAGGAGATGGAGAAGAAGTACTCTTCGCAATACCGTAAGAAGGATATGCGGAAGAAGACGAAAAAGAACACGTACGACGAGGATGACGAGGAGTTCGTGGAGATGGACGAGGCGATGGACTTCCTGATGCCCGACTCGCTGAAATACTTCATGGAGGAGGAGAAGGAAACAGGCCGGAAGATCTTCGGTCACGATGTCTTCAATAGGAAGGACATGACTTTTGAGAGCACCATGAACCTGGCCACTCCGCAGAACTATGTGCTTGGCGCCGGCGACGTGGTGAACATCGATATCTGGGGCGCCTCGCAGGAGAGCTACAGCGAGACCATCTCGCCCGACGGCACCGTTGTCGTGGAGGAATTGGGCGTCATTTCGTTGGGAGGCTTGACAGTAAACCAGGCGCGGCAACGTGTCCGCAGCACATTGGGGCCTCGCTTCCAGAATTCTCAGATAGCGCTGACCGTGGGCCAAACGCGTACCATTACGGTTAATATCGTGGGTGAGGTGAAGCAGCCCGGCACTTATGCGCTGTCGGCCTTTTCCACAGTGTTCAATGCGCTCTATCTGGCTGGTGGTCCGAACGACATCGGTACGCTGCGCAGCGTGAAGGTATACAGGAACGGCAAGTTGTTGTCGAGCGTTGACGTGTATGACTTCCTGCTGAACGGCCGGCTGACGGGTGACGTGCGTCTACAGGATAACGACATGATCACCGTCGGCCCATACGAGTCGCTGGTATGCGTGACGGGTAAGGTGAAACGCCCCATGTACTATGAGATGAAGAAGAACGAGAGCGCCGCTACGCTGCTGAAATACTCCGGTGGCTTCACCGGCGACGCCTATACGAAGGCTATCCGTGTCCATCGTAAGGCAGGAGCCATGTACTCAGCCTTCAGCGTGGGTGAGTTCGACCTGAACGACTTCCGCCTGATGGACGAGGACTCCGTGAGTGTGGACTCTACGCTGACACGCTATCAGAACACGGTTGAAATCCGTGGTGGCGTGTTCCGTCCTGGCATGTACCACGTGGGTGGTAACCTTTCGTCGGTAAAGGCTCTCGTCGAGGCTGCTGGTGGCTTGGAGGAGAATGCCATCAGCCAGCGCGGTGTGATGCACCGTCGTCGCCCGGATCGCTCCTTGGAGGTGGTGAGTGTTGACATAAAAGGTATTCTGGAGGGTACTGTGCCCGACGTGACCCTGCAGAGTGAGGATGTGCTCTACATAGCCAGCCGCGAGGAGTTGCAGGAGAACCAGACCATTACCGTGCATGGCGAGGTGGCCTATCCCGGCATCTACAAGTTTGCTGCCAACGAGACTATTGAAGACCTGGTGTTGCAGGCGGGCGGACTGACCGATGCTGCTTCGACTGTGAAGGTGGATGTGTCGCGACGTATTGCCGATCCCGACGCTACGGAGGCAGGCGACACGCTGGCTTTTACCTATAGCTTCAGCTTGGAGCCGGACTTTGCCATTCGTGACGGTGGCGAGCACTTTACGCTGATGCCCTTCGACGAGGTCTACGTGCGCCGTAGTCCCAACTACGTGGAGCAGCAGAATGTAACCTTGGAGGGTGAGGTGCAGTTCAAGGGTAACTATACGCTGTCGCGCAACGGTGAGCGACTGAGCGAGATTATCAAGCAGGCGGGCGGTCTGACCAAGCGTGCCTATCCCGAGGGTGCCAAGCTGCTGCGCCAGATGACCCAGGAGGAACGTGAGCAGATGGAGACCATGCTCCGTACTGCTCAGCGCAATTCGGGCAATGACTCCATCGATGTGAAGAAGCTGCTGACGCTGACCACCTTCCCCGTGGCCATCGAGCTGGACAAGGCATTGGAGAATCCCGGCAGCGACGATGACCCCATCCTGCGTGAGGGTGACCGTATTGTGGTGCCCCGCTATGTCAGTACTGTCAGCATCAACGGCGAGGTGCTCTATCCTAACACCGTGCGCTTCATGAAAGGTAAGGATGCCAACTATTATCTGGACCTCGCTGGTGGCGTCACCTCGTCGGGTAAGAAGAGCCGTACCATCATTATCTATATGAACGGTATGGTGGCCAAGGCCGACCGCAAGCACAAGCCTGCTCCCGGTTGCCAGATCGTGGTGCCCACGAAAGCCCGCCGCCATGGTCTCGGCCTGACTGAGTGGCTGAGTATCGGCACGAGCACGGCCTCCATTGCCACGATGATTGCCACGATTGCCAACCTGATTAAATAAGGAGTTTGGGAGTTTAGGAGTTAGAGGAGATTAGGAGTTAGAAGAATGGAAGACAATAAGGATCAAAAGATAGACTTTGTAGCCATAGTGAAGAAGTTGTGGCCGCACAGGAAGAAATACTATTACGTGTTGCCGGTGACGCTCATTGTCACTTATCTCATCATCTGCTGCATACCGCGCTACTATAAATGTACTGTGCGGCTGGCGCCGGAGATTTCGGGAGTGGGCGCTACGGGTTCCTTAAGTTCTCTGGCTTCGTCGTTTGGCCTTGGAGGTTCATTGGCTAAGATGAATTCCCAGGACGCCATCAGTTCCGACATCTACCCCGACGTGATCAAGTCGAAGAACTTCATTGCTGAGCTGATGACCGTCAGTGTGCAGACCAAGGACGGACAGACACGCTGCAGCTACTACGAGTATCTGCGTGACAAACAGAAGGAAGCCTGGTGGGAAACGCTGGAAAACAAGGTGAAGGGCTTGTTCACGTCAACACCGCCGGACACTCATAATGGCAACGAGAAACTCACAGTTTTCGGACTTACTAAGAAGCAGAGCAACATATTCTCGTCAGCAAGGAACAAGTTGAACTGTACCATAGACAAGAAGACGGATATTATCTCCATTGAGGTGAAAGATCAGGATCCCCTCGTGTGTGCCATGATGGCTGATTCCACCTGCATGAAGTTACAGCAGTTCATCGTGGACTACCGCACAAACAAGGCCCGCATCGACTACGAATATTACAAGAAACTGTGTGCTGAGTCCGAAAGGGAGTACAACAAATCGATGAATCGCTATGCAGCGTGTGCCGATGCTAACCACAAGGCTGTGCTGGCCAGTTACTCAACCCGTGTGGCCAACCTGGAGAACGAGATGCAGGCAAACTACAACCTGTATACTGCCATGAAGACGCAGATGCAGACCTCATTGGCCAAGTTGCAGGAAGCGACTCCGGCGTTCACCGTCATAGAGAGTGCCTCGGTACCCACGAGACCTGCCGGTCCGAAGAGAATGATCATCTCCATCCTGATGATGATCCTGTCGTTCTTTGTTCTGTCCGGATGGCTATTGGTTAAGGAAAAGAATTGATAATAGGTGTCTGACGGCCATGCAGATGCATTTAATCATAGCAGTTTTCTTTGCCATCACTGTTGTTATAGCTTTTCTTGAAGACTACCTGAAAGAGCTTCAAAAGATTGTTATACTGGCGGTGTATGCTGTGTTTATGATTGTGCTGGCTACAACAAAAGACGTAGACCATACGGCTGACGGACCCATCTATGAGCAGATATTCTATAATAACGATGACCTTCTCACCGAACTGACGACAGAGCCTACCTATTTGTATATCAGCCGAATGATACTGGCTATGGGCGGTACCTTGACGGTGTTGCTATTCATCTATGCCGTCATCACTATACCGGCAAAATTGAGGGCATTCTATTTATTGACGCCATACATCTTCACAGCCCTGATCGTCTATATCCCTATGTATTTTGAGCTGCATGACCTGATTCAGATACGCGCAGCTGCTGCAAGTACCTTTATCCTGACTTCTTTGCTCCCTCTTGTGAATAAGAAATACTGGATAGCAGGGCTACTGATGGTCATTGCCATTTTCTTCCATTATTCCTCTGTCATTTTCCTCCCGTTTCTATTCATTGGCAATAGGAGGCTGAGTAGTAAAGGAAGAATTTGTGTTGCCTGTCTGGTACCTCTCTGTTTTGTCTTGTATCTGTCGGGCAAAGATCTCTTCTCGCTGATACCGTCCTCATTGTTAGGCGGAAAACTGGATTACTATCAGAAAACGTCAGAAAAGGGAGAATGGGCAATGGCACTATTGTACAAAGACATCTATTTCATGCTGAAATGTGCCATGCTATATCTGTGCCTCTATTATTACGATTTTATCACTCAGAAGAGCAAGGTGGCTCCATTGCTGATAAGTCTTTTCACAGCCAGCATCCTTTCTCCCATGCTGTTCTCTACCGTACCCGTCATAGCCAGCCGCATCAGCGATATGTTCGGCATCATTGACTGTATCGTCTTTACCTACTGCCTCTACCTTTTCAGTCCGCGGTACTTAGCAAGGACCGGTATTACAATGATTGGGCTTTATATGCTCCTGTACCACATGTTTGCTTCTGAATATTTCACTTAAGGTTCTCTTATGAAAGACCGTTCACGCAATCTGTATGCCAACATTGCCGCCTCTTTCGTCATTAAGGGATGGTCGGCGCTCATTGTGTTGCTGATGGTTCCTGCGACGCTGCATTGCCTGGGAGAGTATAAGAACGGTATCTGGCTGACCATCAGCAGCCTGCTGTTGTGGATTGACAATATGGACATCGGGTTGGGCAACGGGCTGAGAAACAAGGTGGCAGAGTACATGGCGCATGACGAGAAGGAACGCACCAGGTCACTCATCTCTTCCACCTTTGCCATGCTGACCTGCATCATTATCCCCGTGTTACTCATCCTGCTGCTATTGATATCTGTGGGCGACCCTTATCTGGTTTTCAATGCCAGCCCGGAGAAGGTTGACCATCTTGGTCAGGTGCTGATGGCGACGGTGATACTCGTATGCTCCACATTCATCTTCAAGCTGATAGGAAATTTCTATATGGGCATGCAACTCCCTGCCGTCAGCAACCTTCTCGTTGCCTTAGGGCAGACACTGGCACTCGTCGGCACCTATATCGTCTTGTGGTCGGGCAGCCATTCGTTGATGCTAATAGCCCTTGTCAATACGGCTTCGCCCTTGCTCGTCTATCTGCTGGCCTATCCCTTTACTTTTTATTATAAGTACCCCCACCTGCGCCCCTCCCTTAAGCTTATTGATTTCAAGGAAGCAAAGGCCGTCATTAACATGGGTGTGCAGTTCTTCATCATGCAGATATCAAGCGTCGTCCTGTTTATGACGTCCAATCTCCTGATATCCAATCTGTTTACGCCCGCTTTGGTGACACCCTACCAGATTACCTACCGCTACTTCAGTATCATGCTCGTCTTTTTCACCGTTGTCTGTATGCCGTTCTGGAATGCAACGACCGATGCCTACGAGCGCGGTGACATGGCTTGGATACGCGGCGCTACTAAGAAACTGCGGCTGCTGACAATTGGCATCCTGACTTGTCTGGTCATTATGGTCCTCTTGTCAGACGTCGTCTACGCCGTATGGATTGACCGTGAGACAGTCATCGACATCAAGATGAGCATCGTCATGGCCACCTATATCTTTATCCTGATCTATAGTATGCGCTACAGCTACTTCATTAACGGGATAGGCAAACTGCGGCTGCAACTGATTTTCACAACGGCAGCCGCCATCCTCTTCATCCCGCTGGCATACTTAGCCGCCCATTGGTCACACAGCATTATTTGGTTTATGATAGTCATGTGTCTGGTGAATATCCCCGGACTGATTGTCAACCGCATTCAGTTCTACAAACTCATTAACGGCAAAGCTAAAGGGATATGGATCAAATAGTCAGTGTTTCCGTCATCATCGTCAACTATAATACGCTGCATGTCGTTAGGCCGTGTATCGACAGTATTGTGACGCATACCAAGGACGTTACCTACGAGATTATTGTCGTAGACAATGGTTCCACGGACGGTACTGTAGAAGCATTGTCGGAAGACAAGCGGGTAACACTGATACAGACAAGCGAGAATCTCGGATTCGGGAAAGCTAATAACAAGGGTTTGGAACATGCCCGAGGAGAGTATGTGTTCTTTCTGAACTCTGACACTCTGCTTAAGAATAATGCCATCAAGATACTCTACGACTTTGCCGTGGACTATCAGGCTGAACTCGGAGCATTAGGTTGCATCCTGGAAGACCGCCGGGGAAACCGCATTCACTCGTATGGTCAATTTCCTAAGATGACTGACGACTTCCGAAAATTCCTTTGGATACCTATTCTGAAAGCATTCCACCTGTATCGCGAATCATCCATCGATTACCCTGAGCAATGGATGAAGGTTGACTATGTGACAGGAGCCGACCTGTTCGTCAGCCGTCAGGTACTCGATACATGTGGTGCCTTCCATCCGGCATTCTTCATGTACTATGAAGAGTCGGAAATGGAACATCGCTTCCAGATGCACGGCTACGACAACGTACTTTTGAATGGTCCCCGTATTGTCCACTTAGAGGGAGAAGGCAGCAATGACGGAAAAAGTTCCCAATTTATCCGTGATACTTTTCGTCAGGAAAGAAGTCTTTTTATCTATTATAAGCTGACCGAACCACGTTGGAAGTATTACCTCTACCGCATCATTCATCCCGTGCTGAGGCAGACGGTGTGGCTGAATCCTCATGTATCGCTTCACGACAAATGGCAATTCGTTAAACAACTATTTATTTTTATCAAACTCTGACACCATGAATATACTCGTCGACGGTCGCATCTGGTCTGTTTACTCGGCAGGCGTTGGTACATTCTTTACCAGTGCTATACTGGAATGGGCAAAGCAAAGTGACAGCGATACTTTTTACATCCTGCTCCCAAAGGGAATCGACAGCAAGTACGAATTAACGTCGATGCCCAACAACATCAAGTTGCTTGATTACTCCAATCGATTCTCCAAGCGACTGCCTAATATCATTATCCTGCAGTTGTTGGTGCCTTATCTGTGTCGCAAGTTGCACATTAGCCTCTATTACTCGCCAGTTCCCCATCTGCCCAATTTCCTTCCATCCAGCGTGAAGACGATGGTGACGGTACACGACGTCGTCAACATCGAGATGGCCCATACCATGTCGTGGACCAATCGTCTGGCAACGAGCGTGTTTTTCGGACAGGCCATTAAGAAAGCCAACTGTCTATGGACCAATTCGCATTACACCAAGTCGAAAGTAGAGGAGTACTTCCCTCAACGCCGTTGTAAGGACATCTTTACCGGTGGAGCGATAGACAGGCATACCTTCTACCCCAGAGCGCTGTCAGAAGAAGACCGGCAGGCTATCCGACAGAAATATGGTATCAAACAACAGTTTATTCTCTTTGTCGGCTCCTTGGAGCCCAGAAAGAATCTGAAGTTCCTGCTGACCATTATTCCTGACCTATATCAGAAGTATGGCATCCAGCTGGTGGTGGTTGGCGGTAAGAGCTGGAAGAACTCTTCCGTCAAGGAAATCGTAGACTCTCCCTCCTTCCCTAAGGAATCGACTATCTTCTGCGGCTATATCACAAACGAAGAGTTGGCATCTCTCTACCGCTGTGCCGACTGCTTTGTCTCTGCCGCCCTTATGGAAGGTTTTGGCATGCCCCAGTTAGAGGCACTTGTGAGTGGCTGTCCCGTGGTAACCGCCCATAACACAGCCATGATTGAAGTTGCCGAGGGCAAAGAGGGCGCAATAACCGTTGAGGGGTATGATGTCCGGAAATGGCAACAGACCATCGTTGGCATGATCAAAGACAAGAAGACGGTCAATCAGGCACAGCTCTCTGAGTATAGCTGGGAGAAAGTCATCAGCAGACTTGTCCATAGACTATGCTCGCTTATACTTCTGTTACTGTTCACGCTTCAGATACAGGCCGAGATACCCGTTGTTGCTTACTACGGCATTCCTATGGAATATTCGAACGCGATTCGTTTCCGGGAATTCAAGGAGGCAGGGTTCGACGTATCTATCTGCTTCTACGATGATACCCCTGTCGACACGCTTATCAGAATACTGAACGATGCTCAGAATAGCGGCATCAGGCTCTTGATTAGTAGCGGATGGGTATCTGTTCAGCCCCATGTAGGGATACCAAGACTGAAAAACCATCCAGCACTCTACGGCTATTTCTTGCAGGACGAGCCGTGGCCCAAGGATATTCCTGAGACGACGCGGCGCTATCGGGCGATGGCCAGATACGACACGTCGAAGCCTACATACGTTAATCTTCTGCCTGACTATGGTGACGGAATGCCAAGGGAAATCAAAATGCCACCATACAAGCAATATCTCAAAGAGACATCGGCCATCGGACTACCGTTTATCTCCTTTGACTTCTATCCTATCAGGGACTCTGGCGTCCGCGACACCTGGTATTCTTGTTTGGAAGACGTACGCCAGGAAAGCCTCCGGACGGGTAAACCTTTTTGGGCTTTTGCACTTTGCACGCCTCATGTGGACTATCCGCAGCCTACTATCGAGACGCTCAGGCTACAGATATATTCCGACTTGGCTTACGGTGCGAAAGCTATTGAGTATTTCACCTACTGGACTCCCAAGCCTACCGACGAGTGGGACTTTCACGATGCGCCCATCAGCCTTGACGGACGCCGCACTCATAACTATGCGCTGGTGAAACGTATGAATCAGGAGCTTCGTGGTGTTCTGCCTTTGTTCGACGGGGCCAAGATATTGTCTGTCAACCACATGGGGAGGATTCCGGAAGGCACCACCAAACTATCACATACGCCTGTCAATATAAAGAAACTGAAAGTATCGGGAAGACAAGGCGCCATCATATCCACTATGCAGAAGGACGGACACCTGTATATGGTTGTTGTCAATAAAGACTATCAAGGCGAGATGCAAATTCAACTGACAGCCAAGGCTCCCGTCAGGATGGTTACAAAGTCGCTGACAGAGACAGCTGCCACCTCCTATTATAAAATAGGTGGTGGCGATATGTTATTATTCAAGCTAAACTGATTCAGATATGATTTACGTTAATGGCAGATTCCTGACACAGCCCATGACTGGCGTAGAACGCTATGCCTACAGCATTTGTCGGGCCATGGCAAAGCTCCGGCAGCCTTTTGCGATTGTCTGTCCGAACGCACCTGTTCGTAAGGAATACGATACCCGCGACATGAATATTGTGCATTACGGCTTTGGCCGTTCCCACTTATGGGAACAGTGCATATTACCCTTCTATTTCGTAGGGAAAAAGGATGCTCTCGTACTTAGCTTCACAGGCTTAGGCTCAGTCTTGATCCGCAACAAAATCATGACCGTCCACGACCTCTCTTTCTTAGAGAATCCCTCATGGTTCTCGAAAGCCTATTACTGGTGGTATAAGCTGATGACTCCCTTGGCTGTCAGGACTTCAAAACACATCATCACAGTGAGCCAGTTCTCCAAGCAGGAAATACAGCGCTTCTATCCTTTTCTCAAAGAGGAGGACATCAGCGTCGTCTACTGTGCTGTAGATGAGGACAGATTCTATACGCAAGCAGAAAAGACGGTTCCCGCAGAGCGTTTTGCTTTGGCAGTATCATCGCTCGACCCTCGCAAGAATTTTGACCGTCTTATCGAGGCCTTTAAGCATATTACGAACTGCCAACTCTATATCGTTGGCAAGCAGGGGTGGGTGTTCAGTCGTCAGGACGGTACGGAGGACGAGGTTCAGAACGTGAGATTCTTAGGGCGTGTAGATGACGAGGAATTGCTCCATTTGTATAACACTGCCACATGCTTTATCTTCCCTTCCATTTACGAAGGATTCGGGATGCCCCCTGTAGAAGCGATGGCCTGTGGCTGTCCTGTCTTGGCTTCTGATATACCTGTGCTGAGAGAGGTCTGCGGTGATGCGGCCATGTATTTCAACCCGTACGGTGTAGATCATATTTCTGAGGTAATCAGGCAATATTTGGAACATAGCGACGTTTATAGGAATAGGATGCAGGGTGAAGGATACCGAACAGTGAAACGGTTCTCTTGGGAGAAATCGGCGAAAGAAGTCATCCGATTGGTAAAATCACAAAAATGTGGATAAAAGGAATGGTGGGCCATACAATTTTTGGGTCTTAATGGCGTTATAACTATAATAAGGCAGAAAAACAGCGCTTATGAAGAAAACGATACTCCAGATAGCAAAATACTATTATCCTGTAGAAGGCGGCATTGAAACCGTCACGAAATACATGGCCGAAGGTCTGACCAATTTCGACCATGTCATTATTTGCTTCAGTCAGGATGGTATCACACGCATGGATACCGTCAACGGCATCAAGGTCTATCGCATTGCCCCCTCCATGAAAGTCTCAAGTCAGGATATAGCCTTTACCTATTATCACTATCTCAAGAAGATTATCTATGAGGAGCAGCCAGACATTATTCTCCTGCATTGCCCCAATCCTTTTCTCTATCCCATCACGGCCAAGTTGACCCCTCGTGATACCAAACTCGTGCTGTTATGGCATTCTGACATTTTAGGCAAGGGTATCCTCTATCGTCTGGTCAACCGTTTCGAGCGTAGGCTGCTGAAGAAAGCCGATCTGATACTCGCTACCAGCCCCAACTATATTCACCCCTCGAGTCCAATCTATGACTATCGTGACAAGACCAAGGTAGTTCCTAACGGCATTATCAAGAAAGAATTCCGCTGGCGCAAAGGAGACGAAAACGTTGTAGAGGAAATACGCAGCAAATACCATTACAAGAAGATTGTATTTGTGG
The DNA here is from genome assembly GCA_900318585.1 of uncultured Prevotellaceae bacterium. GTDB lineage: Bacteria > Bacteroidota > Bacteroidia > Bacteroidales > Bacteroidaceae > Prevotella. The sequence goes on from ONKY01000167.1 coordinate 12,718, forward strand.
TGGGACGCCATGCCACCTACAAAGGTATCAACTACCTGATAGAGGCTGAAAAATACATCCAGTCTGACTGCATCATCCTTATTGGCGGCCGAGGACCTGAGACAGACAGGCTGAAGGCGATGACAACTTCCGAAAGGGTGAAGTTCATTGGCCGTATTCCCAACGATTATCTGCGTTGCTACTATTATGCTTCTGACATCTTCGCTTTTACATCCTGCACCAAACAGGAAGCTTTTGGCATCGCTCTGGCAGAGGCCATGTACTGTGGCAGTGTGCCAGTCACCTTTACAATCGAAGGCTCTGGCGTTAATTGGGTGTCAGTAGGGAATCAGACATGCGAGGAGGTACCTTTGGGCGATGTCAAGGCATACGCCGCCGCCATCGACAAGTTGCTCAGCGACAAGGATCTCTATATGCGCTATGCCACAGCAGGCAAAGAGCGTATTGCCAAAATGTTCACCAGCGAGAAATCCAATGCTGAGGCAGAGACCATTTTCAGGGAATTACTTGAATAGCTGCTATTCCTGAGCGAAATAGTCGCTCCTGATGACCCATTCGGAGAGTCTCTGCACCTGCTCAGATACTGAATTGCTATACTCTTTCTTCAAAAGCGTATGGCCGAAGCCCCGCCAATAGGGGGTGAGGCCAAACATATCCAACAAGGTAGTATAGACATCTATCTGGTTACAGGTTCCCTGCCATGCCGTTTCAGTATTGATGCCGCCATTGACGATATAAAGGGGCAGCTCCTCACTGATTTCACCCTCTTCCATATTCAGCACGGAGTGATGGGCATGATGGTCGGCTGTGATGACAATCACGCTTCGGTCATAGATTCCGCTCTGTCGTAAGGCACTAATATAATTCTCTAATTGCATGTCGAAATAATGGCAGTTGACCAAGTAATTGCGGTATTCCGGTGTCAGCGATTCGTCAGCCAGGGTAAAACCATGTTCCTCGCACTTGTCGTAAGGATGATGCATCGACATTGTCAATATCATCGAGAAGAAAGGTTCCTTCGCCTTGCTGTCTGTCTGAGTTGCCATCTCAAACACCTGCGCGTCGTTCAGATCCCTGTAAATGGGCAGATCACCGTGATAGTCGAGCTTGGAATAGAGCTGCTCTATACCATATACCTCGTTCATGGCGTCCTGTTCCCAGAAGGTAGGCGACGTCGGTATAACAGAATGTGAATGGACGGCTATGCCTCCTTCCGCAAGAGCCTTGGGCAGGCTGTGTGCCGTTCTGCTTTTCATCAGATTGACCGTGATGTCCGACTTTAGCGGCAGCAGTCCCGTCATATAGATAAACTGTCCGTCCGAAGACTCACCCATATTGATGTTCGGCAGTAGATGACCGTTGTAATAGACGCCACTGTCGCCCTTCAACTGATTCAGGAACGGCGTAATCTCTTTCCCGTCTACTATTAGGTCGGAGGTTACCGACAGATAGGACTCTACGATGATTAGAATCAGGTTCTTGGTATCCTCTCCCACCGTCTTCGCCGTTGTCCTATCCGAATAGTCCGTAAAGTTCTGTCTGATTTCCTCCCTCTGTGCATCCGTCAGCGTCATCCTCCCTTGGGAGAAATCGTCAAGGCACGTGAGCGTGCGTCGGATGAAGCCGCCTCGGAACAGCATGTTGTTGGGAGCCTGATAATAATGCATACGCATGGGTGCGAACCTTGTGTAGGATACTTGAAATGAATCATCACGGAAGAGTCCCATCACCAGGATAAACACAGCCACCGAAGCCAACATCGCAGTCCAAAGCGTTCCCAGCGTCTTTAAGTATCTCCGTTGCAACGCCTTACCGTCGTACCGCCGATAGAACCATCCGAAGAGCAAGGCCAACAAGACAACATATAAATCAGTAATCCTGAACGCCTTCCAAATACATCTCATGACCTCGCCGTCGTTCAGGTTGCCCATCTGCGTAATGGCCAAAACCGGGATATAGTGGTCAAAGAATCTGGCGTACAACACATTGGAGAGTGCAAGAACCGTGGTACAGATATAGGTGACAAGCAGAGTGGGCTTCACCCTTCCCCATGTCACCAACAGACCTATCATGAAGAAACTGAACGTGTCAATCAGGCATGAAAAGACATTGCTGAAGATGGCATCTGCCCTAAACGGATACTCAAACTCTACCGTTAAGGCCAACTGCCAGTGCATCAATAGCAAATTGACTAACGAGAGGACAAACAACAAAAGGAATTTTCTATTCATGGGCGCAAAGATACGAAAAGTTGAGAGAAGAACAAAACAAAAACGTTTGTTTTTTCTTCCGAGACTGAGTGTCTTCGCACACTTTTGTCACAAGGTGCGATTTTTATATGATAAAAAAACAATGGTGATACAATAATAATGAGATTATTCTGTTATAGTAATAAAGAGAAACTGCGTATGACAATATATCTACTTGGAGCTTTTTTACTAAGTCTGGTTTGCGGGTTTGTGTTCACGCCCGTCATTCTCGACTATTGCAAACGGAAGAAACTCTATGACATTCCCAACGACCGGAAGGTGCATAAGAATGCTATTCCCCGTATGGGAGGCATCTCTTTCTTTCCAAGCATGATTACCGCCTTTCTCGTCATTTTGCTCCTGTTGCCAGTATCTGAAGAGCATACCCTGCCTGTCACCATCTGGAGTGCCATCTTCATGATGGGACTGCTACTCATCTATATAACTGGCATTATCGACGACCTGACAGGCCTGAACGCCAAGACGAAGTTTGCCGTTCAGATATTCACTGGATGTCTGCTACCGTTTGCTGGACTCTACATAAACAACCTCTACGGGCTTTTCGGCATCTACGAAATTCCCAGTTATATCGGTATACCACTGACCATCTTCATGATGGTGTTTATTGACAATGCCATTAATCTGATTGACGGCATCGACGGCCTGGCATCAGGTCTCTCGCTGTTCGCCCTAATTGGTTTTCTGGTTTATTTTAATTATTACGATACCTTTACGCACACCTATTCCATCCTGGTGGCCGGCCTGATAGGCGCCTTGATAGCCTTCAGCTATTTCAATCTCTTCGGTAGTGCCGAACGTAACACCAAGATTTTTATGGGCGATTCCGGCTCGTTGTCTCTGGGGTTCATCTTGGGCTTCCTTGCCATCAAGTGTGCTTCCAACAATACTACTATCTGGCCCGTACGTCCGGAGGCATTGCTGGTTCCCATCACTCTGCTCTTCGTGCCTATGGCCGACGTGGTGAGGGTGACCCTCTACCGCTTTATCCATCACAAGCCTCTTTTTGATGCCGATAAGAACCACATTCATCACAAGCTGATGCGTTCCGGTATGAGCCAGCACCAGGCTCTCTTGACAATCCTCGGACTGGCTGTCGCATATGCCGCCATCAACTTTGGATTGTATCCGCTTCTGAATTTCACTTGGATCATCCTCATCGACGTTCTTATATACAGTTTAGTTAATGTCTGTATTAACCAAATGAAGATTGTCGTGGCATGAAACGATTCATTGATTTCATCGTGTCAGCCTTGTGCCTGATTATTTTCTCACCTCTTATTCTGGCTTGTTGGCTGGCCATCAAGCTGGGGGGCGGCCCTGCCATCTACAAGCAGGAGCGCATCGGACTGGGAGGTCGACCGTTTTACATTTACAAATTCCGCAGCATGGTGGTCGATGCAGAGAAAGAGGGCGAGGAACTGCTGCAGCAGGATGACGATCCGCGACTGACACGTATCGGCAGATTCCTGCGCAACCATCATCTTGACGAGCTTCCCCAACTGTGGAATGTATTCATCGGCGATATGGCTTTCGTCGGGCCGCGCCCGGAGCGCAAGTTCTTTATAGACCAGATTATGCAATTCAATCCGCGATATGCTGAGCTATACCAAATACGCCCAGGTGTGACTTCATATGCCACGCTCTATAATGGGTATACGGACACTATGGATAAGATGCTCCGACGCTTAGAGCTAGACCTCTACTATCTGGAACACCGTTCATGGTGGTTTGACGCTAAGTTGCTGGTGAATACCTTCCTAAAAATCGTTTTCGGAAAGAAGTTTTGAGGGGAAGTTAGGTAATTCTTCCTGTCTATTCTCAATTATTTTGCAAAGATACGAAAAAAAAGTATAAATCCTGCCCAATACATCGCAACTTTTTCGTATCTTTGCAGCGTGTTATGATAACAGGACAAGATTATAAAAACATAATATAATATATTTATTTATGAGAAAAATGCAAAAACCATTATTTCTTCTGTTGGCTTGGTGTATGGCCAGCACTGCATTTGCCCAGTTAAAAGGCAGCGGCTTTTACCGTGTGCAGAACGTTAACACCCAGCGTTATATCACGTTTGCAAGTAAGGACGTTGTCCGTAGTGGAACAGATGTTGACATGAAGAAGGCTCTGATTACCAAGAAAGGCTTCGAGAATGTTGTCTCTGAACCCGGTTCAGTTGTCTATATGAAGAATGCTGGTGGTAGTAACTGGGATCTCGTTAGCCAAGGCATTGACTCCTATCAATTGACTGGACTGCATCTGACTGTCACCGACGAGGGCAGCAACACCTACTCATGCTCTGGAAAAATTAATTCCCAAGGTGTTTCTGCCCAAAAGACGCTCTCCGACTCAAACGGTAGCAGCGACCGTGGCTATCTGGTAACCGAAGGTTCAAATAAGAAGTGGTATTTCAAGCCCATCAGCATCTCTGGCAATGAGTATTTCGGCATCAAACCGACTGTCGAGGCAACCAACGGCTATTACAGACCCTTCTATGCCAGTTTTGCCTTTTCGCCGGGTGCTGACAACATGAAGATCTATTACGTCAAACAAATCACAGCCAGTGGCGTCGCTGTCATTACTGAAGTGAATTCCGGCACCATTCCTGCTGGCATGCCTGTCATCATCAAGTGTGCCAGCGCTTCCTACTCCAACAACCGAATTAACATCTTGAGTGGTGGCGGAGCAGCTGTCTCGGGTAACAACCTGACTGGTACATACTTTACAAATACCGTTGCCTACGACCCCGATTATCATCGTGTTCTCTCTATTGCAAGTGATGGAAGCTTGGCCTTCGTCAAGGAAACAAACCGTAGCTATCTCAATGCCAACGAGGCTGTCCTCCGCGTTCCAAAGGGTTATCCGGATGTCATGAAGGTGATGACTGAGGAGGAGTTCGCCAAAGACGAACCTGTCACCATTTCAATCTACAGTTATGAACGAGAATACGGCGAAGACAACCCTAATTTTGAATATAAAATCACTGGAACGCCTCGCGGCATCGTCACCTTGGAGTGTACGGCTGACAAGTATGCACATGCCGGCACTACTCACACCATCCGCCTGAAGGATAACTGTCTGTCAAACAGCAAAATTACTGTCGAAGAAGGCACGCTCACCATTACCAAGGCCAAGCTGACAGCCCGTCCCGCTGATGTGACCCGTATGGCCGGTAAGCCCAATCCGACTACCTGGCAGATAGACTACAGCGGTTTTAAGAACAGCGACAACGCCAGCGTCCTCACTACTCCCATCACAGTTACTTGTACCGCCGACGCATCTTCTCCGGTTGGCACCTATCCCATCACCCTCAGCGGCGGTGATGCTCAGGACTATGAAATTCAGTACGAGGAGGGCCACCTCTATGTCATGTCTCCCTATGTGCAGGCAGTTGACGAGACCCGCGAGTATGGCGACCCCAATCCCCAGTTCCACTATACACCAGAAAATATGCTCGACGGCACGCCTTCCATCACCTGTGCTGCTGACGAGAAGTCGCCGGCCGGCGAGTATCCTATCGTTATCTCGAGGGGAACCGTCACCAATGAAGGGGTTGAGTTCCTCAATGGTACGCTTACCGTCACCAAGGCTCGTCTGGTTGTTAAGTTCTCGCAGTCGTCCTTTACCATTAAGCAAGGAGAGAAGCTACCTGATTACATGCTGACCTATTCAGGTTGGAAGAATGATGACGACGAAAGTATTCTTGACGCACTCCCCACTATTGAGATAGACCCCAACGACATGAGTGTAGGCAATCATAAGCTGCGTCTTAAAGAAGGCACCTCATCCCGCTATCGTTTCGTATTAGGTTCCGATGCTACTCTCAAGATTGAGCCGGGTGAGCCGCTCGTGGTCAAGGCTAAGGATATTACCCGCGTCTATGGCGATCCGAATCCCGCCTTCACCTACAGTGTCGAAGGTGCTGCCATTAACGGCGAGCCTGCCATCAGCTGTAAAGATGAGAACGGCCAGGATGTTACCGCCTCTACGCCTGTAGGTACCTATACCATCACCGTAAGCAAGGGCACCATCAGCAATTCCAACGACTCCTATGTCAGCGGAACGCTCACCATCCTTCCCGCACCCCTCACCATTTCCGCCGGCACTTATTCCCGCAAGCAAGGCGAAGAGAATCCCGACTTCACTGCCGGTCTTACCTACAGCGGCTTCAAGCTGAATGAGACTGAAGACGTGCTGACCGACAAACCAACCGTCAGCTGTGCTGCCGACAAGGACAGTGAGCCCGGCGAGTACGACGTCGTCGTTAGCGGAGCCAAGGCACAGAACTACGACATCTCATACGTCAACGGAAAACTGGTTGTTTCTGAGGCAGACGAGCTTGTGGTCGTTGCCGAGAACTATACCCGCGAGTATGGTGAGGCCAATCCTGAATTCGCGTATACTGTCAGCGGCGCCGAGGCCGAGGGTACGCCCGAAATCTCCTGCGAGGCTACTGCAACCACTCCCGTCGGCACCTACGATATCGTCGTGGGCAAGGGTACGCTGACTAACTACAAGACCCGCTTCACCAACGGCACGCTCACCATCACTCCCGCTACCCTGAAAGTCTCTGTAGCAGATTGCGAACGTGAGGAAGGTCAAGAGAATCCTGCTTTCACCATTCAGTATGAGGGCTGGAAGAACGGCGAGACCGAGAGCGTGCTGCTGACAAAGCCCACGGCTACCTGTGCTGCAGACAAGGACTCTAAGGAAGGTGAGTATCCCATCATCCTCGGCGGCGGTGAGGCTCAGAACTACGTGTTCGAGTATACCAACGGCGTGTTGACTGTGAAGGTACCTGCCGGCATCAATGCACTGATTGCCCGTGGACAGACCTTTGATGTCTACACACCTGCAGGCGTTCTTGTACGCCGTGCTGCAACCAATCTCAATGGACTGCCCCGTGGCATTTACATCGTCAATGGCAAGAAGGCCGTGAAGAAATAAAGACTGCCGAGGGGACAATAGAGTGACTCTTGCCTGGTTTGCAATGAGTTTTGCTCGCAAGGCTGTACCTTTAATCCGACAAGCAGGGAGTTTCGAGCGAAACTCCCTGCTTAATTTTTGTTTCTTACGGCGAAACAAATGTAAAACACCGACTTTCTTCTGATACTTCGGTTTTTTGTAACGTACTTCCCCCGTGTTCCGATAAACAGGAAAAGAACTGACCCTTCTGTCTCCTAAGTAGGGGTCAGAAGGGTCAGAACTTATTGGATATAAACTATATTTCTGTGCGCGCGTAAGAAACAGGATAGATTACTTGTAGCACTCGAAAATCTTATCCACAGTCTCGCGCTTCATCTTGGGCGACAGCAGGCTGACAATCCAAACAACGGGGAAACCGCCAACCATAGCGATGGCACCGCAGTTGATGGGGTTGATGGGGTTGCCTAAGAGCATATTGATAACCGTGAGACCTACGCCCCAGATGAAGCAAGCCCAAACGGAGGCCGTGGTCACACCGCGCCAGTAGAGACCGAGCATGAACGGTGCCAGGAAGGCGCCTGCCAACGCACCCCATGAAATACCCATGAGCTGGGCGATGAATGTCGGTGGATTGAGGGCGATGAGCAGGGAGATGACGATGAAGAACATAATCAGCACACGCATCACCACAACCTTGCGGCGCTCAATCTTCTCGGCCACGATGTCGTCAATGGTACCGTCCTCCACTTCACCGGGCAGCGACTTCTTGTCGCGATAGATTAGGTCGAGCGTCATCGTTGACGAAGAAGTAAGTACGAGTGAGGCCAGTGTAGACATAGAAGCCGAGAGCACCAGCAACACCACGAGGGCGATCAGCACGTCGGGCAGGGTGACAAGCATGGCAGGTACAATCGAGTCGAAGGCAATCTTGCCGGTAGTCTCATTGATGACGGGATCATAGAGACGCCCGAAGCCACCAAGGAAGTAGCAGCCACCAGCCACGATGAAGGCGAAGATGGTAGAAATGACAGTACCGCGCTTGATGGCGCTCTCGTCGGTAATGGAGTAGAACTTACCCACCATCTGCGGCAGTCCCATCGTGCCGAGCGAGGTCAGTATTACCACGCCCAACAGTCCCCAGGGATCGGGGCCGAACCATGAGGCGAAGCCGCCGTTCACGGCAGGGTCGGCGTCGGAAGGTATCTGCGCCAGCTTCTCTACGGCCGTTGCCAGTCCTCCCTGCGCATTCAATACGGCCAGGATGACTGCCACGATGCCGAAGAGCATGATGATGCCTTGGATGAAGTCGTTCATGGCCGTGGCCTTGTAACCGCCGATGATGACGTAGACGGCGGTGAGGATTGACATGATGATGACACAATACTCGTAGGGTATCTCGAAGCCCATCTCAAAGAGTCGGGAAATGCCGCTGTACACGCCAGCTGTATAGGGAATCAGGAACACGAATGCAATGACAGATGCTGTCACGCGGAGACCTTGGTCGGCGAAACGGGTGCCGAAAAAGTCGGGCATGGTGCGCGACTCGATGTGCTGCGTCATCAGCTTCGTTCGACGACCCAGGATGAGCCATGCCAAGAGGGAGCCGATGATGGCATTGCCGATACCAATCCAGGCACTCGACATACCGTACTTCCATCCGAATTGTCCGGCATAGCCCACGAAGACCACTGCCGAGAAATAAGATGTGCCGAAGGCGAAGGCAGTGAGCCAGGGACCTACTGCGCGTCCGCCAAGAACAAAACCGTCAACACTGCTGGCCTGCTTGCGTGAATATATACCCACACCTACCATCACGACCAGGAAAATTAATGTTAGTAAAACCTTGAAAATCATAAACCCACCCCCAGCCCCTCCCCAGGGGAGGGGAGCTTGGTTAGTTTCAGGGGGTAAAACCTTTTTGTTATTAATGCCACTCTCCCGAGTCTTTCAGACTCCCCTCCCCTGGGGAGGGGTTAGGGGAATGGGTTCTAAAACGCAACCTGTACCTGAGCCTGGAGCCAGTTATAGTCGTCGCCGAGGTTGTCGCCAAGAAGGCAACGGGTGTACTGCAGTTGGAGACGGCACTTCTTGTAGAACCAGTATTGCAGGCCGACGGTTAGGTTCGTCTGGTCCCAGCCGTCTACATTGGTGTTGCGGTCGTAGGTCTCGCCAGAGGCTACGATGTCAAGAGCATCCACCACGGGGATGCAGGTGGTGACGTAGCCGCCACGTGAGCCTACCTCGCCGTCTTCACCGCCGAGCCACTCGGCACGGATGCTGGCTGGACGGGCCTCCTTGTACTGGGCGGGGGAGTAGGCCTGTGTCTTGTATTCTGCGCCTACGCTGTAGCGATTGCGCTTATAGTTGTCGCCAACATGGATATCGGGGTTCCACTTTGCCGTACCTACGGCGCAACCAGTACCGAGATAGCCTGATGCTACTAGGCGAAGGCCGTCGAACGGCTTCACTTCGAGCTTAGCGATGAAGTCTTTCTGATTGTTGAGGTCTTTGCGATTGATGCCCTGTCCGCTCATCAGGGCGAGCTCATAGTGCAGGTGGTTATCAAGCAGGTCGCCGTAGACCTCCATACCCATGTCGCGGCCGTAGTTCACGCCGTTCAGGGGGTCGGGACCTTCGCCGGCCAGATAGAGCACGGCCTGCGAGTAGACGTCAATGAGTTCGAGCATGGTAGGGGAAAGGGGATTCTCCATCGTATAGCTGTGTTTGAACTGTCCGATGCGGAAGGTCAGAGACTTGTCGTTGGAGATGCGGTAGTCGGTGTAATACTCTTGGACTACGCTAGAAAAATCGTGCATGAACATGAACGACCATCTGTCTGTGATGCGGGCTTTTGCCCAGAGAAGGGTACGCTTGAGATTGTACGAGTTTGTCTTCTTGCCGTTGGGATCCTGGTATGACCAGCCTCCCTGTGCGTAACCATTGAACGTGATTCGGCTGGTGAAGTCCTTCATCCAGTCAATGTCACTGTCCTTCTTCTGATTTGCCTGTTGCCCCATGGCGGCAACACTGCTGAACACTGCCAGCGCCACTGCCAATGTCCTTAACATGAAACTTTTCTTTCTCATTTTTTCATCGTTTTATTTAAATGGTTGGTTCATGCGGGTGCAAAGGTACGGCTTTTCTTTCAATTATACGACAAAAAGAAAGAAAAACTTACAAAAAACGAGCAAATAGTTATAATTACCGGAAAGAGTCAGTAAGGAGCTTGATTTCTATCTGCGGCGAAATGCGCTCGTAGAGGATATTGTAGACGGCGTCGAGGATGGGCATGTTGACGTGGCAGTGGCGGTTGATTTCCTTCATGCACTTTGTGCCGAAGTAGCCCTCGGCTATCATTTCCATCTCTATCTGTGCTGACTTCACGCTGTAGCCCTTGCCTATCATGGTGCCGAAGGTGCGATTGCGTGAGAAGTTGGAGTAGCCCGTAACCAAGAGGTCTCCCATATAGACGGAGTCGGTGATGTTTCGCTCTACGTTGGGGCTGATGGTGTTGAGGAAGCGACTCATCTCCTGCACGGCATTGGCCATGAGAACGGCCTGGAAGTTGTCGCCGAACTTCAGGCCGGAGCAGATGCCTGCGGCAATGGCGTAGACATTCTTCAAAACGGAGGAATACTCAATACCGATGACGTCGGAAGAAGTCTTGGTCTTGATGTATTCTGACGAGAGCACGTCAGCGAAGGCTTGTGCCTTTTCGCGGTCGGCACAGCCTACAGTGAGGTAGCTCAGGCGTTCCAGTGCTACCTCCTCAGCATGGCTGGGACCGCCGAGGCAGGCCAGACAGCTATAGGGCACGTCGAATACCTGGTGGAAGTACTCGGAGCAGACAAGGTTGTCGTCGGGAACGATGCCCTTGATGGCTGTGACGATGTACTTGTCCTTCAGTCGCGTCTTGAGTTTCTTCAGATGGCTCTTCAGGTAAGGCGACGGAGTGACGAACACCAGTGTGTCGTAAAGCTGTACAATCTTGTTGATGTCGCTCTCAAAGTGTATCTCGTCGACGTTGAAGTGGACGCTGGTCAGATAGCTCGGGTTGTGACCCATGCGGCGGAAATCGTCAATCTGGTCGTCGCGGCGCATGTACCAGCCGATGTGGTGGGTGTGGCCCACCACAATCTTGGCAATGGCTGTTGCCCAACTTCCGCCGCCGATAATTGCTATCTTTCCGCAGTCGTACATTTATTCTAATTCTAATTAGGCTTGCGCCTTCTCAATCCATGCAGCGACTTCGTCAACACTGGGTTTCTGCATCTCCAGCTTGTACTTCTTGACTATGTCGCCGATTTTCTGCTGAAGTCCTTGTGGCTTTTCGTCCTTGATGTTCTGCACAAGGTTAAAGCCAGCCTTGCGGAGGACGGGCACCCACTCTTCGGCGACGCCTACCTCTGCCCACTCGGCGGGGGTGGACTGGGGAATCTTCTTCTCGGGCTTCATCTGCGGGAAGAGCATAATCTCTCCAATGGCAAATTTACCTGTAAGGAGCATGACCAGACGGTCGATACCGATGCCGATGCCAAAGGTGGGAGGCATACCATACTGCAGGGCACGCAGGAAGTCATGGTCGATGATCATGGCCTCGTCGTCGCCCTTGTCGGCCAGTCGCATCTGTTCTACAAAGCGCTCCTCCTGATCGATTGGGTCGTTCAGCTCGGAGTAGGCGTTGGCAAGCTCCTTACCGTTGACCATGAGCTCGAAACGCTCAGTGAGGCCGGGCTTGGAGCGGTGCATTTTCGTCAGGGGTGACATCTCAACGGGATAGTCGGTAATGAAGGTAGGCTGGATGAATGTACCCTCGCAGAATTCACCGAAAAGCTCGTCAATGAGCTTACCCTTGCCCATGGTCTCATCCACATCCATGTCTTTCGACAGGCAGAACGCCCGAATCTCCTCCTCGGTCTTGCCGTCACAGTCAAAGCCCGTCTTCTCCTTAATGGCGTCAAGGATGGGCAGCCGACGGAACGGTGCACGGAACGAGATTACCTTTCCGTCAATCTCGACCTCGGGCTTGCCATTGACAGCAGTACAGATCTGCTCGAGCATTTTCTCCGTAAAGGTCATACCCCACAGCAGGTCTTTATAGCTGACATAGAGCTCCATGCAGGTGAACTCGGGGTTGTGGGTCTTGTCCATACCTTCGTTGCGGAAATTCTTGCCCATTTCGTATACGCCCTCGAAGCCTCCCACGATAAGACGTTTCAGATAGAGCTCCGTAGCGATACGCATATACATATCTTGGTTGAGCGCGTTGAAATGCGTGACAAACGGACGAGCCGAAGCTCCACCGGCAATATTCTGCAGGATGGGCGTGTCGACCTCTGTATAGCCTGCCTCATCGAGAATGCTGCGCATGGTGCGGATAATAGTGGCACGCTTCAGGAACGTTTCCTTTACGCCGTCGTTGACCACGAGGTCGACGTAGCGCTGGCGGTAGCGCAACTCAGGGTCATCGAACTTGTCGTAGGCCACGCCGTCCTTGTACTTCACGATGGGCAGCGGCTTGAGCGACTTGCTGAGTAGTGTCAGTTCCTTGGCATGGACACTGATCTCGCCCGTCTGAGTACGGAACACGGTGCCCTTGACGCCGATGAAATCACCGATGTCGAGCAGACGCTTGAATACTGTATTATATAAATCTTTGTTCTCGCCTGGACAGATGTCGTCGCGGGTGATATACACCTGAATACGACCTTTGGAATCTTGGAGCTCTGCAAAAGATGCCTTACCCATGACACGGCGACTCATCATACGTCCGGCAATGGACACCTCACGTTCGGTACCGTCCTGAAACTCCGCTCTTATGTCGGTTGAAAAAGCGTTGGTGGGATACTCTGCTGCGGGATATGGGTCAATACCCATTTGACGTAGCTCCTGAAGGCTCTGGCGACGGCCTATCTCTTGTTCACTCAGTTCTAAAACGTTCATAATTATCTGTAGAATATTCTTGAAAGTGGGTGCAAAATTACTAAAAATATTGCGAAATATGCTATGAATCAAAAAATATTTGCAAAAAAAGTGTTTTGTCTTTGGTAGTTCAGAATATTTTTACTATTTTTGCTGCATCTTTACCAGCATAACTATGAATCAAACAGCAATCAAAGACCGTGTTATTGGAGTTGATATCAGCCTTGACTGGACAACGTACGCCATCGTCGACGTGCGTGGGCAGATTCTTGCTGAGAGTCGCTTTCCTACGGAAGATTATCCCGAAATCAGTGGTTTCGTCACCAAGCTGGCCGAAAGCATTGTTACGTTGGTTGAGGCAAACGGCGGATATGGAACTATCCGTTCAGTGGGCATCAGTGCTCCTAGCGCGAATTTTCGTACGGGTTGCATAGAAAATTCGCCCAATATGCCGTGGAAGGGTGTCATACCCCTTGCTGCCATGATGAGAGACCAGTTAGGGGTAGCGGTGGCTTTAGGAAACAATGCCAACGTGATTGCATTGGGTGAACATGCATTTGGTTGTGCTCATGGTATGAATGATTTCATACTTATTACGCTGGGAAGTGGCATGGGCAGTTGTATCTACTCGAACGGCCATCCTTATTTGGGCTCTCATGGCTTTGCCGGGGAGATAGGTCATACCTGTATTGATCGTAACGGTAGACAGTGTGGCTGTGGAAATCGTGGCTGTTTGGAGCAGTATACGGCAGCCAAAGGCATTGTGCAGACAGCTCGTATACTGATGGAGCAGGACAACAAGCCGTCATTGATGCGTGAAGCGAGGATGCTCACTTCCGAAATGATTACTCGTTATTGTGAAATGGGCGACGAACTAGCCATAGAAGTTTATCGCCGTACCGGTCAGGTGTTAGGTTTCGGTCTTGCAGGTTACGCTACAGTGCTCAATCCGGAGGCAATCATCTTTACGGGCGGCATTGCCAGGGCTGGTGAATGGCTGTTAGGTCCTACACGTGAGTCGTTTGAGGAGCATGTGTTTCACAACATTGCAGGCAAGGTGAAGTTCCTTGTCTCGTCACTCAACGACCACAACAAGGAAGTGTTAGGTGCCAGTGTATTGGCGTGGAGTGTGAAGGAGTATTCACTGTTTAAGTGAAAGACTACGGGTAGGTATGGAATGAAATGAATAATCAGTTACGGCCATTGAGGTGAGAAATAGTTATGATGAAGGTCAAGATAAAGACAAGGGTAGTAGGTATTGACGTGGGGGTTGAAACCACGACGATAGCCATTGTAGACATCCGAGGCAATATCATTGCGCATGATACGCTTCAGACGTCCAACTTCCCTGATGTGAATAACTTTTCCTCTGCCCTGAGTGAAAAGATTGTCGTTCTGGCAGAAGCTAACGGGGGCTGTGAGTCTATCCGTTCTGTGGGCATGAGTGCTCCCAGCGGCAATTACCTGACTGGCTGTATTGAGAATGCCCCCAATCTGCCATGGAAGGGTGTAATACCCTTGGCAGCTATGCTGCGCGACAGGTTAGGTATGGCAGTGGCACTGGCCAATGATGCCCACATCACTGCTTTGGGAGAATTAGGCTTCGGAAGTGCTCATGGCATGAACAATTTCATTGTTGTGTCGCTAAGCCATGGTGGCGTAGGCAGTTGTATCTTTGCAAATGGGCAGGCACATCTGGGCGTTGACGGCTTTGCCGGTGAGGTGGGACATGTTTGCGTGGAAGTTGGAGGCCGTGAGTGTGGCTGTGGGCGACGTGGTTGCTTAGAGCAGTATACTTCTGCCAATGGAATTATCAGGACTGCCCATGAACTGATTGAGAAGGATAGCCGACCGTCTATCTTGCGTCAGCAAGTCGGTATGCTCACCCCAAAGACCATTGTTGGTGCTTGTGAGCAAGGAGACGAGTTAGCCATTGAGACGATGAGACTTGTAGGTTATAAGTTAGGTATCGGATTGGCTATCTATGCCTCAGTAATTGACCCTGAAGCCATTGTCCTTACCGGACAGCAGTCGCGATTAGGCGAATGGCTTACAGACCCTATGGAACAATCGTTCGACGAACATGTTTTTCCTAACATTCGTGGGAAAGTACCTATCATAGCGTCTATCCTTGATGACAAGGAACGAGATGTTTTGGGTGCCAGCGTCCTGGCATGGAAAGTAAAGGAGTATTCATTGTTTAAATAAAGAAATAACATAAATCGAAGACATGGGAGACATTCAAATTAAGAACAGAGTTGTTGGCGTAGACATCAGTATCGAACGTACTACCTACGCCATCGTGGATGTGCGTGGCAACATTATCGCTGAAGGAGGATTTAACACTGAAGAGTATCCCAATATCAATGATTATGTGGCCAAGCTTACTGACAGTATTCTGGAGTTGGTTGAGGCTAATGGCGGCTACGAGAGTATCCGTTCCATTGGTATCAGCGCACCTAGTGCCAGTTCTGTGAATGGCAGCATTGTGAATGCACCAAATCTGCCGTGGAAAGGCATGATACCTCTGGCTGCTATGGTTCGTGACCGCTTAGGACTGGCCGTGGCGGTAGCCAATGATGCCCACATCTCGGCCTTGGGCGAGAAAGCTTATGGTATTGCCCATGGAATGAAAGACTTTATTGTCATCAATATCGGTGTTGGATTAGGCAGCTGTTTCTTCTCCGCCAATCACGAGCATCAAGGCTCTGGGGGCTTTGCAGGAGAGATTGGTCATACCTGTATTGACGACAGTGACAGTGCGCGAGTATGTGCTTGTGGCAAGAGAGGCTGTCTGGAGGCTTATTGCGCTGCAAAGGGAATCTTGCGAACAGTTGAGGAAGTGTTGGCGGAAAGTGACAAGCCGTCTCTCATGCGTGGACATGAGCATCTGTCACCGAAGATTATTGCAGGTTTTTGCGAGCAGGGTGACAAGCTGGCTATAGAGGTGTATCGCCGTACGGGCTACAAGCTGGGCATTGGCTTGGCCAATTATGCCAGCATTGTCGACCCGGAAGCCATTATCCTGGCAGGCGGTATCTCCAGGGCAGGTAAGTGGCTATTAGATCCGGCCTATGAATCGTTTGACAAACATGTATTCGGAAATATCCGTGGTAATGTGAAGGTGTTAATTTCACAGATTGACAACCGCGAGCGCGACGTGCTGGGTGCCAGCGCTTTGGCGTGGACTGTGAAGGAGTATTCGCTGTTCAAGTAAACAGTGAAAGGCTGCGGGTAGGCGAGCTTTGCTCGGGAATGAGTTAAGAAGCAAGAATTGCGACGTGAACGTAGAAAGAATCAATGAAATTATCAATGAAAAGCCTAACCTGAGTACCGCCCTCGGCATGGAGTTTATCTCCACGCCGGAGGACGATACTTGTATGGCCCGCATGAAGGTTGACGAACGAAATCGTCAGCCTTTCGGCTTTTTGAGTGGCGGAGCCTCGTTGGCTTTGGCTGAGAATGTAGCAGGCGTAGGTTCCTCGGCTTTGTGTCCAGGTTGTGCCTGCGTGGGTATTGAGGTGAGTGGTAGTCACGTGAAGGCCGTGGTCGAAGGAGATACCGTTACGGCCTATGCCCGGCTGCTCCATGGAGGAACGACGCTTCATGTGTGGAATGTGGATATCTATGACACCAGTGACGAGCTGATATCCACTGTTCGCGTGACAAACTATATCATTAAACAAAAAAAAGCCTGATGCTGTCTTTTGCGATTTATCGTTTGCCGCATGAAAGCAGTTGCACATTGGTGGAGCAGACGGAGGGAGAGCCTCTGGAGTTGATTTCGTGTGCCGAGCTGAATGGCCGTCAAGGATTTGTCTTGGCTCCATTTGAGGTGACAACAGAACAACCCATATTGTTAATCAGACCAGACAGGGTAAGGAGAATGAGGTATGAAGATGTTGAGAAGATGGGAATTACCGACGCGTTGCCCATGTCTCATCCTTTTCGTACCTCATTTTCCCAATCTAATAAGGCTTCCTACGCTATCGACTTTGCCAACTTCCACTCCCAGCTTCAGCAGGGGGCGTTCCGTAAGATTGTTCTTGCCCGCTGTGCTGCCGAACCAAGTGATGGACGGACGACACCGATTGAACTGTTCCGAAAAGCCTGTCAGTGTTATCCTCGTATGTTCATTTCGCTGGTATATACGACAAAGAGCGGATGGTGGCTGACTGCTACTCCTGAAATCTTATTGGAGGGAGAAGCGAACCAGTGGCGTACCATTGCTTTGGCAGGCACCATGAAACTGGAAGGAGATGACTTGAGAGGAGAGGGAGAAACGCTCCGCTGGAGTACTAAGAATATCCAGGAGCAGCGTATGGTAGCTACCTATATTGCTGAATGTTTAGAGCAGTTCACGGCAGATTTCACGGAAGAGGGTCCCTATACCGTCAGGGCTGCAAACTTGGTCCACTTGCGTACTGACTTCACCTTTATTCTGCCAGATTCTAACCGCATTGGCGATTTGCTCCTTCTGCTTCATCCCACACCTGCCGTCTGCGGCCTACCCAAACGCGATGCTTTCCGCTTCATTGTGAAGAACGAACAGTCACCTCGCCGTTACTACAGTGGGTTTATGGGGCCTTTGGGACTGTCGCCGGGCACTGCCCAGTCATCACATCCCCAGACGCATCTTTTTGTCTCACTCCGTTGCATGAATATCATGCCCGAACTCTATTGCCTTTATGCGGGCGGTGGTTTGCTGAAGGATAGCACTGAGGAGCAGGAGTGGATGGAAACGGAGGCAAAGCTTGAAACTATGCGACGCCTACTGAATTGTAAATCGTAAATTGTTTAATTGTTAAATTGTAAATAGACTTGGTGTTCAGTAATAAGACAAATGTTAATGTCCTGACGTCATTGCTTGTGGCATACGGCATAAAACGTGCAGTTGTGTGTCCAGGCAGTCGCAATGCACCTATCACGCATAACTTGAACGAATGTCCGGATATTACTTGCTATCCCGTTACGGATGAACGGTCCGGTGGTTTTTATGCGCTGGGAATGGCTCAGGCTTTGAATGAACCGGTGGCCGTCTGTGTCACCAGCGGCACGGCTTTGCTCAATCTGGCTCCTGCCGTGGCGGAGGCTTGGTATCAGCATATTCCTCTTATCGTTATCTCCGCAGACCGCCCTCAGGCTTGGATAGACCAACTTGACGGCCAGACGCTGCCTCAGCCCGATGCCCTTGGCCACTTCGTACGCAAGGCTGTTTCTCTGCCCGAACCCAACGACAAAGAGGAACTTTGGTACTGCAACCGGATGGTCAATGAAGCCTTGCTGGACGCTACTGCCGACGATCCCCGTCCCGTCCATATCAACGTGCCCATCACGGAGCCGTTATTTACGTTCGATGTACCCTGCCTGCCCGATGTCCGTCAGATTATCCGTGTCTCTCCAGCCCGTGACTACGATTGTCTGCATCCGGAATTCGTTGACGGCTTGGTTGCAGCCTGCCGCCCGATGATTGTCTTCGGCCAGTCCAGTCCCCACGCTTTTGAAGGCGATGTAGCCGATTTTCTCTTCAGTCATGTCATCGTGTTGCATGAGGCACTTTCGGCATTCCCTCATGTGAGCCATTTCGACGAGGTACTCTTTTACGGGCAGATGGAGCCGCCCGACTTTGTCATCCATGTCGGCGATACAACTGTCAGCAAGCGTCTGCGCCACTTTCTTCGCAGTGCTGAGAATGCCGTTACGTGGCGTATCAGTCCCTCTGGCGCTGTTGAAGATACCTTCCAGAACCTTCGTGGCATTATCGTCGGCGACCCAGAGTTCGTGCTTCAGTCACTTGACCAGAAAATCCGCAACCGACATGTCAATGGTATGGAGTACCGCCGTCGATGGCTGACGGCCCTGACACAGGCTTCCAGACATACCTCCGATTATCAGCCTGACTATTCGCAGATGGCTGCTGTGAAGTATTTCGAGGGAAATCTGAAGGATGGTGCCGTTCATTACGCCAACTCGTCGGCTGTTCGTCTGGCGAATATATATGCCCCCCACCATGTCTGGTGCAACCGTGGTGTCAACGGTATAGAAGGCTCTCTCTCCACTGCCGCCGGTTTCTCCGTCGTATCGGACGACAAGGTGTTCTGCGTTATTGGCGATCTCAGTTTCTTCTACGACCAGAATGCTTTGTGGAACCAGAACCTGCGGGGAAACTTCCGTATTCTTCTTTTGAACAATGGGAGAGGTGGTATCTTCAACCTCTTGCCGGGATTGGAGCAGAGCCCAGCCCGCAATCAGTATGTCTCAGCTGAACATCAGACTTCGGCAGAGGGAGTCTGCCGTGAGAACGATGTCGTATACCTGAAGGCTGGGAACATGGAAGAAATGAAACAGGGTATTGATACCTTATTATATATAGAGAGTGAGCGTCCCGTCCTCCTCGAAGTCTTTACCGATGCCTCCGAGGACGAACGCGTATTCAAGTCCTATTACTCTTCCCTTAGTATTTGAAGCTGGAGCCGCCTACGAATTCGCGCATGATTGATGTGGACGGAATCTCCTTGTCGCTGATGGGGATGAAATAGCGCAGGAACTTCAACAACCTGTGGGCTTCTGCGTATTCAGGACAGTTCTTCGGCACAGAGGTAAGGATAATCTCCGCATGAGTACGTAGTACGGCAAACTCGATGTTCAGCGCCGAGTTGAACATTACGTCGGCGGTCTCTTGATAGGGGAATATCCACTTGTCTTCTGCTGCCAACACGTTCTTCCACTGTGCGATGGTCTGCTGAGCGGTATATGCGCCTTTATTGTAATCACGGATAATGCGGCGAAGCAGACGGTTGTCACGGACAGGAATCCAGTTGTGGTCGTCAAGCGAGATGCTGGTGAGCGTAGAGATATAGATCTTGTATTTCAGCGAATCGGGAATCTTCTTTGTCAGCAGTGGGTTCAGGGCGTGGATGCCCTCTATGATGAGCACAGTATCGCCTGCCAGTTTCAACTTTTTGCCGTTCCATTCGCGTTTACCTGTTACGAAATTATATTCTGGAATCTCCACGCGCTCTCCTTGCATCAGCCGCAGCAAGTGATCTTCAAGCAACGAATACTCTACCGTTTCAATGTTGTCGAAATCGTAGTCACCGTTGGGCAGTTTAGGCGTATCCGTACGGTTCACGAAATAGTCGTCTGTAGAGAACGAGACAGGCCTCAGACCGCAGGCCAGCAATTGCACGGAGAGACGTTTGCAGAAGGTGGTCTTGCCCGAACTGGAGGGGCCGGTAATGAGTACTATTCTCACAGGATTCTTCTCTTGATGGAAACGGCGGTCTATCTCCTCCGCTATCTGTACAATTTTCTTTTCCTGCAGGGCCTCACTCACTTGGATTAGCTCAGAGGAGTGTCCTCGCATGATGGCTTTGTTCACGTCACCCGCATTCGATAGACGCATGATAATGTCCCAATGCGTCTTCTCAGCAAACATCTCGAAAGTCTTGGGCTGATCCACCTTCTCTGCCAGCTTTGTGGGGTCGTTCCAGTCGGGCACCCGCAACAGCAGTCCGATTCCCGGGCTTTGTTCGCCAACCCGTGGTTTTTCTTCATAACGCTCCAGTCCCCATACCTTCAGATAGCTGGCACTGGGCACCAGAGGACCGTAGTAGTAGTCGATTGTGTCACCCAACGTATAATAATAGGTGTATGCCTGTCCACTGGTTTCCAAGAGTTTCACCTTGTCGGCAAATCCCCGTTCACTGAAGATGCGAATAGCTTCTTCTGTAGTCGATTCCGTACGACGGAAGGGCATGTCAAGGTCGATGATCTCCTGCATCCTCGCCTTGATACGCTCCACGTCTTCGTCAGTGACTATGTTTCCCTCCTTTTGGGAGGGGGTAGGGGTGGGCTTCTTCTTAAAATTGCAGTAATATCCTCTGCACAGCGAGTGTTCGATAAACAGTTTCGACCCAGGAAACACATCCTGTGTTGCCTTGTAGAGCACAAAAGTGAGGGAGCGCACATACGCGCGATGGCCAGAACCTTCTGTGGCATCCATAAACTCCACATCGCGGTTCTGAAAGAGCCTGAACTTCAGACCTTGTGACACATTATTCACTTTGGCCGACACAACAGGGTATGGGAGCTTAATCTCGTCAGCAAACTCTTGGTAGACATCAAGTAGGGAGGTCCCTTCCGGGAAACTCTTCGTCACATTGTTGTTCTTGCAGCGGATTTGTAACATAGGCGATTATTGATTAAGGATAAAAGTCTATAATGTACTTTGATACCAGCGGAAGAGTTTGGCAACGCCGTCCTCGATTTCAACCTTGTGGGTCCAGCCAAGTGAGTGGAGTTTCGAGACGTCAATCAGCTTGCGCATGGTGCCGTCGGGCTTTGAGGAGTCAAACTCAATGGTGCCTTCGAAACCTACGGCTTTGACCACAAGTTCAGACAGCTGGCGGATGGTTAGCTCTTTGCCTGTGCCGACATTGATGTGGCAGTTGCGGATTTCGCCAAGTTTGGGAATGGCTCCGCCACGTCCAGCACTGTGGTTTCGGTCTACGGCGCCGTCCGTGGAGGCTCCGTAATGGACGGAAGAATACTTCTCAATGCCGATGATGTCGCTGAAGTTGACGTTGAGCAGTACGTGAACGCTTGCATCAGCCATATCTTCGATCCAAAGGAACTCACGAAGCGGCGTTCCCGTACCCCACAGTGTCACCTTGTTGTCCGATATACCGTATTTACTTAATACAGTTAGAACGTCATTACGAGATGCCGATCCGTCAACTCCCTCCACGGGACGCTTATTCAAGTCTGTAGCAATCTTTTCCCACTCCCCATCGTGAATGAGCTTGGCCAGATAGATTTTGCGCATCATGGCGGGCATCACGTGGCTGTTCTCCAGATGGAAGTTGTCATTGGGGCCGTAGAGGTTCGTAGGCATCACGGCAATGTAGTTGGTGCCGTATTGAAGGTTGTACGATTCGCACATCTTCAATCCAGCAATCTTTGCGATGGCATACTCTTCGTTGGTGTACTCTAAGGGCGACGTCAGCAGGCAGTCTTCCTTCATGGGCTGTGGAGCGTTCTTCGGATAGATACATGTGGAGCCCAGGAACAGCAGTTTCTTTACACCGTGGGCGTAGGCCTCGCTAATAACGTTGCATTGTATCTTCATGTTCATCATAATGAAGTCGGCGCGATAGAGCGAGTTGGCCATGATGCCACCTACGAAGGCTGCGGCCAGTACCACTGCGTCAGGCTGTTCCTCATCGAAGAATTTCTTCACGGCTACCTGGTCAGTCAGATCAAGCTCCTTGTGGCTACGACCCACCAGGTTTGTGTATCCTCTTTGCTGGAGGTTATTCCAAATAGCGGAACCCACAAGTCCGTGGTGTCCCGCTACATATATCTTACTATCCTTTGCTAACATTTTCGCAATTCCTCATTTTCTCCTTTTCTCAATCTCTCATTCGTCCATGTGGGCTTTGAGGAACAATTTCTTGACGAACCGCATGTCGTGCTGAACCATAATCTTCACGAGTTCCTCGAAAGAGGTCTTCTGCGGATTCCAGCCTAACTTGGCCTTTGCCTTGGCGGGATTGCCTAACAGCTGGTCTACCTCAGCAGGACGGAAATACTTCGGGTCTACCTCCACGAGCGATTTACCCGTAGCCTTGTCGTAACCCTTTTCGTCAACACCGTCACCACGCCACTCCAATTCGATGCCCACTTCCTTGAAAGCCAGTGTGCAGAACTCGCGTACGGTATGATATTCGCCTGTGGCAATAACGAAGTCGTCCGGCTCGGGCTGTTGCAAGATGAGCCACATGCACTCAATGTAGTCCTTGGCATAGCCCCAGTCGCGAAGCGAGTTGAGGTTGCCTAAGTAGAGCTTGTCCTGATATCCCTGGGCAATGCGGGCTGCAGCCAGAGTTATCTTGCGGGTGACAAAGGTCTCGCCTCGGCGCTCACTCTCGTGATTGAACAGAATGCCGTTGCAGCAGAACATATTGTACGACTCGCGGTAGTTCTTCATGATCCAGAAGCCGTAGAGCTTGGCCACGGCGTAGGGACTGCGGGGATAGAATGGTGTGGTCTCACTTTGCGGAACCTCCTGCACTTTGCCGTAGAGCTCGGATGTAGAAGCTTGATAGATGCGACATGTGTCGGCTAGGCCGCAGATACGCACAGCCTCTAAAAGTCGCAACACGCCGTTGGCGTCGGTGTCGGCTGTGTACTCCGGTACGTCAAACGACACTTTCACGTGGCTCTGTGCGGCGAGATTGTAGATCTCCGTAGGGCGTACCTTTGAGATCACACGAATGAGCGACGAGGAGTCGGTCATGTCAGCCCAGTGTAGGTTGACAAGACGTTTCTTCTTCATGTCGCGCACCCACTCGTCCAAATATAGATGTTCGATGCGAGCGGTGTTGAACGATGACGAACGGCGCATCAGACCGTGTACTTCATATCCTTTCTCAATTAAGAATTCGGCCAGATAGCTTCCGTCCTGACCGGTAATACCTGTTATAAGAGCAATTTTTTCCATATTTCAATAATCAATTCTCTCCGCTGAACTGCTTGATTCGCTGTTCTTCCGACAGCTTGCATATCAGCAGAGTATCGTTGTTTTCTGCTACTATATATCCGTCAAGACCCTGAATAACGACACGCTTCTCCTGTGTGGTGTGAATGATACAGTCACGGCTCTCAAACAAGGTGATATCAGGGCCTATAAGCGCATTCCCATAAAGGTCTTTGTGGCTTTGCTGGTGCAGGGACCCCCACGTGCCGAGGTCGCTCCACCCGAAGTCTGCTGGGCAAACGAATATCTCGTCGGCCTTCTCCATGATGGCGTAGTCTACCGAGATGTTCTCACACTCTGGGAAACGCTCGTTGATGACTTCCTGTTCTTTCTCTGTTCCGTAAACGGGCGTCATAGACTCGAAGATGCGGGCCAGCGACGGCTGATACATACGGAAGGCGTTAACGATAGTGTGGACATTCCATACAAAGATGCCCGCGTTCCAGAAGTAGTTGGGCTTTTGGATGTATTGCTGGGCTGTAGTTAAGTCAGGTTTCTCCCTGAAGGAGTCCACACGGAACATCTCCTTGTTCCTTAGCGAATTACTGCTTAGGTTGGCTTGGATATATCCATACCCTGTTTCCGGACGGTTGGGCTTCATACCGAGTGTGACGATGGCATCGGTGTCGGCCGTAAATTTCATACTCTCAGATATGACACGCTGGAATTCCTGCACGTTCATGACAATGTGGTCGGAGGGAGTGACAACGATGTTGGCACTGGGATCCATACACTTGATGCGCCATGAGACGTATGCAATGCAGGGGGCAGTGTTGCGACGGCAGGGCTCACAAAGGATATGGTCGCGGGGCATGGAGGGGAGCTGTTCGCTCACGATGCCGGCATACTTCTGATTCGTCACCACCCATACGTTCTCGGGCTTCACTATCGGGCCGAAGCGCTCCACTGTCAGTTGTAGGAGCGTTTTCCCAACGCCCAGTACGTCAATGAATTGCTTAGGGTGTTCTTTGGTGCTCATGGGCCAGAAGCGGCTACCCACACCGCCTGCCATTATAACCAGATGATTGTTAATTCGAGCCATACTGTTGAAGTTGATAATGAATAGAAGTTGCAAAAATACAAAAAAAACTCGAAACGCAAGAATTTTGTAGCACTTTTTTTACTTTTTCTTTTTGATGAACAGCCAAACCAAGGCTATGGCGACGATGACCAGGATGGCGCCTACGATGTAGTGGTTGTAGCGTTCGATGGTTGCTTCCAACTCGTTCTCAGGAACAATGGCGTGTAGGTACCAGCCCATGGCGGCGAGGATACTGTGCCACGCTCCGGCACCGATAGTCGTGTAGAGCAGGAACTTCCAGTAGTTCATACGTGCCAGTCCGGCGGGCAGGCTAATGAGGTGGCGTATGCCCGGTATGAGTCGTCCTGTCAGTGTAGCGGCAACGCCGTGGTCATCGAAATAGCGTTCGCTCTTCTCCACCTTTTCTTGATTCAGCAGGCACATCTTTCCCCACTTGCTGTTGGCGAAACGGTAGATGACTGGCCGTCCTACGTAGAGTGCCACGAAGTAGTTGATACTGGCACCGACGTCGGCACCGATGGTAGCAAAGAGGACTACCAGCAGTGCGTTCAGACTGCCGCCCGCAGCATGATAGGCAGCGGGAGCCACAACCAGTTCTGAGGGAACAGGCACAACAGTACTCTCCAAGAGCATTAGCAGGAAGATGGTGGTGTAATTGAGGTTATTCAGTAGTGATGAGATCATGAGTCTTTATTCTTTTTTCAGTAAATCAACCATAAAGGGGTAGTATTCTTCGGGTTTTGTGTCTTGGGGGAAAATGCCCGACAGCACCATACGGGCTTCTTTTGGGTTACGCCGCACGGCCTCTTGCAGATAGTGGAGAAACTCGTCATCGCGCTTGGTGTCCCAGCAGCACAGTGCCATGTAGGAATAGCCCTCATCAAACTCGTTGCCCACCAGTTCAAAGAAGCGCTTGAACATGCTGTAGCTGGCGTTTACATATTTGTTGTCGTACATCGACACGATGATTCTGAGCAGGATTTTGGGTGAACTGCCTGACTGGATGATGGCTTTCTTAAACATTTGCTCAGCCTCCTTCATTCGTTCGTTGGCCAGTAGCACGTGTCCCTTAATGACCAGCATATCCACGTGGTCACAGTCCAAGGCATCAGTCTTGTCAAGATAGAAGAGGGCTGTCTCCGGCTGATGTAGCTCACTGTAGGCAAAGGCCAGTTCTTGATAGATGTCGGCCAGATAAGGCGAGTCTTTTGGGGCCAGCTTCTCAGCCTTCTCTAACTGTGTGATAGCCTCGTCGAAGCGGTTGAGGTTGATGAGGCAGGTGCCTTGGTGCAACAAGCCGAACTCGTCGTCGGGAATATGTTCGTTGAATCTTTGGAAATAGACGAGCGCCTCCTCAAAGTTGTCCAAGCGGTAGAGTCCGTTCGCTTTTGCCAATATCCCTTCCGTGTCATCGGGGTCGATGGCTATGGCATATTCCGAGCTGGTGATGGAGGCACTATAGTCCTCCTTCATGAACTGCGTGCTGGCCAGTGCGTTCCAGTAGCGTTTCTGGAATGGGTTACGGTCAAGCAGCTCGTTGAAGATACGTTCAGAATCATCATACTTGCCTAACCCGAACAGAGTACGCGCCATTAGCTCCTTGAAGTCCTCTGTGTCGTCGCCCTTTCCGCGCATCATCCATTCCATCGCCTTGTCGTGCAGGCCGTAGTCGGAGTAGATGTTAGCTACATCGAGCACGAAGTCCTGTTGCTCGTCGGCCGACACCTCCTGATACAGTTCGTGGAACATCTGTTCTGCCTCATCTGCCTTTCCCTCGGCTATCAGCAGCTCACAGGCCGTGTACTGGTATTCCACGTCGGTCTTGTCGTCGATTCTTTCCAGGTATTCCCGTGCAGCTTCTAACTCTCCCATGCTGATGGCGTCGCGTACCTTGAATACCAAGGGCAGAGTGGCACCAGGGGCTATCGTGAGTGCCGTGTCAATTGCTGCCACGGCATCGTCGTAGCGGTTCTGCATCTGGTAGTAGTCGGCCACGTCAGCCAGGTCGTCCACGTCCATGTAGAATGTGTTTCCCTCAGCCAATGCCGTTTCATACTCGTCAAGGATTTCCTTGAACTCCTCGCTCTTGAAATATTCTTCGTCGAACATCATCCTACTTCTTCCACGTATCTTTCAGGCCGACAGTCTTGTTGAAGACGGGCTTTGCCGGGGTGGAGTCGGGGTCAATGTTGAAGTAGCCTATTCGTTGGAACTGCAGGTAGCTCAGGGCGGGGAGGGTAGTGGCGTATGGTTCCACGTAGCAGTCTCTCATCACGCTAAGCGAGTCGGGGTTGATTATCTGTTTCATGGCGGTGACGGCGTCACACTGTTGCTCCTCGCGAATGCGAGCCAGCTCGTCGCGTGGGTTCTCCACCTTCCACAGACGGTCGTACAGGCGTACCTCTGCCTTGACGGCATTGTGGCAGCTCACCCAGTGCAGGGTCTTGCCTTTGATCTTGCGGTCGGCTCCGGGCATACCACTGCGCGTCTCTGGGTCGTAGGTGCAGTAGACGGTGCATACATTTCCCTCAGCGTCCTTGTCGCAGGGATGCTCCTCGTCGCACTTGATGATATATGCGTTCTTCAGTCTCACCTCCTTGCCGGGAGCCAGTCGCATAAATTTCTTCTCAGCCACCTCCATAAAGTCATCACGCTCAATCCATATCTCGCGACTAAACTCCACGTTGTGGATGCCGTCGGCCTCGTTTTCGGGATTGTTCACTGCCGTAAGCATCTCCGTCTGGCCTTCGGGATAGTTGGTGATGATGACTTTTATCGGGTTCAGCACGGCACTGACGCGGGTGGCACGGCTGTTCAGGTCATCGCGTACTACACTTTCCAGCAGTGCCATGTCGTTCAAGGCGTCGAGCTTGGTGTAGCCTATCTTGTCAATGAAGTTCACGATGCTCTCGGGGCTGTAGCCACGGCGGCGGAAGCCACAGATGGTTGGCATACGGGGGTCATCCCATCCCTTCACCAGCTTCTCGTTGACAAGTGCCAGCAGGTTACGCTTTGACATGAGTGTGTAGTTCAGGTTCAGCTTGTTGAACTCTGTCTGGCGGGGACGGTTGTCCTCAATGTTGTCCGTCTCGCCCTTCCACTCTTTCATCCATGTTACGAAGAGGTCGTACAGGGGACGGTGCTCCACGAACTCCAGCGTACACCACGAATGGGTAACACCCTCTAAGTAGTCACTCTGGCCGTGGGTGAAGTCATACATGGGGTAGGCGTTCCACTTTGATCCGGTCTTCACGTGCGGGATGTTCAGCACGCGATAGATGAGTGGGTCGCGGAACAGCATGTTCGGGTGGGCCATGTCAATCTTGGCGCGTAGCACCAATGTGCCAGGCTCGCACTGGCCGCTGTTCATATAGTCAAAAAGCCGCAGGTTCTCCTCTATGGGGCGGTCGCGGAATGGCGAGTTTGTGCCCGGGCTGGTGGTCGTGCCTTTCTGCTGGGCTATCACCTCGGCACTCTGCTCGTCCACGTAGGCACGGCCTTGCTGGATGAGCCAAACGGCAAAGTCCCACAGCTCCTGGAAATAGTCGCTGGCGTAGTAGACGTTGTCCCACTCAAAACCCATCCACTTGATGTCGTGCTCAATACTCTCAATGTATTCCGTGTCCTCCTTCACGGGGTTCGTGTCGTCGAAGCGCAGGTTGCACACGCCACCGTATTTCTTAGCCAGACCGAAGTCGAGGGCGATGGCTTTGGCGTGGCCGATATGGAGGTAGCCGTTCGGTTCCGGTGGGAAGCGCGTCTGTAAACGTCCGCCGTTCTTGCCTGCGGCCAAATCGTCAATCACTTTCTGCTCAATAAAGCTGACAGACTTTTTCTCCTCGCTCATTGCGATAGTTTTCTCTTCCATAATAATATATGTATTCGTTTAGCGATTTGGCTGCAAAGGTACGAATTATCCCCGAAACTGCCAAATGTTTCGGGGATAATCTCGGATGTGCGGGTGAGTTCCTCCTCTGTGGGGAGAACGTCCTGTATTGATTTCATCTTTTCGTCCGCTTTTACACCATAAAGATAAAAAAAGATAGATAATCCTTATACTTCTAACAAAAAAACTTAATAAAATTTGGTTATTCGCCCGCTTTGCACTACCTTTGTCACGCAAAACCATACATTGTATGCATACAAGGGAAGAACAGATGAAGGCTTTCGGGCGGATGCTGGACGTGCTGGATGAGTTGCGCGAGAAGTGTCCCTGGGATAGGAAGCAGACCAACGAGTCGCTTCGGCCGAACACCATAGAAGAGACCTACGAGCTGTGTGATGCGCTCGTCAAGGACGACGTACATGAGATATGCAAGGAGCTTGGCGACGTGTTGCTGCACGTGTGCTTCTATGCGAAGATAGGGCAGGAGAAGGAACAGTTTGATATCGCTGATGTGTGCAACACGCTGACGGACAAACTGATATTCCGACATCCGCACATCTATCACCCCTCGCAGGTCGGCGCGACTGCCCCCAAGCCGTTACCCTACGGTGAGGAGGAGGACAAGCGGGAGTTTGCCGATGCCAAGACGCAGGAGCAGGTGCTCGAGAACTGGGAGCAGATCAAGCTGCGCGAGAAGGACGGCAACAAGACGGTGCTCTCAGGTGTTCCGACGGCGCTGCCTTCGCTCATCAAGGCCTACCGCATACAGGACAAGGCCCGTAATGTGGGCTTCGACTGGGAAGATCGGCAGGACGTTTGGGGGAAGGTACGCGAGGAGTTGGACGAGCTGGAGGCAGAGCTTCAGCGCGAGGACAGACAGCGTTCTACGGAGGAGTTGGGCGACTTCCTTTTCTCCGTCATCAACGCTGCGCGTCTCTATAAGCTGAACCCTGACAATGCGTTAGAGATGACCAATCAGAAGTTCATCCGCCGCTTCAACTACATTGAGCAACACAGCATCCGTGCTGGACGCCCGCTGAAGGAAATGACGCTTCAGGAGATGGACGCCCTTTGGAACGAGGCAAAGGAGAAGGAGAAAAACAATGAATAATACATAAAAAAGGAACTGATTATGAAAAGACTTGGATTTTTCGGATTGTTGGCAGCCGTAGCCCTGACAATGGCTGGCTGTGGCGGCGGAAAGCAGCAGAAAGTGGAGTTTGAAAAGGACACGACTGACGTGGCCAGCATCAATCGCGATAGTACCATCTATGGCATCTGCGGTGATGGTTCGGCCATGAACACACTGGAACTGCTGACCGACGTGGGTGACACCATGAATATCAGCGTGACGGACGCAAAAGATGCCGACAAGGTGTTTGGAGGCTATGCCGTAGGTGACCGCATGGCTGTCATGATGAAGGACAAGGGGTCAGCGAAGTTGGTCATCAACCTCTCCATGTTGCTGGGCAACTGGGTGATGCCTAATCCCATTGACGGCTCCTCTGAGACAGGTATCGCCATCAAGGAGGGCGGTATCGTCGAGGGTATCGATCAGAGTAGTATCATCTACAAGACCTGGCGCATCTTTAACGGCAAGTTGGAAATCCTGACTCAGCGCGACGGAGGCGGCGATGTAGAAGAATTATTCCTCTATGAGATGGTGAAGCTCACGCCCGACTCGCTGGTTTACCGCCTGCCCAATGCCAACGACAACGGCAAGCGCGACTTCCTCGACGGTGAGGAGCTGTTTGAGTATAGTCGCCAGCAGGAACACAAGGATAATTCGCACATCGAGCTGGAGTCGTCGTCGTTTGATGACTTCAAGATTTAGTGATGTAGAGGTGAGAGAATGGAGCCGTTCAGGGTACACATCTTAGGCTGTGGCAGCGCCTTGCCCACGTTGCGCCACTATTCCTCTGCTCAGTTGGTTGAGCTTCGGGGGAAAGTCTTTATGGTGGACTGCGGCGAGGGCACGCAAATGCAGCTGCGTCGCAGCAGGGTGCATTTCTCTAAGGTCTCCTGTGTGTTCATCTCCCATCTGCATGGCGACCACTGCTTCGGCCTCATCGGCATGATTTCCACGTTTGGCCTGTTAGGACGCACCTCGCCGCTTCACGTCTTTGCTAATGGCGCTCTGGAGGATTTGCTGCAACGGTTGATGAAGGCGTTCTGCCGCGACCTGGGCTATGAGGTGGTGTTCCATCCGTTAGAGGCAGACCGTCAGCAGACGGTATTTGAGGATCGCTCGCTGACGGTGGAGACCATTCCCCTGAGCCACCGCCTGCCCACCTGCGGATTCCTATTCCGTGAAAAGCCCTCATTGCCACACATCCGCCGTGAGATGATCGACTTCTACGGCATACCCACTTCGCAGATACAGAACATCAAAAACGGGGCCGACTGGACAACGGAGGACGGCACGCTCGTTGAGAATGCCCGTCTCGTCATGCCGGCAGAACCTCCGCGCAGCTATGCCTATTGCAGCGATACCTGCTATCTGCCCGAGCTCCACGAGCGAATCAGCGGCGTTACCACCCTCTACCACGAGAGCACCTACGGCGAGGACAACATCCACTTGGCTGAGAAATATAATCACTCCACCGCCCGGCAGGCTGCAATGGTGGCCCGCGATGCCGGAGCGCGCCAGCTCATATTGGGGCATTACTCCTCCCGCTACGATGACGAGGAGGTGCTGCTCCGCGAGGCACAGGAGGTATTCCCCAACACGGTGCTGGCCAGCGAACTGAGCATTTTCGATGTCTGAACGCCATCAGAAAAGTGAAAAAATGCATTTTCTTTGGAAAAAGTTTGGCAGTTTCAAGAATATTTCGTAAATTTGCCCGGAAATAACAGATTATAGCTTATGCAGAAAAGACTACTCACATACTTTCTGACCTTTTCACTGACGGCTTTCGCCCCCGTAGCAGTGGTAGCTTCCGAATTTGAGGCACCCGCACTGGAGCAGCTGGAGGAACAGGTATCCATCCAGGTAAACCAGCAGACGGTCAGCATCACTGGAGCGCAGGGGCAGACACTGGAAGTAGTGTCGCTGACAGGTAAGGTCGTCAAGACCGTTGCCATCGACAGCCCTGCCCAGCGCATTGAATTAAATATTCCGAAAGGTTGTTACATACTGAAGGTTGGAAAGGTAGTCAGGAAAGTATCCATCCGCTAATTGCCGTATGCGTACTGCTCCTGGTGCTTTTGCTCGGTTCGTGCGATGATAAGTCGGTCAATCCGAACAAAAACCTTTCTATAGATGCCTTCGCCAGTATGAAGGCCGACGAATATGCTCTGAATTCTCAGCTTGTCAGCGAGAATTTAGAGCATTTTTATCGTAAGGACAAAGACTCTACTACTGCCGACTTCCGCACCCGCGACTATTACCGTCAGGGTGGGGGAATGGTATGGGTGGACCGTCGCGGCGTAACCCCCTGGGCCGACACCTTGCTACAGGTAATGGCCGCTACGGTGAGCGATATGGGCTTCACGCCGCGCTCCTTTCGCATGGAGCAGATCACTCAGGATTTGGAGCGTATGCATAGCCTGGACTTCGACGCCGACAACGCCATCAGCCTGGTGGCAGCGCGGCTGGAGTACAACCTGACCAAGGCCTACCTGCGATATGCATTAGGTCAGCGCTACGGCTTTGTCAACCCAAACTATCTGTTCAACCACTTAGAGCCCAGTCGCACTGATACCTTGGGCAACGTGCTCGACTATCAGCGGCTCTTCGACGTGGAAATGCAGCACGCCGAGAAGGATGCATACCGCAGGCTGCTGCACAAGGTTCAGGTGGACAGCTTGGGCGACTTCCTTCGCGACATCCAGCCCCGGGACACACTCTACCACCGCTTTAAGGCCATGCTCCCCAAAACCGAGGGTAGCAGCCGCCTGCGCTTGCTATGCAACATGGAGCGCCGCCGCTGGAGGGAGGACAAACGTCCTGACCCACGGTCAAAGTACGTACTGGTCAATGTGGCAGCCTTCCACCTGTGGGGAGTCAGCCCTGACACCATCATTGATATGCGCGTAGGCTGCGGAGCCGTCAGGACAAAGACTCCTTTGCTCACCAGCTACCTCACCCACATGAACGTCAACCCCGACTGGGTAATCCCCATGAGCATCATCCAGAAGGACATCGCCCAGCACGCAGGCAATCCTTCGTACTTCAACCGTCACGGCTATTACATTGCCGAGCGCAGTTCGGGCAATAAGCTCGACCCGACATCAGTAACCAGCAGCCAGCTGCTCTCCGGCTCGCTGCGTGTGGCCCAGCACGGTGGGGCAGGCAATTCCTTGGGGCGCATCGTCTTCCGTTTCCCCAACAATTTCTCCGTGTTTCTCCACGACACGTCCACCCGCTCGTTCTTTGCTCAAGACAACCGAGGCGTGAGCCACGGCTGTGTGCGAGTGCAACACCCCTTCGAGTTGGCCCGTTTCCTGCTGAAGGATCCCGACGACTGGCAGTTAGATAAACTGCGCATCTCAATGGATCTGGAGCCCGAGACGGAGCGTGGCCAGGAGTACATGGAGCGTGAGGATCGTCCTGAGCACCCGCGCCTCGTCGACTACCTGAGTGTCTCCCCGCGCGTACCTTTATATGTAACCTACTACACGCTCTATCCCGACCCCCTCACCGGAAGCCTGCAGACATACCCTGACGTCTATGGCTACGACAAGGCACTGGAGCGTGCTCTGAAACCCTATATGCAATAACCAGCCGATGAATATTGACGACAAACTGCTCATAGAACAACTGACGAACCCGAAGACCCAGCGAAGGGCCTTTGAGCAGGTGGTGCGGCTCTACAGTGAGCAGCTCTACTGGCAGGTGCGCCACATCGTGCTCACTCATGAGGACTCCAACGACGTGCTGCAGAACACATTCATCAAGGCGTGGCAGGCCATCGACTCCTTCCACGGCGACTCGAAGCTCATCACCTGGCTGTCGCGTATAGCCATCAACGAGAGCCTCGATTTCCTGCGCCGACAGAAGAACGCCCTGAGCACCGACGATGTCGATACCGGTGTGGCCAACCAGCTGATGGCGGACGACTACTTCGACGGCAACGAGGCAGAGGCGTTGCTGCAGGAAGCCATTGCCCGTCTGCCCGACGTGCAGCGCACCGTTTTCCAGCTGCGCTACTTCGACGACATGAAGTACAGCGACATCAGCCAGCTGCTCAACACCAGTGAGGGAGCCCTGAAAGCCTCCTATCACATAGCCGTGAAAAAGATAGCAGAATTTTTTAAGGCACACGATTAAACTTTCCGAAATAATTAACGTCCATATAGTATGAACAACGAAGAATATCTTAAACAGCGATTAGGCAGCCCCCGGAATCCATTCAAGGTGCCCGACGGTTACTTTGACAATTTCACCCAGGAACTCATGGAGAAGTTGCCGGAAAAGAATGCAGCCTTGACCATACGCCGCAAGCCTGTAGTCAGGGCATGGATGTATGCTGCCGCATCCGTGGTCGTAGCAGTGTTTACCATCTCTGCTTATTTCCTCTTCTCGCAGAAGGATGACGCCCAGGCAGTGCAGTTCGCCGATTCTCAGGCATCATCTGTCATTACTGAAAGCTACGTGGACGATGCGGTAGACTATGCTATGCTCGACAACCACGAAATCTACGCTGCCCTGTACAGTGAATAAAGAAAACAAAGCCAATGAGACGTCTATTTGTACTAACAGTCCTCATCTTCCAGCTGGCCCTCATGACAGCTGTTGCCCAGCAGCAACACACTCCGATGAGGCAGTTCTCGCCTGAGCAGTTCGACAAAGAGCTTCAGCAGTTCATCACCCAGCAGGCAGGATTTACGCCCCAGGAAGCAGCCAAGTTCTTCCCTGTCTACATGGAAATGCAGAAGAAACAGCGAGCTCTCTACGCACGCCAGCAGCAGTTGGGCAGAATCAAACCCACCGACGAGAAAGGCTGTGAGAAAGCCATCCGCCAGCGCGACGAGATTGAGCTGGAGCTCAAACGCATACAGCAGACCTATCATGACCGTCTGCTGAGCATCGTCTCCGCCTCCAAGCTCTACGACGCCATTAAGGCTGAAGACCGCTTCCACCGCCAAAAGCTCAAGAATTGGGGCGAGGGCATGAAAAGATTCCGTCAGATTCCCGGTCGTCCCGGCGGCATGAGAAGATAACCCCTACAAAAGTTCCGCATCCGAATGAATAGCGGAACTTTTTCTTTTCACGTTGCTTTTCATAATCAAAGTCCCGTACGTTGGAAGCAAACGACTGCGTATGTGATCGGCAACAATCTGTTTGGAGAAGAAGGGGGAAGAATCGTCATCCGCAAGGATTGAGTGGGAAAAATTTGGAGATTTCGGAAATTGTATGTATCTTTGCCACAGTTTGTCTGATATGAATGCTTTATGAAGAGACTGCTGCTATTGATGATGATGGTACTGAGCTTTTGCTGTATAGAAGCCCAGACGATTAGGAATGCGAATCAGTCAACCGTTGCAACGATTGATAAAGACGGTACGGTACGGAATAGTAACAATTCGGTGATTGGACGTTTCAGCAGCAACAACGACATTCGTGACCGAAACAACTCTTATTTGGGGAAGATTGGGAGCAGCGGGGACATACGCGACCGCAACAATTCTTATCTGGGTAAGGTAGAGAGCAATGGCACCGTGCGCAACCGCAACAACTCCGTATTAGGGAAAGTGGGGAGTGACGGAACGGTCAGGAATTCAAACAACAGCGTCATCGGATATGCGAAAGGTGTGCCGATGAATTATGCCGCGGTGTTCTTCTTCTTTGATCTGTTCGGTGACAATTGATAGCATCAGGGGGGCGATGTGCCAGTCCCCGTGACTATATCGAGGCTCATCGTTAGGAGAGAGACGTTTTCTTGGAACACTCCAAGAAGAGTATGTCTCACGTTA
>ONKY01000040.1 GCA_900318585.1 uncultured Prevotellaceae bacterium
CTGCGTGCCGTTGGAGTGGACATGGGCATTAGCATGGAGACTGCTGGATACATAGTTGGGATGGTAGCCCACCTCCTCCATGATGTCTATCTCGCCATCGGCAGGCCAGGAGCGGAAGTTCACGGGCATCATCCAGAAGGCGGGCCATGTGCCCTTGCCCTTCGGCAGCTTGATGCTGGCCTCGATGTAGCCGTACTGCCAACCCTGTCTTACCTTCGCATAGACGCGGCCGGAGTAGACCTTGCCGTTCTCCTTCAAGGCAGTGATGCGGAGCTTGCCGTTGCGCACCTCAGTAACGAGGCTGCCTTCGGGAGTCTTATGGTTGACGTAGTTCTGCAACTCGTTATTCACCCAGCCGGAGTTCTTCACCTCGTGTGTCCAGTCGTCGGCGTTCAGTTCCGAGCCCTTGTCGAACTCATCCTGCCAGACGAGCTGATAGCCCTCGGGGGCGTTGTAGGCCGACTGTGCGGCAGCTGCCTGTGAGACCTCGATGGTC
Organism: uncultured Prevotellaceae bacterium; assembly: GCA_900318585.1. Classification (GTDB taxonomy): domain Bacteria; phylum Bacteroidota; class Bacteroidia; order Bacteroidales; family Bacteroidaceae; genus Prevotella. The sequence continues at coordinate 497 of ONKY01000040.1, forward strand.
CGGCGGGCGGCTCCCGACATGACAGTGACGTTACCCGATCGGACACTGGTGGTAGGATTAGCCCCCACTGTGACCGTCAGTGTGCCCGACTGGGCCACCGTGTTCTTCGCGTCTACGGCGATAAAGTCCTGGTCGGCGTAAGCGTTCCACTCTTTGCCCGTAGTGGTGATGCTGACAGTATAGGTACCGCCCGTGGCAGGCACATCGATACGCTCCTGCGACACCGTAATGCTGACCGCAGGCTGCGGGTCGTCACTGTCGCTCCCACCGCAGCCACAAAGGACCACGGCGAGAGAGAGCAATAATGTATTAAACATGTTTTTTTTCATTTCTCATTTTTCATTTAGCGAAGCGCTTATGCTTCCTTGAAGATAATCTTGCTGATCTTCACGTTGGCACCGGCGGGCGAGCCGCCGAAGTCGAAGAACAGACGGATGGCAGCAGCATCGGTACCTTCTTTCAACGTAGCATTCTTCAGTGTATATACGAACGGCTCATCAGCTTTGATGTCGTGACGACCCTCACAGAAGAAGTTCGTGTCGCCTGCGTCAGTGAGTTTAATGGTCACACCCGGACAGTCGGCATCAGCCTCCATTACCAACTGGAAGTGATACTGTTTTGATGCAGATGCTGTTAGTTGAGTGTCGATGTGGAACTGACCCTGCCACTGGGAACCGCCAATGCCCTCGGGAATGGTGATCTCGTAGGTGTCGCCACTGTGTTTGCAGTCGGGGTGGGCAATCTCAGTCCAGCTGTCGTTAGCAAACCAATAACCGAAAGTGCTGCCTACAGTACCCTCGTCGACGCCACGCCAGAGGTTGCTGGCATCGTCGTAGTTCAGCACGACAGCCTCCTCGAAGTATATCTTGCTGATCTTCACATGAGTACCTGCGGGTGAGCCGCCGAAGTCGAAGAACAGGCGGATAGCTTCAGCATCCTTACCTTCCTTGAGCGTAGCACCTTCCAGTTTGAAGATGAACGGCTCGTCGGCCTTTACGTCGTGGCGTCCCTCGCAGAAGAAGTTTGAGTCGCCTGCGTCAGTAAGTTTCACGGTGACGCCCGGACAGTCAGCATCAGTCTCCATCACGAAGTAGAAGTTGTAAGCCTTTGCAGCACTTGCCGTCAGCTTGGTGTCGATGTGGAACTGACCTTGCCACTGCGAGCCGCCAATGCCTTCGGGAATAGTGATCTCGTAGGTGTCGCCGCTATGGGTGGCATCAGAGTTGGGAATCTGGCTCCAGCCATTGTCAGCAAACCAATAGCCAAAGGCGTCGAACAGTGTTCCGTCATCAACAGCCTTCCAGAGGTTGGCACCACTCTCGTAATCCCAGTCCATCACGGGCTGATCAGGATTGACAGGGTTGTCGTCGGGAAGCTTGGTCCCATCATCGTTGGCATGGTCCTTCAGCACGATATTGGAGATATTGACGATGGTGCCTTCCTGACAGCCGCCGAAGTCGAAGAAGAGGTTCACGCGCTCCATGTCGATACCAGGCATGTCACTCTTCCAGAATATGTAGTCCTGTCCTGCCTTCAGGTCGATACGGTCGGTAAAGTAGAACACATTATCGTCACCGTCCATCACAAGCTTCACGGTGGCACCGTTCAGGTCCTTGTTGCTATTGATGATACATGAGAAGTCGTAGTTGGTGGCAGCGTTAGTCGAGATGTTGGTGGTCTTGAAGGCCATCTGTGCCTGCCATTGGTCGGTAGTTGCCTCAGGCAGCGTCACGGTATAGTCGTTCCCCTTAGCATCGAAGCCAGGATCGGCAATCTGACTCCAACCCGGAGCATACCAGAAGAACATTGTGAATTCTGCGTTCTTCCACATATTGAAGTCGCTGTTGGCATCGAAGCCCGCAAACTCCTTCTCGCCCTCCTCGCTGGTGAAGATGTAGTGCCAGGCGATGCTGCGGTCAGGGGCGTCGTAGACGAGCACCAGCTTCTTGGTCGTCAGCTGCTCAATGCGGAACTTCGGGTTCTCGTACTGGGCATCGCTGCTGATGTAGGGGAAGGCGGTGTTGGGTGCCAGCTGGATATAGGTCTGCTGGGTGACGTTACCCTCAGCATCCTCCCAGTCGTACACCTCGAAGCTCCAGGTAGAGGTCTGGTTGCCAATGGTGGCATCCCAGTCGGCATCCTCATGGCCCCACTTCGTGGTGCTGGTATGCACGTAGGTCAGGCCGTCCTCACCGGCGCTGTAGTTGAAGGTGCCGCCCTTGCGGGTGTCGGCAGTGAAGGTAATGCGGTCGTCATACATACCGAAGGCCTTCTTGTCGTCGGGCTGTGCCGACCACCACTCCGTTGCGCCCGTTCCTGCAGGGCCACAAGCGAGGTGTGCCACTTCCTTGTTGGCGAAGCGCCACTCCTTGCCGGTAATCTTTCGGAAGTCGGAGGAGTAGTCAATCTTTGTCTCGTTGAAGGCATATTCCTTCTTCAAGCTGCCCTGGCTGAAGCCGTTGCGGTTGCCGAGCTTCAGCTCCACGGTGTGAGAGCCTGCCTCGGAGTTCTTATAGCCCACCTCAGAGAGCGTGGAGTACGTGGTGCCGTCGAGTATCCAGACGGGATAGGTGCCTGCCTGCGGTGTGTAGTTGGCCACCATCTGGTTGGTCTCCTGGTCTACGCTGAGTTGGAAGTCAACGCCTTCCATCGTGGGAAGCCCGTTGGGGTCTGCGCCGTCGAATTCCTCAGGGGAACAAGAAGAAAGAAGCCCCCCTCCGACTCCCCCAAGGGGGAGAGTAGTTAGCAAATAAACAGCATATTTGATGATATTCTTTTTCATGATTCTGACTTTTATTATTTCTTTTTTCTTTTCTATCTATTCCCTCCCCTCGGGGAGGGTTAGGGAGAGGGCTTTAATACTGGTTCTGATTCAGTGTGGGGTCAGCGTCAAGCTCCGACTGTGCCAGGGGGATATGCTTCTTGCTGGCGCTCCAGGAGTTGGTGCGATAGCCGTAGGTGTCGGGCACGAGCACGGTAGTAGCCTTCTGCGTAGCGCCGCTGATGCCCTCTGCACGGACGAGGTCGAAGTAACGCTTGCCCTCACCACAGAATTCCAGGTGACGCTCGGTGAGGATGTCGTCTATGGTGACGCCGTTGAGAGCGGGCAGTCCTGCACGTGTGCGTACTTCATTCACATAGCCAGTAGCCTCGCTGACGCTGCCACCCGTCTGCAACAGCAGCTCAGCGGCATTGAGCAGGGTCTCAGCATAGCGGTAGATACGCTTGTTGTTGTTGTAGTTCAGGTTCTTTGACGTGGGACAGTCCTTACAGTTCTCGAGCGTGGGACGATACTTCTTCAGCCAGAGGTGGGTGTCCTGATAACGCTCGTTGTAGGTAGTACCGCGCACATCCCAGCAGGTGGCGTCGCGACGCAGGTCGCCCTCGGCAAACATATTATAGGTTTCCAGGCGCATGGGCAGGAAGCCCCAGCCGTCCATACCGCTCCACTGATCGTCGGAGAACTGGTTGGGCGAGATGAGCGTGGGCAGGACGGAGCCGCCGGCATTGAGGGCTGCGGTGCCCCAGTCGCGCTGTGCCTGGTCATCATTGTAGTTAATCTCAAAGATGCTCTCAGAGCACCACTCGCCGCTCTCTTCCCACAAGGCTGCGAAGCTTGGGTTGAGAGAGTAGCTGCTGTCGCCGATGATCTGCTTCATGTAGGCGAGGGCCTGGGGGAAGCGTGCGTTGTCGTTCTGGTACATCACCATCTCGGCATAGAGCATGTAGGCGAAGGCCTGGCTCACGCGTCCGCTCTCAGCGTTCGGCCAGCGCATGGGCAGCACGCCAGAGGCGATGATATCTTCGAGTTCCGGCAGTAGCAGGTTGTATATCTCGTCGGCAGAGAGCTGCGGTGCGGTGTAAGGCAGCGAGAGGTTCTCCAAGTAGAAGGGCACGTTGCCGTAGTAGTGCCACAGGATGTTATAGTAGTACACGCGGAGCAAACGGGCCTGCATCTCCATAGAACTGCGGAAGCTGTCGCTGGCCTTGCCCTCCCAGCCTGCATACTTGATAGCGTCGTTGCAGCGCTTGATGCCGCTGTAGAAGTCGCCCCAAAGGGTGGCGAGGGTGTTGTTGCCGTCGGCAGCGAAGTTGAACAGGCGGTGCCAGTGCTGGTTATCGGTATTGTCAGAGCCGCCCACCCAGAAGTCGTCGCCCATGATCTCGGCGTCAACGGTCAGGTCATTGTAGGCTGCGTTGTCCCAGTCGGGCCAGTGCAGGGGAGCGTAGGCCGAGGTGAGCGCCTCGTTCAGGGTCTCCTCAGTGGTATAGTATTCCTCCAGAGGCTCGCCGTCGGGCTTGGTCACCTCAAGGAAGTCATCGCTGCAAGCGCTTATCAGCATGGCTGCTGCAATGCACAATGCATAATGCTTAATGCATAATTGGCTGCGCATCAGTTTTATATTTGATAATATCTGTTTCATAACTTTTATTTATAATTGTGAATTGTGCATTACAATGAAATGTTGAATCCTATAGTCCAGGTGCGGGCCTGCGGGTAGACACCGTAGTCAACGCCCGTGTACTGGGTATTGTGTTTCTGCGTGTCGTTGTCCCATCCGGCACCGATTTCCGGGTCAAAGCCCCAGTACTTGGTCCAGGTGAAGAGGTTCTCGGCACGGCCGTAGATACGCAGGCGGCTGATGCCGATCTTGTTGGTCAGGCTGCGGGGCAGTGTATAGCCGATGGTGAGGTTCTTCAGGCGCAGGTAGCTGCCGTCCTGGATATACATGTCGCTGCACACCCAGTTCTTCGAGTCACCGATGGTAGGCACAGTGTTGCTGGTGCCCTCACCGGTCCAGCGCTGGAGCACCCAGGTGGGATAGTTACCCGAGGAGATGTCCTGACGGTAGGTGGCGTCGAACACGTCAACACCGCTGACGCCCTGCAGGAACACTCCGAGGTCGAAACCCTTCCATTCGGCGTCGAAGTTCAGGCCGAAGGTCCATGAGGGAATACCGTTACCAATGTTGGTACGGTCGTCAGAATTGATGATGTTGTTGCCATCGGTATCCACGAAGCGGAAGTCACCGGGCTTCGAGCTGGTACCGTACTGAGCGTTGTAGGCGTCGGCCTCTGCCTGGTTCTGCAGGATGCCGTTGGTCTTATAGCCATAGAAGAAGGGGAAGGGCTGTCCGTTCTCAGCACGTGTGCCGCCGTCGCTGAACTGATTGATGCCGTAGTTCAGGAAGCCGGTGTCGTTGCCGAGATTCTTCAGTTCATTCTTCAGGTAGGCGGCATTGGCCTTCAGGCCGAAGTGGGCGTCGGAAATCCTCCACTTGTAACCCAGCTCAAACTCCCAGCCGCTGTTCTCCATGTCCCCGACATTGGCCAGCGGGCGCTGCTCGCCCACGTAGGAGGGGATGGGCATGTCGATGATCATACCGTTAGTCTTTTTCAGGAAGTAGTCCACCGAGAAGGTCAGCTGATTGTTCCAGAAGCCGAAGTCGATACCGAGGTTGGTCTGCTCGCTCTCCTCCCATTTCAGGTCTTCGTTGGCCAGACGGTTGGCCTTCGAGCCGTAGTTCATGGCGGCGGTCTGTCCGAAGTAGTAGTTGCTGCTGCCGCCAGTGGCAGTCATCGTGGTATAGGCGAAGTCGCCGATGTTGTCATTACCGTTCTTACCCCAGCTGGCACGCAGCTTCAGGTTGGTGAGCCAGTCGCGTGTCTGCTCCATGAACTGCTCGTTCATCAGGTTCCAACCCACGGAGAACGAGGGGAACGTACCGTATTTATTGTTCGAGCCGAAGCGGCTGCTGCCGTCGCGGCGGATGGTGAACTGCAGCATGTAGCGCTCGTCGTAGTTATAGCTCAGTCGGGCAAAGAGTGAGGCCAAGCGATGCTGGGTGTAGGGGCCGCCCCACACGCCGACGAGGCTCTTGGCACCCGTCACCTTACCGTCGGCATCGGTAGAGAGTTCCAGGGCGCCACCGGTGGTATAGTTGATGCTGGGCTTCTCGGTGTTTACGAGGTTCCAGTGCGAGCCGCCCAGCTCGTCGCCCTTGGTCTTGAGGGCACTCTGTCCGAGCACCACGCCAATGGAGTGCTTGCCGATGGTCTTATCGTAGGTCAGGGTGTTCTCCACCTGCCACGTCGTGTTGTTGCCCTTGTAAGCCGCGGCCTGCGTATGGTCGCTGTTGTTATTGCCCGAGAGGTAGTACTTCTGCAGCGTAGCACCCTCGTAGCCCCAGAAGGAGAGCTCGGCACTGTAAGTGAAATGATACTTCAGCTCGTCCCACAACTGCAGGTCGAGCGAGAACTTCGGCATGAACTTGTGGCTCCAGTTGCGGTTGGGGTTACCCTGCATCATGGCGATGGGGTTGTTCTGCTCGTTGTAGCTTCCGATGTATCCGGGAATGGTATAGGGATTGCCATTGGCATCGGTGTAGAGGTCGTAGGCATCATAGCGATCTATCATGTCCTGCGCCAGCTGACCCTTCAGCGTGACGGGCAGTGTGGGAGCAAGGTAGAGGGCCGAACCGAGGGGAGAGCCCCAGGTGGAGTTCGAATCGATGCCGGTGCTATGCACGCGCATATAGGAAAGGTTCGCGCCGAGGTCGAGCTTGTTCAGGAAGTTGCGCTCACTGGTGGCATCCCAGAGGTTGAAGTTGTTGTTCGAGCGGATGGTCAGACGGTCGTAGTTCGACTGGCCGTAGTTGCCGCCCACGATACCCTCTTGGTCGAAGTAGCCTAAGGAGAGGTAGTAGTTCACCTTCTCCGAAGCACCGCTGATGCTGACGTCATGCTGCTGGATGGGGGCGTTGTCGTTGAAGAGCAGCTCCTGCCAGTTGGTGCCGAAGCCGGTGATGGCGTCGCCATTGGCATCGGTGAGGTTGTAGGGGTCGTTGTAGAGGGGTGCCATGCCGTTCTGCACGCGGCGCTCGTTCTGCAGGATGGCATAGTCGGTGGCACCGGTCACGTCGCGTTTCTTCCACGCACTCTGCCAGCCGTAGGAGAAGTTGTAGTTGATCTGGGCTTTGCCCACCTTACCCTTCTTGGTCGTCACAAGGATGACACCGTTGGCAGCACGGGCACCGTAGATGGCACCGGAGGCTGCGTCCTTCAGCACCTCGATTGACTCTATGTCACCGGGGTTCACGCTCTCCATACCGTTCTGGTCGGTAGGCATACCGTCGATGATATAAAGGGGCTCGGAACTGTTGATGGTTCCGATACCACGGATGCGGATCATCGACTTCGTGCCCGGCTGACCGGAGGCTGATGTCACCTGCACACCGGCAGCCATACCCTTCAGGGCATCCTCTGCACGCAGACGGGTCTTGCCGTCAAGGTCGTCGGCACTGACCTTCGCGATGGAGGCCGTCACGACGCTCTTCTTCTGGACACCGTAGCCAATGACCACCACGTCCTGCAGCGTCTGAGCGTCTTCCTTCAGCACGACGCTCATGCCGTTCGTAGCTTTCACCTCCTGGGAGACGTAGCCAATATAAGAAATAATAATAGATGTACCCTCGCTCACCTTGACGGTGAAACGGCCATCGAAGTCAGTGATGGCACCGTTCTGAGGATTTCCCTTTTCGACGACGGAAGCTCCGATGACGGGCTCCCCGGAATCGTCTGTCACGGTTCCCATGATTGCCTGGGCGTTTGAAGCCATTGACACCATGAGTGCCAATAACAACAATAGATACCTGCTTTTTTTCATACTTTGTTTTGGTTATTGTTAAAAATTGAATGAATATGCTGATCGTTTTCGGTGCAAAGGTAAGAAAAAAAAGCACACGCACTGAACGTAAAGAATAGAAAAGTGGACGAAAGTGGAGACAACAAAACGAGAACTTGCTGACAGACAGAAAGATAAGAAAATGGCGAAAGACAAAAAGAGTGGACGGAATATAGAGGTGTACTTTTTACAATCTATGCTTTTTTCTTTAACGGCGGGAGCAAATTCTTCACTTTTTTCGTAATTCGTAATTCGTAATTCATAATTATTTCGTAATTCGTAATTCGTATTTCATAATTATTTCGTAATTCGTAATTCGTAATTCATAATTATTTATTACCTTTGCAGGCAGATGAGGATCGTTTACGTGTTCAGGTCTCTCGCTGTGTGGGGAGGCATTGAAAGAATACTCGTTGACAAGATGAACGCGCTGGTCACGATGTATGGGGAGGAGGTCTGGATGCTGACCGCCGACCAAGGTAATCATGCCATCCCCTATAAATTGGAGGAAAAGGTTAGCGTGGAGAACCTCGACATCAACTTCCACCACCAATACCGCTATGGCATCGTCCGCCGCCTGTGGACGGGCTGGCGTCTGCGGCAGCTATTCATTAAGAGGCTGCGGCAGCGTTTTCAGGAGATCCAGCCCGACGTCGTCGTGGCCGTAGCTACATCCTACGCCGACTCGGTCTTGAAGGCTATTGGCCGCACGGACGTGCCACTGGTCGTAGAGTCGCACTCCATCTGCCAGCGCACCATCTTCCACTCCTGGCGCCCCGAACAATGGCGACTGAGAAGGTGCATGAAGAGAGCGACGGCCATCGTGGCACTGACAGAAGGCGACGCCAACGACTGGCGACGACTGTACGGCGACAAGGTGAGCGTGATACCAAACTTGGTACACTTGTATCAGAGGGGCAACGTTCAACGTTCACCGTCCAAGAATAGACGCGTTATCTTCGTAGGAAGGTTCGACTACCAGAAGCGGACAACGGACATGATCAGCATCTGGCGGCGGGTATTCCCCGGCCACGAGGACTGGTGTCTCGACATCTACGGCGAGGGCGAGCAACAGCAGCAGGTGGAGCAGGCTGCACGCGAAGCCAACGCCAACATCACGATACACAAGCCGACGGCCGACATCTTCGACCGCTACATGGAGAGCGCCGTCCTGGTGTCCACCTCACTCTTCGAGCCCTTCGGACTGGTCATACCCGAGGCCATGAGCTGCGGCGTGCCCGTTGTGGCCTACGCCTGTCCCTACGGCCCGGTGGCCATCATCACCGACGGTAAGGACGGCTACCTCGTACCTCCCGGCGACGAAGCGACGTTCGCACAGCGTCTGTGCCGGCTGATGGACGACGAGGCACTGCGCCAAAACATGGGGCAGGCCGCCATCCTCAGTTCGCAGCGCTATGATGCCCAGCAGGTCATGCCCCTGTGGAAGAAACTGTTTGACAATTATGCATTATGAATTCTGAATTGTGAATTGTGCATTATGAATTATGCATTATGAATTATGCATTATAGAATAGGGTATATCGATGCCATGCGGGGTTTCACGATGGTGCTCGTGGTCTACTCTCATGTCTGCAGCTACTGTCTGGGCAACAGCTGGATGGGGTTCAACGACGTGTTCTTCCTGTTCCGGCTGCCGTGCTTCTTCTTCATCAGTGGGTGGCTGTTCTTCAAGGCTGACCGCCTGTGGAACAGGGATACCATCAAGTCGGTGGTCCACAAGAAGTTCATGGTGCAGATTGTTCCAACGGTCATCTTCCTCCTGCTTCTGGCTCCGCCGCCCCTGTTCTTCTCGCGGTTAGGAGCACTGAAAGGGGGCTACTGGTTCACCTTTGCCCTCTTCGAATTCTTCATCCTCTACATCCTCTCTGCCCGTTTCTGCCGTCGATGGGGGCTGTTTCTGGCCGTCGTCATCTCCGCGGCCGCCTACTGCTACGACGTGCTCTACAGCCAATACTTCGCCCACATGGGCCTGTTGACCAAGGTACTCGGCTTCCTTAGCTTCATTACATGGCGCTACTACCTCTTCTTTTTCCTCGGTACGCTGGCCAAGAAACACTTCGACACCTTCCTCCACTGGACAAGCCGCCCCTGGGTCATCGTCCTCGTCGTCCTCGGTTTCTTTGCCATCGCCTATTTCTTTGCAAGCCAAGAGAACATGTTCGAGCACTCACCGTTCACCGTTCAACGTTCAACGCTCATCGCTCAACACTTCCTCGTCTTCTCCATTGGCGGCATACTCGGCATGACCATGATCTTCACCCTCTTCCGCTACTTGTCAAAGGCTATCGGTGGGCGCGACAGCGGGAATCCCATATTCTCCCTCATCAATCATATCAGCCGTTGCCTAAAATTCATCGGCACACGCACCCTTGACATCTACCTGCTCCATTACTTCTTCCTGCCCCGCTTCATCTCTCACCTCACCCTATTCCCGACCGATGGTCGCCTACCCGTAGCCTTTCACCCTTCACCCTTCACCACTCACCTCTCCCAGTTTCTCATCGCCCTGCCCATCGCCCTGTTGGTGACTGCCGTCTGTCTGGCCGTCAGCTACGTCATCCGCCTCAGTCCCTTCCTCGCCCACTACCTGTTTGGCGTTCAAAAGAAATAAGCCCATGAGAGAGACAAAGGATTCCCAGGTCATCAACCAGATAAGGCTGCCGCTCATCATCCTCGTCACCTATGCCCACAGCTACGGTGCCATCCGTTCTGGCTACAGCCTGCTCACGTCGGGATGGGACACCCTTGAAGTAACAAAACTGCTCGTCAGCCAGACGCTGACAAAGGTGGTGGTGCCCGTGTTCTTCATCATCTCCGGCTACCTCTTCTTCCGCCACTTGGAGACCTGGAACTGGACGCTCTGGCGTCAGAAGCTCCTGCGCAGACTCCGTACGCTCCTGCTGCCCTACGTGGTGTGGAACCTACTGATGGCCGTCAAGCTGAAGACCTTCTCATGGCCGATGCTCTGGGCCTACTGGTCGGAGGCGGGCACACAGACCGACTGGTTAGGCGCAGTTCACCACATGACCGCCCCATGCAACATGCCCCTGTGGTTCCTACGCGACCTCATGGTCATCACCCTGCTCACCCCCCTACTCTACCCCCTGCTACGTCGTTACGGCAAGCCGCTGGTTGGGCTGTTGACGCTGTGGTACCTGTCGGGCGTCTGCCCCTTCCCCCTCCCTGGCCTGTCAGCCTACGCCATCTGCTTCTTCAGCATGGGAGCCCTCCTAACCATCCACCGCTGCCCGCTCACCGCCACTGCCATGCGAGTGGAGCTGCCCGCCTACATTCTCTCTGCCATGCTGGCCGTCGCCATGCTCTTCTCCTGGCACACACCCCTCTTCTCGCCCTTCATGCTCGCCTTCCGCCTTACCGGTGCCGTCGCCGTCTTCTGCATCGCCTCCCGCCTCTCATCACCCTTCACCCTTCACCCCTCACCCTTCATTTCTCACTCCTCTTACTTCCTCTACCTTTCCCACTACGTGTTCTTCCTCTCCTTCATCGACAACTGGATGCTCTCCCTCCCACATGCCTTCACCCTTCACCCTTCACCCTTCACCATCCTCCACTACCTCCTCGCCCCGTTGGTCAAGGCAGTCCTCCTGTTGGCAGTCTACGTAGGCTGCTACAAGCTCTTTCATCTATGCCGCAAACAAGAAAAATAATAGGGCGACAGCAAATTTTTCGTAATTCGTAATTCATAATTCATAATTTATTATTATCTTTGCACGCACTTTAATATCAAGGATAGTCTTTTAGTAACAGTCATATGCCTAACATCTCCATCATCCTGTCATCCTACAACGACGAGAAGACCATCAAGCGCTGCCTTGATTCGGTCCTTGCGCAGGAGAATGCCGACCTGCAAATGGAATGCTTAGTGGTAGACGACTGTTCCTCCGACTCCACGCTCGACATCATCCGCCACGAAGTAGGAGCCTACAAAGGCCCCATCAAGTTCCGCATCCTGCGCCACAAGACCTACCACGGGCTCTCACGCACCCGCAACACAGGCTTCGAACGGGCAACAGGCGATTACGTCATGTTCGTCAACGCCACCGACGTCCTGCGCCCTGATTGCATGGATGTCTATATTGCCAACCTCATGCGCTACTGGGACGTGGACATCATTGCCGGCAACGTGCTCAACCATGCCAACAACCAGAACCTCTTCACCAGCCTCACCAGCGCCATGGCACTCAGGGGACGCGGAGAGGTCATCTGCCAAGAGATGCTGCGCAACCACCTCTACCTCTTCGCCTGGAACAAGCTCATACGCCGCGACCTGCTCATGAGCAACAATATCCGATTCGACGAGAACCTGGCCTACGCCGACATTCAGTGGGCCTTCGACGTGTTCTCCAGCGTCACCTCCATCGCCCTGATTCCCGAGGTCACTTACGCCTTCACCGTCCGCGAAGCCACCACCATCAGCCTCGCTGAAAAGCGTGCCAATGCCCTTCTGTCGAGCTATGCCGCCACCTGTGACCACCTGCTCAACCAAACGCCACGTCCAGAGGGTGCAGGCACCAACTACTATCTGGACTACCAGCTCTTCGTCTATGGGTTGTTGCAAAGTGCCCAACAGGTTACCGAGGAATACAACGTCCTGCCGCAGATAAAGCGAGAACTCAGCAACATGCGCTCTCGCCTTACCGCACAGACCCACAACGACGGCCAGCGCAAGCTCTCCCTCTTCTTCGTTCAGGATGCCTCCCTCTTCAGTGGAATGATCAAGCTGTCCGCCTTCCGTCACTACGCCGACGTCGTAGCCGACATCGTTGCACAGCTTGCCACCATCGTCGGTCAGAAAACGTAACAGCCCTCCGTCCGCAGGAAGTAGTTCCGTACTTTTTGCGCTATGTTTTTCAATATGTCTCACTCATATACGCGCGTACGCGCGTATAGATAAAGGGGAACCCGAAAACATCCCACCCATCCAACCCATCCTACACCTAACGCGGGTGTCGGATGGATTGGATGGGTGGGATGTTTTTGGGTTAAGCCATATATACACGCACGCGTGCGCGAGAAACGGACAAATTGTTGTATCGTAATCCGGCATTCGGACACGGGCGATAGAAGTTCAGACACTGATTGGGCAGGTTGAACTGATTTTCACTGATTTTGTCAGCCGTCGGCCGGCTGCTGCGCCGGAAAGCATCGCCTCGGCGATGCAAGAATCAGTGAAAATCAGACCAACCCGTCAAATCTGTGTCTCAAAGCTGGATGCCCGTGACGGAAAACCAGCATATCAAAGGATAGTTGGCACTTCAGATTTATTCCACGGGGTGGAATAATCGTAAACCAGTGGTTTAGCGTCGTAAACCAGTGGTTTGGAATCGTAAATCGGTGGTTTAGAATC
>ONKY01000012.1 GCA_900318585.1 uncultured Prevotellaceae bacterium
AGAACTACACGCTGCCTGATGATGTCGTGAAAGACCAGATCTCTGCCAAGGTGGAGGACGGCATCCTGACCATCACCATGCCGAAGAACGAGCCGAAGCAGAAAGTCACCAAGGCCATTGAGGTCTCGTAATTAAGGTTTAGCCTTGATTAAAATAATAGGGAGCAGCATCCACCACGGGTGTTGCTCTTTTTTGTGCGAGGCTACTTATATCGCACACGACTCATCGTTAAACAAACTTAAAGTTTATAATAAATCGCTTGCGATATAAAAGAATTGTCGTACCTTTGCCATCGCAATTGCGAAGATGCTCATGCTCGGCTAATAAAAAAACATTTTCTAGAAACACAAAAAAAGTAACTATGACAATACAAGAAGCTATCGAAGCATGAAGAAATAGACGATTATTAACACATTAATAAAATAAAGACTTATGAAAAAACTAATGACTATCTGCCTGTTGGCTGTTGCAAGTCTACTTGGTGTTTCAGCTCAGGGTATCTATGACATCAAAGTTAAGGATGATGTAGGCAAGGACGTTTCGCTCTCTGACTACAAGGGAAAGGTTCTACTCATTGTAAACACCGCTACCCGTTGCGGATTTACCCCTCAGTACAAAGAGTTGGAGGCACTTTACGAAAAGTATCATGCCGAGGGATTTGAAATTCTCGATTTCCCCTGCAACCAGTTTGGCGAGCAGGCTCCTGGCACGATTCAAGAGATTCACCAGTTCTGCACGGCCAACTTCGACATCCAGTTCCCACAGTTTGACAAAATCGAGGTAAATGGTACAAACGAACACCAGCTATACACCTATCTGAAATCACAGAAAGGATTCTCCGGCTTTGACACCAACGACCAAAGAGGCAAAATGATGGACGGGATGCTCCGCAAGAAGGATGCCGACTATGACAAGAAGAGCGACATCAAGTGGAATTTCACCAAGTTCCTCATATCACGCGACGGGCGTGTGTTAAAGCGTTACGAGCCGACGGATAAGATGACCGACATTGAGGCCGATGTGCTGATGGAAGTGAATCCAGTCTTAAGCAGTATTATGGCGCGTCGCTCCATCCGAAAGTATCTCGACAAGCCTGTGGAGCACGAGAAACTGGAGGTCATTGTCCGTGCAGGCATCAATGCACCCAGCGGCATGAACCGCCAGCCGTGGATTGTCCGCGTGGTAGAAGACCAGAAGCTCATTGCCGACGTGAATAAAGTGTGCAGGGGACTCTATCATGCTCCCAACCTCATCTGCATCTGCACCCCCGACAATGGTGGAGACCTTGATGCTGGTCTGCTGGGTGAGAACATGATGCTGGCAGCCCAATCCATAGGTCTTGGAACAGTTTGCCTTGGCGGTCCTGTTCGCTGGCTGAACTCGAATGCTGATGGCAAGTTCTTCCTTGACCGTCTTGACATACCCGAGGGCTACAAGCTGAACTACATCCTCGCCATCGGCTATCCCGACGAGCAGCCCGAAGCCAAGCCCCGCGATGCCTCGAAGGTGAAATTCATCAAATAATGATGGAAAAACGGAAAAAATAAGCCGTATACTATTCGCTATAATTATGATCTATCACGATGGTAACTTCATCGTCAGGGATCAGAGTTTTTAGTTCCTCTGTCAGACGAGCTGAAAGAGCGGCTTCATCGTGTACAGAAATGTCTGGAACCACGTCAACAGAAACACGATGCTCCTCTTCGAAATAGTAGAATCCATGCACCTGCACTATCTCTGGATGCTTTGCTAAAGTCTGGATGACAGCATTTTGCAGTTCACTCCGTTTGTTGTCGCCAGTAGCGATAGCATAGACACCCACGGTCATAATAATGCCGTGCTTTGCGAACATCTGTTCAGATATGCGGCGCGTCAAGCCATGAATCTCGTATGCGTCCATTGTGTCATAGACGTTCACATGCAGCGAACCGATAAGGACGTTGGGACCGTAGTTGTGCAGGATGATGTCGAATACGCCATGAACGCCCTTAAACGCTCCAACTTCTTGCTTAATGTCGTGAACAAGCTCCTGAGAAATTCTAGCGCCAAGAAGTTCATTGACGGGCGATGCCAGCATCTCAATTCCGGCCTTGATGATGACCAGCGATATGAGTGCGCCCAGGATTCCGTCGAGCGAGATATTCCACATCAGCATAATACCAGCCGAAATCAATGTGGCAAGTGTGATAACAGCATCGAAGAGTGCATCGGACCCTGAGGCTATCAGCGCGTCACTCTTCAGCTGTTGTCCTTGGCGTTTCACATACTGTCCTAAAACCAATTTCACCACAATAGCAACCACGATGACGATAAGTGTCACGGTGGTATATTCCGGCTCGGTTGGATTAAATATCTTCTTTACCGATTCAATCAACGAAGTAATACCAGCCGACAGTACCAATACAGCGATGATGATGGCGCTGAAATACTCCACGCGTCCGAAGCCAAAAGGATGTTCGCGGTCGGCAGGTCGCTCGGAGAGTTTAGTGCCGATAATGGTGATAACACTCGACAGAGCATCACTCAGGTTGTTTACAGCATCCATCACGATGGCAACGGAACTGGCCAAAATGCCTACAGCCGCCTTGAATGCAGCCAACAGAACATTGGCAGCGATGCCTATAATGCTGGTACGGATTATCTTCTGTGATCGGTTCATCTTTTTCCAATATCTATTTCATAAACTATTCTAAAAGTGGGTACAAAGATACCAATTATTCTGCAATAATCACTATCTTTGCTATAAAAATTGCGAAAACTGTGAATATGAAGAAGTCCTTTTTTATTTACGCATTATTGTTGCTGGCGCACTTCGGATGGGCGAAGATGATATGACTATTTGCTCACTAATTTGTACTCTGAACATCGGTAGAAATACTTCCACACAGAAAAACCCAAATAAATTTGGTTATTCGCTCACTAATTCGTACCTTTGCAGGCGATTTAGGTAACCCCCTCGTCGCGCCCTCTGTGCAGGGCGGGAGCGGACTGAGAATACGACGGCTCTCGGGTTAGGGCTGGCATAGTACGCAAGGGATATGTATCACATTTTAAAATTTTAAGCTATTATGGCAGAAATGAATTTTGGTGGCGTTATCGAGACTGTGGTCACCAGCAAAGAGTTCTCACTTGAGAAAGCACATGAAGTATTAAAGAATGAAGTGATTGCCGTCATCGGCTATGGCGTGCAAGGTCCTGGACAGGCCTGCAACCTGAGAGACAACGGCTTCAACGTGATTGTAGGCCAGCGCCCTGGCAAGACCTACGATAAGGCTGTGGCCGACGGTTGGGTGCCGGGCAAGACGCTGTTCTCCATCGAGGAGGCAGCCGAGAAAGGTACTATCCTCTGCATGTTGCTCTCTGACGCTGGTCAGATACAGCAGTGGCCCACGATTAAGAAATACCTGAAGCCGGGCAAGACGCTGTACTACAGCCACGGCTTCGCTATCAACTGGAGCGACCGCACGGGCGTGATTCCCCCGAAGGATGTTGACGTGATTATGGTTGCTCCCAAGGGCAGCGGCACCAGCCTGCGCACCATGTTCTGCGAGGGCCGCGGCCTGAACTGCTCCTACGCCGTCTATCAGGACGCTACGGGCAAGGCCAAGGAAAAGACGCTGGCCTTCGGTATCGGTATCGGTGCCGGCTACATGTTTGAGACGACTTTCCAGCGCGAGGCTACTTCTGACCTCACGGGTGAGCGCGGCAGCCTGATGGGAGCTATTCAGGGCTTGCTGCTGGCTCAGTATGAGGTGCTGCGCGAGCACGGACATTCTCCCTCGGAAGCTTTCAACGAGACCGTTGAGGAGCTGACGCAGAGCCTTGGCCCGTTGTTCGGTGCAAAGGGTATGGACTGGATGTACGCTAACTGCTCCACCACCGCTCAGCGCGGCGCATTGGACTGGGCTCCCCGTTTCCACGACGCCATCAAGCCGGTCATGGAGTGGCTGTACTACTCCGTACAGACGGGTAACGAGGCACAGATCACCATTGACGCCAACTCTAAGCCCGACTACCGTGCCGGATTGGAGAAGGAACTGGAGGCCATGCGCAACCAGGAGATGTGGCGTGCCGGAGAAACCGTCCGCAAGCTTCGCCCTGAAAATCAGGAAGACTGATTTTAAGGGAAAAAGGGAAAAGTGAAAAGTGAATTATTTGATGCCGCCTTTTAAAGGGAAAAGGTAAAAGTGAATAGTATATAATTTGCTGCCGCCGTACCTTCTGTCTGTTGAAGGGATGGCGGCAGCAAACTCTAAACTCTAAACTCTAAACTCTACACTCTAAACTCTAAACTCTAAACTCTACGCTCTAAACTCTACACTCCCTTCCGGAACTCCGGTAGGAAATTATTCACTATTACCTTTTACCTTTTCATACACCAGCCTGTCATTGTTCATCCGTTGCATATACTGCTGGATGACAGACTTCATCTGTCGTGTCATCTGGCGGAGGGTGTCGGCGGGCATTGACTTCAGCACATTGTGCTTCATCAGGGAGTCAGTACGGAAGCGATAGGCGGACGTCACCTGCTGCCCGTCGAACTCCAGCGCATAGTCTCCCTTCACAAACTCGTAACCGCTACTCTCCGGCACCCAGTGCAGGGCAAAGCTCTCGCGGGTGGGTGTGTGGAGCATGTCCTTGCCAAAAGACACGTAAGGATGGTCGTAATGCAGGTAGGAAAGGACAGTGGGCATGATGTCCGTCTGCTCCACCACGCGCTGGGTGTCGTAGCCACGCAGCGTGCTGTCGCCTGGCGCATATAAGATGATGGGCACGCAGTAATAGCCAAGTGAGGTAGTGTAGCAGGGGTCTATCTGCTTACTGGTGTGGTCAGCGGTAATGACAAAGAGCGTGTTACGATACCAAGGCTGGCGGCTGGCCGTCTCGAAGAACCGCCGCATGGCATGGTCGGAATAGGCCACACACTCCTGCAGCTCCTCCTCACCCTTGGGGAATACGCCGCGGTAACGCTCGGGCAAGTTGAAGGGCGTGTGAGACGATGCGGTAAAGACCGCCGTCATGAAAGGTTGCTTCATGGTGTTCATACACTCAGCATAATACTGCAGGAACTCCTCGTCCCAGATAGCCCATGTGCCGTCGAAGTCGTCATCGCCGTGAAACTTCGGATGCTCGTTGTACTCCGTGCGCCCATAGTAGCGCTGGAATCCCGTGGCTCGTGCGAAGGCCTGGAAACCCATGGAGCCGTTCTGTGCCCCGTGGAAGAAGGCGGTGGTATAGCCCTTCTGCTCACCCAGTTCGCGAGCTATGCCCGACATGCGGTTGAGCGAGGCAGGCGTCAGGAAGAGGGGCTCCACATAGTTGGGCAACGCTGACAACGTGGAGGGCATACCCTCAATGCTCTTGCGACCGTTGGCGTATGAATACTGCCAGGTCATGGCACCGTGGGTAATCAACGAGTCGAGAAACGGTGTGAACCCCCGATAGGTTCCACCGCGCAAGGTACGATTGTAGAAGCCGAAGTGCTGTTTGCTAAAGCTTTCGAGGATAAACACCACGACATTCTTCGGCGTAAAGGCCACCGAGTCGGCGGGTATGACCACAGGCGAGAAGAGTGCCTCCGCCTCTTGGTCGCTCATATAGTCGGGGGTGATGAGCGGCTTTTTGCTCAGCGTGCGATAGATGGAGAAAGGCGTATTGAGGATGATGCCCGTCTCGGCAGGACGCTCGGCATACTGATTGGCATTGCTGATGGTGATGGGACGGACGGCCGTGGTGAAGCCACCGCGCATACCCGCCACACTTAGAGGGACAATCAGGGCCAGCGCCAAGGTCTGCGTGGCGTAGTAGGCAAAGGAGGGCTTTGTCGGTTCATAGCTGCTCACCTGAGGACGGAACAGTCGCCACAGCAGCCACGACAGCCCTGCTGCAAGCAGCACCAAGTACCAGTTGGCTAGGAACTGCTCGGCAAAGATTTTCGCCATACTGCCCGCTCCCTCGTGGCTGAACTCGGCAAACACGGAGGTGGTGGTACGCTTACCGGTAAAGGGGAAATAGACACAGTCCATCAGATTGGCATAGACTGCTACGGAATTGCAGATAACATAGATCCAGCGCACTACACGATAGAATCCCCGACGCTCCTTCCAATGCAGGGGCAGCAGGAAAGCAGCTATCACCAGGGCATTGGTATAGAGGATGGCCGACGTGTCGAATATCAGCCCCGCCGCAAAGAGGTCGGCAGCATGGCTCCAGCTCATCGTGCCGGCATAGAGGTTCCAGTTGGTCAGCAGGAACACCAGACGGCAGAGTGTAAACAGCACATAGACCACCAGCAGGTTGCACGCCAGCGCCACGATGGGACTATGGCGGAAGGAGAATTTATTCATCTGTTTCTATCTTTTACGATGCAAAATTACGTATAATCCAGCGAAAAACCTGCAGCCCGTGTTCTTTATTCATATAATTTTAGTAATTTTGCAAAAAAATTTGAAAGCAATCAAAGCATCGACATGACAAGGAAGAAAGTGAAATGGATGGTGGCGCTCGTCGTGGTATGTGCGCTCGGCATTTGGACATCGTCACGATGGGACGCATGGTTTCATAATCCTGAGGAGAATCCTTACTACGTGGGGATTCAGCCCTGCCGCATACTGCTCACACTCGGCGACAGCAGCGAACTGTCGCGCAACGTCAGCTGGCAATGCGACAGCATCCTTCACCCCTCCAGCCTGCAGTTGGTCAGCCTGGCCGACAGCGACACCATCGTCGTAGAACCCCAGGGTGAGGTATTCAGATCGCGTAGCGGACAGGCAGCCCACTACGTGGCACGACTTCGACATCTGAAGGCCGACGCCCACTATGCCTACCGCGTAGTGACCAACGGCAACAGCTCTCCCTGGTACGACTTCCACACCTACCCCACCCGTCGCAACCACGCCGCCTTCCTCTATGTGGGCGACGTGCAGGACAGCATCGGCGGTCAGGCTGGCCACTACCTGCGCGAGGCACTCAAGCGTCATCCGCTCTGTGAGCTCACCGTCTGCGGAGGCGACCTCGTAGAGCGTCCTGCCGACCAGTACTGGGCAGAGACATTCCGCGAACTGGACAGCATCGTCCAGCATATACCCTTGCTGAACGCAACAGGAAACCACGACTACCTGAAAGGGCTGCCGATGAAACTGGAACGCCGTTTCCCATTGGTATTCTCCTATTTCCTTGACTCCATGCAGGGCAACAACCAGGTCTACACAACCTGCTACGGCCCCATCCAGTTCTTTGTGCTTGACAGCAATCGTGAGCTGCCCTACCTGTTCTCCCAGCGCCAATGGCTGGAGCAGGCGCTCAGCCAAAGCCAGGCAATGTGGAAAATCCTAATCATCCACCATCCTCTCTACTCACTCAAGGGCAACAACAACCTGATTCAGCGATGGATATTCAAAGGAGTGATAGAGAAATACGGCGTAGACCTCGTGCTGCAGGCTCACGAACATGCCTATGCCCGCATGACCCGCCACGATGACAGCGGACGGGCAGTAACGCCAGTCTATACCGTCAGCCATTGCTCGCCCAAGAACTACCTCATCCAGTTTGACAAGCGGTTCGACAAGTTCGGCATCTCTCAGCGCTACTACCAAGTGATGGAAGCCTGTGCCGACACCCTCACCGTAGCTGCCTACGTGGCCTATGACCACAGCCTCTACGACTCGCTGCGCATTGTCAAGCAGCCAGGAACAGGCGCAACAGTCATCGAGGACTATGGACAAAGCATTCCCGAATACATGGAGTACACCCCTTCGACAGGGAGCAAAAAAGAACGGGACTTTGCAGAACGTGTCAAGAACTACAGGGAAGGGAAAAGGTAAAAGTGAATAGTGAATAATTTCCTACCAGGGTTCCGTTAGGGAGTGTAGAGTTTAGAGTTTAGAGTTTGCTGCCGCCATCCCTTCAACAGACAGAAGTTACGGCGGCAGCAAATTATACACTATTCACTTTTAGCTTTACCCTTTAAAAGGCGGCAGCAAATTATTCACTATTCACTTTTCCCTTTAACCTTTAGAACGTGTAGCCAACGGTGAAGAGCAGCTGGTGACGCTTGTTGCTGACGTCTGCCGGTGTGGAGGTGCAAACCTCATTGGCACCAAAGTCCGTGAACGACACCTCGGGCTGGAAGGGATAGAAGGTTCCGTTGGTTGTAGAGTACTGATAAGCCAGGTCGAACGACCAACCGTTAGTGGTCTTGTAACCCATGCCGCAGGTGATGCGATGGGTGGCATCCCAGTTGACATAATCGGTCGTTGAAGAGTACATCACGCCAGGAGAATTGATGGTCATGTCGCGTACACCATTCGTCTCGTACATAGGCGAAACGTAGTTATAGCCCAAGCGTACTGCCATGCAGGGATCGGGCTTCAGCTCAGCACCCAGCTTGAGCGTTGCAACGCCCTTGAGACTGCGGTCAACATTGTCGTCCATGATGTTGTCGCTGAAAGAACCCTCCTCGCCATTATAGTCGTAGTAGCCATCGTTAATGCGCACATCGGCACTACTATAGTCGGCATAGTCAATCGAGGCGCCCAAAGCCAGCATGGAGCCAATGGTGTGTCCCATACTCAGACCGAACTTCCACGGGGTGAAGAGCTTGAACTTATAGCTCTCGCTGTTCTCTCCCTTGTCATACATTCCGACGGCAGAGTTGTTATAGAGCACCGTATAGTTGGACGAAGTAAGGTCGTACCAAGTGGGAGTACTGATGGAGAGACCGATACGGAAGGGTGAGAACTCCACGGGGCGGATGATGATACCGGCCTTGATGTCGTAGCCCGTACCCTCTATCTTGCGCTCGTCGGCCAGTGTCATGACGCCGGCATCGCTGCCGTCGGAGAAGTTCAGGCCCTCGGTATACTCGCTATACCCCTTGTAGTTGACATCGTGAATGCCCACGGTGATGCCCAAGTAGACACGGTCGGAGCAGTTGCCGCTGATGTTGAGGTCGTACTCATTGATCCAGCCGCGGTGTGAGCGGTCGAAGTTATACATATCGGCCTCGTTGTAGCCTATCTCAGTATAGTTCTCATTGGTAGCCGGGTCTACAGCATCCATTGCGTTGATGGCATTCATGTTGAGGTAGTCCCACTGGCTATAGGTGTTGGCGCGGTAATTGCTGTTGGCATCCTCATAGCCCATGAGCTCACCGTCTTTGTTGAAGTCGATGGAGTAACCGCCACGATCCACATTGCCGCGGATGTGCTTGGCGTAAGACAGCTTGTTGAGCGAACCGCCGCGCATGGGATGGTCGGCTACAGAGAGTATCTGGTCGAAGTTGCGGGTCTTATGGTAATTGAAGCCGAAATTCAGAAACGACTGCAGTCCCGTCCGCTGAGCATAGACAAAACCTATCTGGTCAAAGCTGAGGTTGGTCTTTCCGAGGCGGTCGAACTTATTGACGTCCTGCTGAGACACCAAGCCAATCGAGGTGGTGACCATGTTGCGACGGAAGAGTCCAAGACCAGCCGGATTGGTTGAGATGGTAGAGATGTCGGCACCTAAGGCGTCGATTGCTCCTCCCATACCCACGTAGCGGGCTGTACCGTTGAGGTCCTCAGTCATCAGTCTGGCGCTTTCGTAAGCGTCCTGGGCTGTAGCAGGCAGGAAGCCTGCCACGGCCAAAAGGGCAATATATATCTTTTTCATAATGGTTGAGTGTTAAGTGTTGAATATTGTAATTGTGCATTATGCATTGTGCATTGTGCATTGTCAATTGCGCATTATCAATTGTGCATTGTGCATTGTGCATTGTGCATTATGAATTGTGCATTGTCAATTGCGCATTGTGCATTATGAATTGTGCATTATCAATTGTGCATTGTGCATTATGAATTGTGCATTATCAATTGAGCATTGTGCATTGAGCATTATCTACGGCCTCCAGAGCGGACTCCTCCGCCGCCACCGCCACCGCTGCTGTGGGAGACGCCACCACCACCGCCGCCGCTGAAGCTACCGCCGCCGGAAGAGGAAGAAGATGACGAGCCACCGCTATAGGAAACAGAGCGCGAGCCGCTAAAGTTGCCACTATTGTTGCTGTAAGAGGTGGAGCTTGAAGTAGAACCGCTGCGATTATATACACGGTGGTTGCCTACAGTACGGGTGCGAGCCGTAGCCGAACGGCTGCTGCCGTTGCTCACTCCGCCAGCAGAAGAGGCAGTAGAGCCGCGATAGCCGGAGAAATGTCCATGCGTACCTCCACCACGGTTGATCGTGCCGCCAGTGTTGCCGCTGCGGGCATAGATAGGACCGGCAGGACCTCCGCCACCAGAGAGGTAGTAGCCATAGTAGGGATAGCCCCAGCCATAGTAGCCGTAACGATAGTAGTACGGAGAGTAGTAGCCATAGTACCAGGGGTCATACCAGCTGCCATACCAAGGGTAATAGAAAGGATCATAGATCCCGCCGTACCACGAATAGAAGGGTGAATACCAGCTGTACCAAGAGTCGCGGCGACCTGCGTTATAACCTTCCCAGAAAGAACTGTTCGGCTCATAACCCTCGTATCGCATCATGCGGCGAGTGATATCATAGTCGGCCGTCGAGTCAGGATAGACACCCTGAACAGCAGCGAAGTCGATAATGTCGCTTGAGTCAGTGGGGAGCACCTGATAATAGCTGCCCTGACGATTGAACTCATCAACATCACGATTGCTACCAGGAAAGTATGAGCCACTGGAAGCTGCATAGGCAGCCCTCGCCTCGGCCACGGCCTGCTTCGAAGGAACGAAGTACATGTCATCGTCCTGTGCCATCAGTGAGAGCGGCATTGCTCCCAGGATGAGCGACATCAAAATCCACTTTTTCATATTTCTTGTCTCTTTTTAAGGGTTTAACTTCTGTTGAGCTCCTTCGCAACGCAGCTTTCTGCCTACCTGAAAACGGCTGATATGCGCTACTCCGTTACTTCACGATGCAAAATTACTACGATTTTTGATGCAAAATTAGGGAAAAACCCTAAACTATCATAGGTTTTTCCCTATTTTTTGTAATTTTGCACCAAAATTTAACATCCCAATGAAGTATTACGAGATAATATTCACCATCGAAAGCCCTTCTGGAATACGGGGCGACGTAAGAGACGTGGTGTCGGCACTGGCCGGCGAGGCAGGCTTTGAGACATTCGAGGAAACTGACGACGGAGGCCTGAAGGGCTACGTCCAACAGGAAGTGTTCGACCGTGAGCTGTTGGACACGCTGCTCAGCAGCTGCCCGTTTGAGGACGTTCGCATCAGCTATGACATCAGCGAAGCCGAAGACCGCGACTGGAACGAGCAATGGGAGGAAGAGGGATTTGAACCGATTACCGTAGAAGGCAGCAGTCAAGGAGGGGTGAAGACTCTTGTCATCCACGACGGGAGGCATCTTCCTCCAGCGGGAATGGGAGACATCTCCATCGAGATTGACGCCAAGCTGGCCTTTGGTACAGGTACGCATGAGACCACGCGGATGATGTGTGCCACTCTGATGAAACATCCTTTGGCCGGCAAGCGCGTGCTGGACTGCGGCTGCGGAACGGGCATCTTAGGCATAGCTGCCATGAAATGCGGGGCGGAGAGCTGTACCGCCTACGACATTGACGAATGGAGCGTTGACAATACCCGTCACAACGCCGTCATCAACCATGTGGACGAACGACTGACCGTGATGCACGGCGACGCCTCGCTGCTTGGCGGAATAGAAGAGCGGTTCGACGTGGTCATGGCAAACATCAACCGCAACATCCTCCTGAATGACATGCCGGCTTTCCTACAGGTACTGAAGCCCGGCGGCCTGCTGATGATGAGCGGGTTCTACACAGAGGACATCCCCCTGCTGGCCACACGTGCCAACGAGCTCGGAATGCAACTGGCTGCGAAAAGGGAAGACAACGGATGGGCGTGTGTGGAAATGAGAAAAGCCGAGTCTCGGCTTTCTTGAGTCATAAGAAGAAGGGCTCCCGTAGTTTACGAGAGCCTCCTCTTTTTCAGATAACCCCTGCAAGGGACATGCAACTGGTCGTTCCGAGTGCGGTTAGAAAAGCCGTGAGTGCGGCTACTAACACCTTCACCGCCAGCTCAATCAATCGCTTGTTTTTCATCGTAAATTAATTAGTTTTTCATGGCTTAGAATAATCATTGTTTCATGGCTTGAATCTAACCCCTCCCCTCCCTACAAGGGAGGGGCCGGGGGGAGGGTCTCTTATTCGCTTTCCTCCTTCGCCTGCGCAATCTTGTCGGCGGCAGCCTTCGTCCAGCCGAGGGTGGAGTCCTTGTTCAGCTCTTCCTTGGTGTACTCGCCAGTAGCCTGAGCC
>ONKY01000170.1 GCA_900318585.1 uncultured Prevotellaceae bacterium
ATCGTTCCTTTCCACATGCCCATCCGTAGCATCAAGTTTAGGATGCCTGCCACCAATCGTCGGCACATCTTATGGTTGATGCGCTGACCTACGCCCATCTCGACCACCAGACACGGCGTTCCGGTGCTGTCGAGCGAGTGCGCCAGCGTGGCTTCGAGCACGGTGGCGGCATCGTGTACCCAGACGAAATCCATGCCTAGGCGCTCGGCGAAGGGTACAAGCCACTCGGCATCCTGCACGTTGATACGCACCTGGGGTGTCTCGCGCAGGTAGAGGTTGCTGGAATGAATGTCTATCACCATGTCGGCTCCCTTGATGTCCTCCACGATGGCGTGTGCCGTCTGCTCGGCCATTGTGCCGTTAGGATCACCAGGGAAGATGCGGTTCATGTCGAGGTCGAAGTTGGGTATGCCTCGCTGTATGGTGTCGATGCCCAGCGGGTTGAGGGCCGGGTAGATTTCGAGCGTGCCGTCGAGGGTTTCGATGTGTTCGCTGGCGATGCGTGCCAGCTCGTAGCACACCATCTGCCCTTCCAATTCGTCACCGTGCGTACCCGTAACGACACAGAAGCGCAGCCCGTCTTTCCGGCCATGCTGAATGACATTCTTGCGGATGCGGAATTGCTCGTCGATGGGAAGTTCTGTAGATACTATAGTCTTAATCATATCTCGTGTAATGTAACGTGAATGGTGGTTTGCTGCTGTGCCTGACCTGTGTACATGCCCCGGCTGACGGAGCAGTCGTGGGCATCTCGTCCGTGGGCCAGTTTGACGTAGCCGTCACAGATGCGGCAGTTGTGGGTGGGGTCGAAGCCCAGCCAGTTGTAGCCGTCGAAAATCTCTACCCAGGCATGGGTCTCCCCCTCGCCCACAAGGAATCCGTTGACGTAGCGGGCGGGGATGCCTTGCCTTCGGCAGAGGGCTATCATGAGGTGGGCGAAGTCCTGGCATACGCCCTGACGCGACTGCATCACCTCGGCCGCTGTGGTCTCTATCGTGGTGGCCTGTGGTTGATAGTCGATGTTCTCATTGAGCCATTGGCAGATGTCGTAAGCGGCCTCAATGCTATTACTGCTGGCTGTGGGTATTCCTTCGCCAATGGCTGTAAGCGGCGTGGGCTGACGGTAGAGGAACAGGTTCTCGCCGCGATACTTGACTAGATAGGTGTCGGTAGCCACGACGCCCGTGCTGACGTAGGCGAATACGGTGTGTGGCTCGGTGGCCCCGCCGAAAAGGATGCGGTTGTAGAAGGTATCGCTGCCGGCCTGCAACCAATAATTGGGCGACACCACCAGATGCTCCTGCTCCACCGTCTGATAGGCATTGCCGACAGGCTGGCAGCGGAGCATGACGGCATGGGCGGAAACAGGCTCGGAGAACTCGACCACCGTCTGATAGTTATACAGATACCTCTTCACTTTTAATCTTTCACTTTTAACTTCTCACACTCTTACCAGTTGGTTGATAAACTTCAGCAACTTGTTCTTGCATTCCACGTCGTTCAGATTGAAACGATCCTCGATGATGAGACTATTGAGTTGTCCCTCGATGCGGTCATCGACGATGGTGGGCATCTGATGGAGATAGCGTTTCAACGAGTTGTAGGCCAGTGCCACCCGCTCGTAGGGATAGCCGAAACGCAGCAGCATGTCGAGATTTTCCACATTGCGCCCAATCATCATGATGTAGAGTGCCTTATGGTTGCGAAGACGCTGTTCGGCAGAGCCCCAGAACGCTAACGACCAGTCGGTGATGGGCTGCAGGACCGTGACGTTCATCTCGCGCCGCTCCCGGCACTCCTTCATCAGTGCCACGCTCATTTCCAGATAACTGAGCGTCTCGCTCATGATGTCCTCGCGTAGGAGGATGGCATTGTCCTTGGCTTTGACCTGTGCCGCCATCACCGAAGCGATATTATCTTCGTCGTACATCATGCCGAAGGTGAACTCCTCGCTCGAATGGTAGACACCGTTGGCATCGAGGCGCGTCCATAGCAAGGAATAGTCTTCCAGTTCGCCGTCAATCATCTTGTCATAGCACTTACGCAACAGGTGCAACGTGATATAAACTCTCTCTTCGTAGCGCCCCAGCCAATAAAGGCTGTTCGCCTTGGTTGCCGATATCAAATTATTCTGTGTCATCTCTTTACTTTTTTAGTTTTCCATAACCCATGTGTCCTTGAAACCACCACCCTGTGAAGAGTTGACCACAAACGAGTTGGGGTTTCGTGAGAAGCGTGTCAAGCCGCTCTTCCAAACCTTGACTTCCTTGCCGCTGACTACAAAGGCTCTCAGGTCGGCCTTGCGCCACACGGTCTCGTCACCCTCCAGGATCTCTAAATCCTTGAAGTCAATGACCTCCTGTGCTATCCAACGGCGAGGCTC
>ONKY01000022.1 GCA_900318585.1 uncultured Prevotellaceae bacterium
CGAGGCCGAGGGCGACTTCGACAAGGCCAAGGAGCTCCTCCGTGAGCGTGGCCTCGCTATCGCTGCCAAGCGTAGCGACCGTGAGACTTCTAATGGTTGTGTACTCGTAAAGAGCGTGAACGGCTTTGCTGCCATGATCGCCCTGAAGTGCGAGACCGACTTCGTGGCTAACGGTGCTGACTTCATCGCACTCACCGACAAGATCCTGACTGCAGCCATCGCTGCCAAAGCCAAGGACATCGAGGCTGTGAAGACACTCAACATTGATGGCCAGACGGCTCAGGAGGCTGTGACGCAACGTTCAGGTATCACGGGTGAGAAGATGGAGCTCGACGGTTACCTCGTGCTCGAGGGTGAGAACGTAGAGGTTTACGACCACATGGGCAAGCACACGCTCTGCACGATGGTTCAGACCAACATCAATGCTCCCGAGGTAGGCCACAAGCTTGCCATGCAGGTGGCTGCCATGAAGCCCGTAGCTCTCGACTCCGCCAGCATGCCGCAGTCCATCCTCGACGAGGAGTA
This sequence comes from uncultured Prevotellaceae bacterium, assembly GCA_900318585.1. Taxonomy (GTDB): domain Bacteria; phylum Bacteroidota; class Bacteroidia; order Bacteroidales; family Bacteroidaceae; genus Prevotella. The sequence goes on from ONKY01000022.1 coordinate 526, forward strand.
CAAGACTGCTGTGGAGAAGTCCAAGCTCGAGCAGGTTCAGAAGTATGTTGACAACAAGCTCAAGAAGGCTGGCATCAACCCCAATCTCGTTGATTCTGAGGATCACATTGAGAGCAACATGGCCAAGGGTTGGCTCACTCAGGAGCAGGCCGACGAGGCTCGCAAACTCATCGAGCAGGGCAAGGCCGAGGGTGAGGCTCAGCTGAAGATGCCGATGATCGAGGGCATCGCCAAGGGCCGCGTGCAGAAGTTCCTGAAGGAGAACTGCCTCGTGGACCAGGAGTTCCAGTTCGGCGACGGCGACAAGGCTACTGTTAGCCAGTGGCTCGCTGCCCAGAACAAGGAACTGAAGATTGTTGATTTCAAGCGCTTCACGCTCGTTGCTGAGTAATTAGCGTAACAAGCAATTCCCAAAAGAGGGTATGTCCAATTTGGCATACCCTCTTTTTGTATTATTATTCAACTCCCGCGAAACTTGAACCACAGGAACAAGTGTCAATCGTCCCAGTAGGAGATCTTGCGGGTCTGGACGAGGGAGGACGTCTGCGTGCCGCCATCCTTCTCCCAGTACACCAGTTCGACCGTGCTGCGCGTCCAGTTGCCGTTATCGTCATAGTCATCCTCGTCGTAGGAGTATTTCAGAAGGATGGAGAGGACACAGGTGTCCGTCTTGTCAAAAACCTTCTGGCTCTGCGTGGCAATATCACCGTCCTCGTTATAGGTATACTCATTGACGGAGCGCAGGCCGGAGACTTCATTCGTGAGCGTCCGACGGCTCAGACGGAACTGGTCATCATACTCGTAGCTGAGTACACTGTAACCCGTCGTTTCCTTCATCCGCGCCTCCGTCAGGTAGCCATAGCGGTCGTAGCAACGGTCGACGAGGTCGCTCTGCTGCGTCCGTCCAGTGCGGTCAAACTGCTCCACGGGATTCTCCATGACGGGATTGTCGGTCACCACCTCCATCACGTTGCCGCGCAGACCAAAGTTAAATACATCCTTATAGTACGGCGCTGTGCAGAAGAAGAACACCTTGATGTCTTGTGAGCCCGTTTCGTTGACTACCCCGGAGAGCTTCACAATGCCATAGTCATTGACATGGTAATAGGCATCGTTGCGCAGTGTCAGCTTACCATAGTCCTGTTCCAGTTTGTTTTGATAGTAGGTGAGGTTACGGTTGAACAGCGGTTTCGAGCCGTAGGGACCATTGGACACATAGACCGACGTGACAAAGCCCGTCTTGACATCAGAGCTGAGGATGAGCTTGCTCCGCAGACCGTAGAAGCTGCCCCGGAAGTGTTGCTCACTCTGATCATCCGACATGCCCCACTCCGTAAAGCCCAGCTGCTTCAACTGTGCCGCCACCGAGTCTGCCGGTCCTTCCAATGGGATGCCCATGAACTGGAGGCAACGGATGTCACCCTTCGGCTGTGCCTTCGCGCCGGCAGCAAGCAGAAGGAATAAAAGGAAGGTCAATAGACAATAGTTCTTCACGCCTGCAAAAATACACAAAAAAGGCGAAAAGGCAAAACTTTCTGTAGATTATTTGAATGAATGAAATAAAGTTTGTAACTTTGCAGTAGAATACAAGTAAAGAAGCTTATGAAGATATTTGCCGTGGGCATGAACTACGCCCAACACACCAAGGAGCTGGACGGAAAAGAGTATAAGCCTGAGACGCCGGTGATATTCCTAAAGCCAGACTCGTCACTGCTCAAACCGGGCAAGCCGTTCTTCGTACCCGACCATTTAGGACGCATCGACTACGAGGCGGAGTTAGTAGTGCGCATCTGCCGCTTGGGGAAGAACATCCCACAGCGCTTTGCCCATCGCTACTATGATGCCGTGACCGTAGGCATCGACTTCACGGCCCGCGACTTGCAACGGCAGGCCCGGCAGGCAGGTATGCCCTGGACGCTCTGCAAGGGGTTCGACGGCGCAGCAGTCATCGGCGAATGGGTACCATTGAACATGGAACATGGAACATTGCGCTCGAGCTTGCTCGCTTCGCCTGCGAAGAACGTTCCGCTCGGCGACGTCAGGAGACGCTTCGCTTGCGAAGAACGCTTGCATTTCCACCTTGACATCAATGGGCAGACGGTGCAGGAAGGATGTTCGGCCGATATGCTCTACGGCGTGGACGAGCTGATAGCCTATATCTCCCAGTTCTTCACGCTGAAGACGGGCGACCTCCTCTACACTGGCACACCCGCTGGCGTTGGCCCCGTCAACATAGGCGACCGGTTAGAGGGGTGGATAGAAGACCAGCAGGTGCTGAAACTGAACTGCCGGTAGCGCAAATAGTTCCGTAGCAAAAACAATAAAAAGGCGCATTTCCCGTTAATACTTTTGTGAAGAATGGGAAAAGACTATTGATGAGCCTTGTGCTTTTGTGCCTGTGTGTGGGCATTAGGGCGCAGGACTTCTTTAACCTGACGGCTCAGGAGGTCAGGATCGACTCGTTGTTACCCCTTTTCACCTGGCAGATGCCGTTACCCGCCAACTATGCTGATTCCACCTATACCGTCAGCATAGAATATCCCGAATTCATCGACATGCACGAGGCTGATGTGCGGCGCTACCGCCAGCTCAAGGGCGACGAGCTGCCGCCGGAGCTGCCCGTGGTAGAGCAGTACATTGGTGTGTCACGCCGTAAGGGTACCCTCTACGCTTCCTTCTGTCCCATCGTCTACCGCGACGGGAAGTACCAGAAACTGGTGAGTTTTATGATAAAAGCGCTCCCCCAGAGGAGTACGGCAACTGCCCGAAGCCGTCAGAATAACTCATCACTCATCACCCATCATTCCATACTAACTTCCGGCCGTTGGGTCAAGATTCGCGTGCCAGATACGGGCATCTATCAGCTCTCGTCCGCACTCATCCGTGAGGCGGGATTTTCCGACCTCAACAAGGTGAAGGTCTACGGCTATGGCGGTGCGTGGCAGCCGGAACAGCTGACGGCGGCTTACATAGCCGAGACCGACGACCTGAAGGAGGTAGCCACCTGCAACGTGGGCGGACGGCGCCTCATGCACGCCATAGGGCCTGTGGGCTGGAACAGCAACACGGCCACCACGCGCACGCGCAATCCTTATAGTAACTACGGCTATTATTTCCTGACGGAGAGCGACGACGAGCCACTGACGGTGGACAGCGCCACATTTGTCAGCAGCTTCTACCCCACCACCAACGACTACCACTCGCTCTACGAGGTGGACGACTATTCCTGGTTCCACGGTGGGCGAAACCTCTACGAGAGCACACTCTTCCAAGTGGGCTACACCCGAACGTTCCCGCTGACAGCCTCGTCCACTTCGGGCAAGCTGACGGTGGTGATGAGCTACGACGCCGTCTTCCAGGCCACCGTATCCGTGAACGACACGGAGGTTGGCACGATACAGGCTGGAGCAACGTCCTCTGGCTCCACATTGCCCGAAGGACGCGACAGCTACAGCGCTGCCGCTGTGAAGACATGGACCTTCGACGTGAGCAACCTCCAGAGCGACAACACCGTGGCCATACACCTGAACTACGGCGGCAACACGCGGTTGGACTACATACAACTCTGCTCCACGGAGCCAGCGCCGCTGCCTGACCTCAGCACGGCCACGCTGCCCGTACCGGAAATGGTATATGCCATCACCAACCAGAACCACCATGCCGACCCGCAGGCCGACATGGTCATCATCATCCCCACCCGCCAGCAGGTGCTCGCGCAGGCGCAGCGCTTAGCAAAGATGCACGAGGAGCTGGATGGCCTGCGGGTGAACATCGTGCCCGCCGACGAGCTATACAACGAGTTCTCCAGCGGCACCCCCGACGCCAATGCCTACCGCCGCTACATGAAGATGCTCTACGACCGCGCAGAGAGTGAGGCAGACATGCCACGCTACCTGCTGCTCATGGGCGACGGCGCCTGGGACAACCGCATGGTGTCCACGGCCTGGCAGAGCTACCAGCCCGACGACTTCCTCCTCTGCTACGAGAGCGACAACTCCTTCTCCGAGACTGACTGCTACGTCTCCGACGACTACTTCTGTATGCTGGACGACGGCGAGGGCGGACGACTCCAGACCAGTGACAAGGCCGACGTGGCCGTGGGTCGCTTCCCCGTGCGCACCGACGCCGAGGCAAAAGTGATGGTGGACAAGGCCATCAGCTACCGCACGGGCGAACATGCCGGTGCCTGGCAGAACACGCTGTGCTTCATGGCTGACGACGGCAACAATAACATGCACATGGCCGATGCCGACACGTCGGTGGTGCGCCGCGTAAGAAGCCTATACCCCGACTACAACATCCACAAAATCTACTGGGACGCCTATACCCGCACCTCGTCGGCCACAGGCTTCAGCTATCCCGACGTGACACGACTCATCAAGCAGCAGATGCAGAACGGCGCACTCGTCATGAACTATATGGGCCACGGCGCCGCCTACACGCTGTCGCACGAGCAGGTGGTGAGTCTTGACGACTTCGCCGCACAGTCGTCCTTGGGACTACCGCTGTGGGTGACGGCCTCCTGCGACATCATGCCCTTCGACGGACAGGAGGAGAATATCGGTGAGACCTCCGTACTCAACAGCCACGGTGGCGCCATCGCCTTCTTCGGCACCACCCGCACCGTCTACGCCCACTACAACCGCTACATGAACAAAGCCTTCATGACCCACGTGCTCGGCAGCACCGACGGCGTGCGCAATACCATCGGCGAGGCCGTCCGCTTAGCCAAGAACGAGCTGATCAGCAGCGGCAGCGACCTCAGTGCCAACAAGCTGCAGTACACCCTCCTCGGTGACCCTGCCCTGGCACTCGCTGCCCCGACCCTCAGCATCGTCGTGGACAGCATCAACGGCCAGTCCCTTGCTGCCTTGCAAGCGGCCTCAGGCAGTGCGCTCGGCGGTTTAACCGCCGAGAACACAGAGCTCACCCATGCCCTTTGCACCCTTCAGGCCGGCAAGACCGTCACCGTGAGCGGACATATTGACGGCGCTACCGACTTCAACGGCGTGGCCACGACCACCGTGCGTGACGTAGAGCAGACCATCGTCTGTAAGGAGAACGACGACACATCGTTCTCGGCCTTCACCTTCCAGGACCGCCTGAACACCCTCTATACGGGCAGCGACAGCGTGCGTCAGGGACGCTTCCGCTTTGTTTTCGCCCTACCCAAGGACATCACCTACAGCGATGCCACGGGACTCATTAACCTCTTTGCCGTCAGCAACGACAAGAGCCGTGCCGCCCACGGACGAAGCGAGGACTTCACGATGACCGCCGACACCCTACAGGCGGACAACCAGACAGGCCCCAGCATCTACTGCTACCTGAACAGCCCGTCGTTTACCAACGGCGACCGCGTGAACACCACGCCCTACTTCTACGCCGAGTTGTCGGACAAGGACGGCATCAACGCCTCCGGCAGCGGCATCGGCCATGACTTGGAGCTGGTGGTCGACGGCGAACAGGTACGCACCTACAACCTGAACGACTACTTTGAGTATGACTTCGGCGACTACCGCAGCGGCCACGTAGGCTTTAGCCTGCCTGCACTCGACGAGGGAAAGCACAAGCTGCTGTTCCGTGCTTGGGACGTGCTGAACAACTCGTCCACCTCTGAGTTGACGTTCACTGTCAGCAAGGACCTGGAGCCTGGCCTGCTAAGCATCGGCTGCACCCATAACCCCGCCGTCACGCAGACCACCTTCCTCATCACCCACGACCGTGCAGGAGCAGAACTGAACGTGGAACTCGACATCTTCGACACCGCCGGCCGCCAGCTCTACAAGCACCGCGAGCATGGCGTATCGACCGGCAGCACCTACACCATCGACTGGGACCTCACCACTACCGGTGGCCACCGTCTCAGCACGGGCGTCTATCTTTACCGCGTACGTATCAGCACCGACGGCAGCAGCTACGCCTCGGATGCGAAAAAGCTCATTATTACGCTACGCTAAATAATAATTAATGAATCAACATAGAAGTAATGAATATCATAAAGCAACAAAGAATGGAAATACAACAGACAATGGAGAAGAGCCACAAATGTGCGAAAGTCTTCTTTCTTCTTTTTTCTTTTTTGTTTAGCGTCAGCACCTGGGCTCAGGACGACAAGCTGACGACGTACAACCCCGTGGAGCACGCCGTCATCTCGCAGACCATTGCTCCGGACGCCCGCGCAGCAGGTATGGGCGACGTCGGCGCCGCCACCGACCCCGACGTCAACTCGCAGTACTGGAATCCTGCCAAGTACCCGTTCTGCATCAGCCGTGCCGGCGTGGCGCTGAACTACACACCGTGGCTGCGCCAGTTGGTCAACGACATCGACCTGGCCTATGTCGCCGGCTATTACCGCATCGGCGACTACTCGGCCATCTCGGGCTCCCTGCGCTACTTCTCGCTCGGCGAGGTGTATACCAGCGAGGGGGAGGACATGACTGTCAAACCATACGAGATGTCGCTCGACGCCGCCTACTCGCTGATGCTCAGCGAGAATTTCTCCTTAGCCGCCGCCATCCGCTGGATCTACAGCGACCTGCGCTACGACTATAGCGAGGACTCCAGCCCCGCCTCGGCCTTTGCTGCCGACTTGGCCATGTACTACAACAACTACGTGATGCTAGGCAGCCGTGAATGCCAGTTGGGCCTCGGTATGAACGTCTCGAACATCGGCTCGAAGATCTCGTTCTTCGGCGATGAGGAGGCACAGTTCATCCCCGCCAACCTGCGCCTCGGCGCATCGCTCATGGTGCCAGTCGACGAGTACAACCGCTTCACCATCTCCGCCGATGCCAACAAGTTGCTGGTGCCCACCGTGCCCCGTCAGGAGGAGGGTGAGACAAACAGCGACTATCAGGACCGTGTGCGTCGCGAATATAGCGACGTGGGCTCCATCAAGGGTATGTTCCAGAGCTTCAGCGATGCCCCCGGTGGCTTCAAGGAGGAGATGGAGGAGATACAGTGGAGCGTCGGTGCCGAATATATCTACAACGACAAGTTCTCCCTCCGCGCTGGCTACCATCATCAGGCAGAGTCGAAGGGTAACCTGAAGTATTTCACCGTGGGCGGCGGCTTCCGCATGAACGTATTCTCATTAGACGTGGGCTACGTCATCTCCACCGCCAAGAGCAACCCGCTCGACCAGACCCTTCGCTTCACCCTCGCCTTCGACATGGACGGAATCAAAGATTTGTTTAAGTAGAACCCATCAATTAGTAGTTATGATAAGAGTAGGAATGGGCTACGACGTCCACCGTTTAGTAGAGGGCCGCGACCTGTGGATGGGCGGCATCAAAATAGATTATACGTTAGGATTATTGGGTCATAGCGATGCGGACGTGCTGATTCATGCCATCTGCGACGCGCTGCTCGGTGCCGCCAACATGCGCGACATCGGCTATCACTTCCCCGACACTGCCGCCGAGACCGACGGCATGGACAGTAAGGTGATCCTGAAAAAGACCGTGGAACTGATAGCCACGAAAGGCTACCGCTTGGATAACATCGACGCTACCATCTGCGCAGAACGGCCGAAGATGAACCCGCACATCCCGAAGATGCAGCAGTGCCTGGCGGAGGTTATAGGCTGTGACCCCGACCAGATTTCCATCAAGGCCACCACCACCGAGCGCCTCGGCTTCACCGGCCGCGAGGAGGGCATCTCTGCCTACGCTGTGGTACTCATCGAAAATTGAGCTCGGCGATTCACCCGCCGAGAACAAAGAGCTTAGAACCACTGCATCAGCGTGCGCAGGTAGGCCGTCAGCTCAGCGGCCATCAGTTCATGCTGCCAGATGCTGGGATGCCAGTCGGCACCGTACAACAGCGCACCCGTAGAGGGCGAAAAGTCGAAGCGGTAGACCTCCTTGTCACCTGCCTCCTGTGCCTCGTCACGCACCTCGTTGAGCAGCTGCTTGCAGATGTCTAACGGTTTGCCGCCGAGCATGGATCCGCAGAGGAACACAATCTTAGCCTTCGGGTTATGCTGGCGCACCATCTTCAGCAGCTTCTGGTAGTGCTGCTTCAGAAGCCGGGTGTCATAGCCCTCGGTCGACAGGTCGTTGGTGCCGAGGTTGATGCACACCACGTCGGGCGTGAAGCGGCTGAAGTCCCACTTTTCACTATCCATTCCCGCATTCTTACGCAGCTTCGTGTCGAAGGCGTAGGCCGTGTACTCATACTGCACGGGCATGTGACTCTCGGGATTACCCGTCTTGGGGCCGCTATAGTTACGGTAGGCACCAATGCCGCTGCGCGCCACGATGCTGGCTTTCGCCTCAAGAGCGCGGGCGGTGAGCTGCGCGTAGCCGTAGTAGTGGTTCTCCGTCTCATACTCAAAATGATCCCATTTGTTCGTGGACTCGTTGCCGTAGGCACAGGTGATGGAGTTACCCACGAACTCAATGTTCCTTGCAGGCAGGGCAGGCGCCTCCACGATGGGGCCGTCGAACAGGAAACCCCAGAACTCAGGCCGCAACTCGTAGCCCTCAATGACGTACATCAGCCGGATGGTGTGGCGTGCCAGCGGCAGGGCGGTACAGAGCGTCACCACAGAGTCCTTGGCACCACGGAAGGCCACCTTGAATGGCTCGGCGCCGTCTACCTGTGCCATGAAGTAGCCGCTTCCTGGCTTACAGACCAGTTTGGCCTGCGTGCCCTCGAAGGCCGCAATGATTTGTGCGCCGGGATAGTTCCACGCCGGACGCTCAGGGTTCTGGAACGAGATGCGCCCCACGTACTGGATGTGCTTGTCGGCAGGGCTGACGAAATTACCTTTCAGAGGCAGGGTCGTACTGGCTGTCGCCAGTAAGGGTAACAGAATCAATAATGCGATGAAATAGCTCTTTCTCATTGTTTTTTGTTTTTATGCTATTGATTAATTGTCAATCATGGCTACCCATCCGCCGCCTGGGGCAAGGTGGACGGAAAGCTTATCGGTGGAACTGACGTTGCTGTTCGTCAGGCTATAGTCTGTGGCCTCCTTACTTGCATTCACACCGTCGGCAAAGATGCTGGCGCGGTGCTGCCCTGTGGCGAGGAACGACAGGGGAATCTGCAGATTGCGTTCCGTCCAGTCGGTCATGGCAGCAACATACCACGTCTTGCCCTTGCGGCGGGCGATGACGGTATACTGCCCTAACTGGCCGTCAATGGCAACGGTCTCATCGAACGTCGTGGGTATCTGTGCGATGAAATCGGTGGTTTCCTGTTCTTTCATATATTTGGACGGCGAGTCAGCCAGCATCTGCAGCGGTGCCTCGAACGTCACGTACATGGCCACCTGATGGGCGCGAGTACCCTGGCTCATGGGGTGGTCGTTGTTGCCAAAGAACTGCGAGCGCACAGCGTTCACCATAGCTCCCGGCGTATAGTCGAGCGGTCCGGCCAGCATACGGAGGTAGGGGATGGTGACATCGTAATGCGGCTGGTCGTGTACGGGGCCCTTGTCGTTGCGCGGCTCCCACTTCGAGTTCTCCAATCCCTTGACGCCCTCGAAGTTCACCACGTTGGGATAGGCCCGCTGTATGCCCGACGGTTTCAGACCGTGGTAGTCGAGTAGCAGGTGGTGGCGGGCGGCAGCCTCGGCGATACGGTAGGTAGAGCGGATGACGGGTTGGTCGTCGCGGTCGAAGAAGTCCACCTTGAAGCCCTTCACGCCTATGTCGGCATAGTGTTTCATCACGGGCTCCAAGTCGCTGACGGTGGCGTCAGGATTGTTACCCACCATGTTGCGCCAGCTGCTCCAGAGGATGACGCCTACGCCGCGCTCCCGTCCGTAGGCCACCAACTGTGGGATGTCAATCTCCGGGTTCAGCTTCTCCACGAGCGACTCGCGGCCGCTCCATCCCTCGTCAATGATGATATATTCTAAATGATTCTTTGACGCAAAATCTATGTAGTACTTATAGGTGTCGGTGTTCATGCCCGAGCGGAAGTTCACACCCTGGATATTGGTGTTGTTCCACCAGTCCCACGCCACCTTGCCCGGCTTAATCCATGACGTGTCCTCCAAACGGCATTTCGGGGCCAGTCGCTGGGCCATGTCGCAGTTGAGGATGTCGGCATCGCGCTTCGTCACCACCAGGGCACGCCACGGGAAGTCCCTTGGGCCGTCCACCTTCGCAATAAAATCGGCCCTTTTCGTCGGCGTATAGTTCAGACCGCCGAAACCGAGCACCGCCTGCTCCAACGGGTAGGGTGCGAAATCAGCCTTCAGTGTGCTCCCGTCGCCCTTGAGCAACATCATGCCAGGGTAGTCCTCCACGCCGGCATCCATCACAATCGCTTTAAGTCCGCCGTCCAGACAGACGGCCATTGGCGTGATGGCCAGCGAGTCGGCATACATTGCTGACAAGGGCTGCTCGTCGTAGTACGACTCGAAGGAATAGCTATACCGCTCGCCGCCGCGCAAATCATTGACGTAGGGAACGAAGGCCTGCGGATTACCTGGGAAGCGAAACTCCGTTAGTTCCCTCATCACCTGGTAACGCTTGTTTGTCGACAGCAGGCGCCACGCTGCACCATCGTTGTACGCGCGTACCTCTATAGTAAAATGGCGGTTGGTATAGAGCAGCAACTGATTATAATTGTCGCTGACATACTCTTTCTTATAAAAGGTGTTCAGGTAGCTGCCCTCATGCTTCCAGGGCGCCACCTTTCCCACCTTGCCTATGCCGTATGTTTTCTTACCCTGTGTCCATTCCATTCCGATAGCCGACGGTAGTAGCACGGGCTGCTGGTCGTAGTCTATCTGCCATGTCAGGGCGGCATCCGTATCAGTAACTGTGACGGCGATGTGGCCGTCGGGTGATGTAACCTTGTAGTCGCTTGCCTGCACCGCCACGGCGGCTAAGCAGAAAGCAGCAGTAATTAGTAGTCTGTTCATACTTTTTACGTTATCTTTGTTTTTTGATGTTTTTCGCTCACTGAATAGAAAGGCAGGCGAGATAACTGAGAGATGTTATCTGACGGGAATAGCTATTGCCTGCGCCAGTTTTCGCTGGTCATCGAAGACGCGGAGCGTCAGATTACCCTTGTCTATCCCCGCCTGCACAATGACGACCAACTGACCGTTGAACAGCTTCATCGTGGGCTGGGTGAACGGCTCCAAGGAGGTGGCGTCGCCGTTGCAGACGGCACGGAACGTGCCAGCGCCCTCTACCTCGAAGCGCAGCCGGTCTTGGGCATCGGGGATGAGGATGCCGTCCTGGTCGGTCAGGGAGACAGTGACGAAAGCGAGGTCCTCACCGTCAGCGGAGAGGATCTCCCCCTGGACCCCTTCTGTAGAGGGGGAAGATGGCGGAGTGCCCAGATTTCGCGGAGTGTTTGGATTATCCTGATTGACTGGACTTCCCTGAGAATGCTGCGTCCAGACGTCGAGCTTCAGTCGGGCCGGCTTGCCGGCCGTGCGGATTGTCTCCTGGCCGGCGGCGTTGCCGTCGGCATCGTAGACCACCACCTTCACCTCGCCCGGCATATACCTTACATCATTCCAACGCAGGCGGTAGCGGTCAAGCCTTTCTGCGGCGTTTTTGCGGATACGTCCCTGGCTCTTGCCGTTGACAAACAGCTCTGCCTCAGGATAGTCGGTATAGCAGTACACAGGTGTCACCAATCCATTGCTACTGCCGTACTTCTTCTGGGCTTTATTCGTGCCTTTTCCTATTCCCCAGCTCCAGTGCGGCAGCAGATGGATGGTATGCTGCTCTTTGTTCCAGTGGGAGCGGTAGAGCCAGTAGCGGTCCTTGGGCAGACCGGCCAGGTCGCAGATGCCGAAGTAGCTGCTGCGCGAGGGCCAGTACTCGTCGTAGGGCGTGGGCTCGCCCAAGTAGTCGAAGCCCGTCCAGACGAACTCGCCGATGACCCACGGGAAGTCATCCTGATACACCCAGTCATCGTCGGGCAGGTTCGACCACGTGCAGTACTCCACGTCATAGCTTGAACACTGTCCGTCGGCCTTTCGGATGGCCGCGGGGTCGTAGCCGGGTGCCCACGAGGCGAATTGTGAATTGTCTGAAACCTCCACGGGGAACTTATACACACCGCGGCTGCTCACCGTCGAGGCGGTCTCGCTGCCTAAGAGGAACCCCTGCGGCAGCTGCTCGATGTTCTTCTGATACTTATGTACGCGGTAGTTGAACCCCGGCACATCCATCGCCTGAGCAAAACCGCTCTTCAGCGCTTGCTCGGCGCGGTCCATACCCTGGGTGACGGGGCGCGAGGGGTCAAGCTGGTGGCAGAGGTCTTGCAGGCGGTTCACGATGTCCACGGCCTTGGCGTTACCCTGCTCAGGTATCTCGTTGCCTATCGACCACATCACGATGCTGGGGTGATTGCGGTTGGCCAGTACGAGGTTTGTGATGTCCCTGTCGCTCCACTCCTGGAAGAAACGGGCGTAGCCGTTCTTGCACTTGGGGTAGAGCCACATATCGAACGACTCGGCCATCACCATCATGCCTAACGAGTCGCACACGTCCATCTGCAGCTGCGATGGCATGTTGTGGGCAGTACGGATAGCATCGCAGCCCATCTCCTTCATGGTCTTGATCTGGCGGATGAGGGCGGCCTTGTTGACGGCGGCACCCAAGGGGCCAAGGTCGTGGTGGAGGCAGACGCCCTTCAGCTTACGTGTCACGCCGTTCAGCTGGAAACCGTGTTCCTTCGTGACGCTGATGGTGCGCAGGCCGATGTGCTGCACCGTCTCGTCAACGGTGCGCCCGTCCTGCATGAGCTGCACGCGTAATTTATATAAATAAGGTGTCTCCGGCGACCATAGCTCCGGCTTCTCCACCTCCAAGGTGGTGCAGGTCTGCCCGTCAGGGTCTACGTCATTGTGGGCGGCAGCCACCACATGGCCTAAGTGGTTGATGACCGACACCTCCACGGCGTTGCCACCGGTGGTCTTCGTGGACACCTCCACCTCGGCCTTGCCACCTTCGATGCTGAGCGTGCGGGCGTAGGTGCCCCAGCGGTCGATGCGGGCGTCACCGGTCAACACGAGCGTCACCGGGCGGTACAGTCCGGCACCCGGGTACCAGCGCGAACTCTCCTCGACGTTCTGCAGGTCTACCTCTAAAAGATTCTCTCCACCGTTCAGGAAGGGTGTAGCATCTACGCGGAAGGTGTTGTAGCCGTAGGCCCAGTAGGCCGCCTTCTTACCATTAATATATATAGTAGGCTCGGACATCGCGCCGTCGAACACCAGCTCGGCATGCTTGTAGGCCGACGGCACGCGGAACGTGGTTTTGTAGTGGCCCTCGCCAATCCACGGCAGGGCGCCCGAGCGGCCGCTCTTCTCCGTGGCTTGCTTCTCGCCGTTCTGCTCGATGGCCACATTCTGCAGATCCCACTTCTTATCGAACGGCCCGCTGATGGCCCAGTCGTGGGGGATGGTCACCGACTGCCACAGCTGCCTGTCCTTTGAACGCTCGGCTCCGCCGCTTTGCTCTGCAAAGAACAGCCAGCTCTTCAGCTCCGTCTCCTTACGCAGCCGCTTCTGTGCCTCGATATTGTCGCTCCACTCCTGCAGGCGGTCGTACTCCTCCTTGGTGATGCGCAGGAACGAGCCGTGCTGCGGACGACTCACGCCTTGGATGTTACGCGGCGAGTGGAAGTTGCGCATGTATTTGTCTGCCAGGCAGAGGCGGTAGTTCTTCGGGCGCGACGAGTACTCGATGTAGCCGATGACCCAGGTGGAGTCACCCGCCAACTGGAAGGCGCTGACGCCCTCACACTTCTTGTTACCCTCGAAGCTCACGTAGTCGTCCTCCACGGGCAGGCTCCACGGCCCAGTCAGCTGCTTGGCAGTGGCGGTATACAGGCCGGGCTTGCCGCCCTCCTTCTTGATCATGAGGTGCCACTGCTGGTCGGCCTCCACCCAGTTGATGTCGGTATCGATGGTGGCGTAGCCCCAGTCGATAAGCAGGCGCGGCTGTGTCATCCTCGTAAAGGTCTCGTCGGCATAGCTGTAGTAGATACGGTCGTATTTCTCCTCGTCACGGTTCCACATAGAGTAGTAGACGAAGTATCCGCCCTGCCTGCCGTCCGGCCAACGGTAGTCTCCGTCCCACATGATCTGCGGTGCCCACACGCGGTTGATGGTGCTCCAGTTCTTGTAGACGCTCTCGGCCTCGGGGTCACAGAAGATGGACGTGCCCTTGCGGAAGTCGAAGCTCGTTGACTGCCAGTGGATCAGGTCGTCACTCCGCAGCAGGGAGATGGCATAGCTGTCCCACGTCTCCTTTTTTCCTAATCGTTTGCGGCTGCCGTCGGTAGCCTCCATGTCAGTGACAGCCATCAGGTAGCCGCTGCCGTCGTGCTTGCGACAGATATAGGCATCGCGCGAACGGCGTTCCACAGGTGCCATCGCGGCATCGCTGAAGATGCTGTCGCCGCCAATGAGGTCGTGGTAATGAAAACCGTCGCGACTCAGGGCGTAGGCCGTCCATGCGAGCCCCGCATCGTTCATGTGGCAGTACAGGTAGCCGTAGTCGCCCTTCTGGTAGTTACCATGCTGTGCCATGCCTGTCAGCGGCATGAAGATAAGCGTCAAAGCAATTGTCAGGATTTGTTTTCTCATCATGTAGCAGTTCTTTAGTTACGGATTTGGCTACAAAGATACGAAAAGTCGAGAGAAGAACAAAACAAATATGTTTGTTTTTTCTTCCGAGACGGAGTATTTTCGCGACTTTTGTCGCAAAGATACTACTTTCAAGTGAAAAGCGAAAAGTGAAGAGTGAAAAATTAGCTGCCGCCAATAAAAAACTCGTAATTCGTAATTCGTAATTCATAATTCGTAATTCATAATTCGTAATTCATAATTCATAATTATTTCGTAATTCGTAATTCGTAATTCATAATTCATAATTATTTCGTAATTCATAATTCGTAATTCATAATTATTTCGTAATTCATAATTCATAATTCATAATTATTTCGTACCTTTGCAGTCGAATTCTATGATGAACGAGGATTTTGACATTCGCGAAGAGCGCTACGGCGGAGTAGAAAAGGACTTCGAGAACGCGCTGCGACCGCTGAGTTTCCGTGACTTCAGCGGCCAGCAGAAGATTGTGGAAAACCTCGAAGTGTTCGTAGAGGCAGCCAAGTATCGTGGCGAACCGCTGGACCATACCCTGCTACACGGCCCGCCCGGACTGGGAAAGACCACGCTGTCGAACATCATCGCCAACGAATTGGGCGTGGGCTTCAAACTAACAAGCGGTCCCGTGCTCGACAAGCCCGGCGACCTGGCCGGCATCCTGACGTCGTTAGAGAAGAACGACGTGCTGTTCATCGACGAGATTCATCGGTTATCCCCTGTGGTGGAGGAATACCTCTATTCGGCCATGGAGGACTACCGCATCGACATCATGATAGACAAAGGACCGTCGGCACGCAGCATCCAGATAGACCTGAACCCCTTCACGCTGGTGGGAGCCACCACGCGCAGCGGATTGCTGACGGCACCACTGCGTGCGCGCTTCGGCATCAACATGCACTTGGAGTATTACGACCCGGAGACGCTGCAACGGATCATTGAGCGCAGCAGCACTATCCTGGGCGTACCCATCACGGAGGATGCCTCTCTCGAAATAGCCCGTCGCTCACGTGGCACGCCCCGTATCGCCAACGCGCTGTTGCGTCGGGTGCGCGACTTCGCACAGGTGAAGGGCGACGGACGCATCGATACGAAGATTACGAAGGTGGCACTGGCCGCCCTGAACATCGACCAGTACGGCCTGGACGAGATAGACAACAAGATCCTACTGACCATCATCGACAAGTTCCGCGGCGGCCCCGTGGGCATCACCACCATCGCCACGGCTATCGGCGAGGACGGCGGAACGGTAGAGGAGGTCTACGAGCCATTCCTCATCATGGAGGGCTTCATCAAGCGTACGCCACGCGGACGTATGGCAACCGAACTGGCTTACCGCCACTTCGGTCGCAATCCCTATTCTGGCAATATCATGGAGCCGACACTCTTCGACAACTAACAATAAACATGCAGTAGACGTTGGACATCGGAGAAAAGGAGTAGTGAAATGTACTATTTCCTTGTGTTTTCTACCTTTTTTCCCAGTATAATTGCAAGTGTAGAAACACTTTTACGCTTTTTCTGTTGCACATTGCACTTTTTTTGCTAAATTTGCGCCAAATTTAGAAAGACTAAATAAAACCAACCAAAGCATACAAACCTGTCACACCATGCGATAGGCCTATGTGTCGCAGTGGTGTTATTGCTAAAAATGAACCGCAAACAAAATAACAATTAACAGAAAGGACGACTATGCACATCGGAACTAGAATTAAGGAAGTGTTAAAAGATAAGCATAAGCCTGTCACTTGGCTGGCAAAGGAGATTTCTTGCGAGCGCACGAACATTTATAATGTTTTCAGCCGCAAAGACATTAGTACCGGCCTGCTTCAGCGGCTTTGTATCGTGCTTGATCACGATTTCTTTAAAGAATTATCGGAAGAAACGTTTCCAAACGAAAAGAAATGAGTGACTTTGGCAGAAGCCCAAGTCACTTATTCTCGGAAAAACCAAATAAAATTTGGTTATTCTCTTGAATATTTGTAACTTTGCCCACAAATATCAAACTAGCATTCGTTACAGCTTATGCAGAAGACAGGAATATTTGTGGGTAGTTTTGACCCCTTCACGGTAGGGCATGACAGTATTGTCCGGCGTGCCTTACCACTTTTCGACCGACTTGTGATAGGTGTTGTTGGTGACAATGTCCATAAGCCATCCATGCGCCCGGCAGAGGAACGCATGAAAGCCATCAGTGAGCTTTATGCTTACGAGCCAGCCATTGTGGTGAAGCCCTACCACGGGCTTGCCGTGGACTTCGCACGCGCAGAAAACGCCCGTTTCATCGTAAAGGGAGTACGCTCTGCCAAGGACTTCGAGTATGAACGCGAGCAGGCTGACATCAACCGCCAGATAGCCGGCGTGGAGACGCTACTACTTTTTGCCGAGCCCCAGCTGAGCAGCGTCTCGTCGACGATGGTGCGTGAACTGCAACATTTCGGCGTGGACGTGAGTGAGTTTCTGCCGAAACGAGGGCAAGGCAGCCTTGGCAGATAAAGAAGTGAAAAATGGGAGTGAAAAGGGAAGTGAAATTGGGAGATAAAAGGGACGTATGATTACATATAGTACTGAAAACGTGAAGTTTCCGCAGATCAAGCGCCGCGAGACAACGGCTTGGATCCGCAGGGTGGCCGCCACCTACGGCAAACGCGTAGGCGAGGTAGGCTATCTGTT
Source organism: uncultured Prevotellaceae bacterium (assembly GCA_900318585.1). Taxonomy (GTDB): domain Bacteria; phylum Bacteroidota; class Bacteroidia; order Bacteroidales; family Bacteroidaceae; genus Prevotella. Next base: position 17,801 of record ONKY01000022.1, read on the forward strand.
CTGTGACGACGAACATATCTTAGAAGTAAACCGCGAATACTTAGGCCACGACTACTACACGGACATCATTACCTTCGACTATTGCGAGGATGACGTGCTGAACGGCGACATCGTGATTTCGCTCGACACCGTGCGTTCCAATGCCGAACTGTTCGGCAAGGCCTACGACGAGGAGCTACACCGCGTCATTATCCACGGCATCCTGCACCTGTGCGGACAGAACGACAAAGGGCCGGGCGAGCGGGAGCAGATGGAAGCGGCAGAAAACCGCGCGCTGGAGATCATGTGAACTTGAGAAAATGATTAGACTTAAGCGCTCACTTCTCATTTCCCTTCTCTCAATTCTCATTTTATACAGTTGTGGTCGTGAGCAACAGTTGCGTTACACTACCGAGGTGATGAACCGCATGACGCCAGTGAAGAATCAGGGGGAGAGCCAGACATGCTGGATCTACGCCATGTTGGCGGCCATCGAGACGGAACACATCATGCGGGGCGACTCCGTCAACCTCTCTGCTGCCTACGTGGAGAAGATGCTGGAGCAGGAGCCAGAGGCGCCGGAAAACCGACGGGGCATGGGTATCACGCTGATAGAGATGATTCAGAAGTACGGCGTGACGGGTTATGACGCTATGCCTTCCGTGGATATGCCCCCTCCCCGTTGGACCTTCTTATACGGTATGCAGTATACCATGCAGGAGTTTGCCCGCAGCGTGTGTGCGCCCGACGAATATGTAGCGCTGACCAGCACACAGCGCCACCCCTACGGAGAGGAGGTGGTGTTGGACGTGCCCGACAACTGGACACACGCCCGTTTCCTGAACGTACACATAGACACGCTGCTGCGACGCACGGAACGGGCCGTCCGTGAGGGACACGGCGTCTGCTGGGAGAGCAAGAACCACGCGATGTCTATCGTAGGACTGGCGCACGACGAGAAGGGAGAACGCTATTTCGTGATGAAGAACTCATGGGGTGCCGACCGTCCCCACGGCGGGCTCGACTACCTGTCGTTTGATCGTTTCCGCCGGAGCACCCTGTCCGTTTGTATGCCCCGCGAAACTTTTTTTAGCGAATGATGCCGATTTCTCGCTTGTTTTTATTACTTTTGCAGCCGAAAACAAGCGTATAAAAGATGACAAAGAAACTGTTACTCCTGCTGCTGATGGCACTGCCTCTGACGGGGCTTGCCCAAAAAGGCAAGAACCATAACTTAGAGGTGGCCAAGAACCTGGACATCTTCAACCAGTTGTATAAGAACCTGGACCTGTTCTACGTTGACACCATTGATGCCCAGAACACCATCACCACGGGCATCAGGGGGATGTTGCGCTCACTCGATCCCTACACCGAATACTATGCCGAGCAGAAAGAACTGAAATCGTTTATCACCGGCAAGTATGCAGGTATAGGCGCACTCATCCGCTACCACATGAAACAGAAAACCTCTGTCATTGACGAGCCTTACGACGGCACGCCGGCACAGGAGGCGGGGCTGAGGAAGGGCGACATTATCCTGAGCATTGATGACTCCGTCATGACGGGCAAGGACACGAAGTTTGTCAGCGAACACCTGCGCGGTGATGCCGGCACGACGTTCCTGCTGAAGATCCGCCGCCCCAGCACGGGTAAGGAGATGAAGATGAAAATCACCCGCCGACAGATACAGTACACGGCGACCATTCCCTACTACGGCATCCTGACAGACAAGGTGGGTTATATCAACCTGTCACAGTTCACCGAGGGCTGCACCCAGGAGGTGCGCCGCGCCTTGATAGACCTGAAGAACCAGGGGATGACGTCGTTGGTGCTCGACCTGCGCAATAACGGCGGCGGCAGCGAGGCCGAGGCCGTCAGCTTAGTCAACCTGTTCGTGCCCCGTGGCTTAACCGTCGTGACGAACAAGGGGAAGGTGAAAGAGGCCACCCGCGAATACAAGACCACCGTGGAACCGCTCGACACACTGCTCCCGCTCACCGTACTGGTGAACGGCGAGACCGCCTCGGCCAGCGAGATTGTGAGCGGTGCCCTACAGGACCTTGACCGTGCCGTCATCATCGGCTCACGCACCTACGGCAAGGGACTGGTGCAGGTACCCATCGACCTGCCCTACAATGCCAACCTGAAAATCACCACCAGCCGATACTATATCCCCAGCGGACGCTGCATACAGGCCATCGACTACCGACAGGGAGGCGGTGCAGCAACTACGCAGCACATCCCCGACTCACTGACGCGTGTGTTCCATACCGCCGGAGGACGTGAGGTACACGACGGTGGAGGTATACAGCCCGACATCGTGGCGAAGAACGACACCATACCCAACATTGCCTACTATCTCTCCACCAGCGGCCTCGACTCCACCGAGGTGATGTTCGACTACGCCTGTGACTACATTGCCCGCCACCCCAGCATCGCTGCCCCACGCGAGTTCCACCTGAGCGAAGCCGAATGGCAGGACTTCCGACAGCAAGTCATCGACAAGGGATTCAGCTATGACCCCGTCAGCAAGAAGCAGCTGAAGGAGCTGGTGAACACGGCGAAGTTCGAGGGCTACTATGACGATGCGAAGGACGCCTTCGACGAACTTGAGAAGCGGATGCAGCACAACGTGGCCCACGACTTGGACAAGCACCGCGAGACCATCCAGCAGCTGTTAGAGATGGACATCATCGCGGCTTACTATTATCAGGCGGGCACCATTGAGGCTGGCCTGATGACCGACAAGGTGGTGAAAGAGGCCCTGCGACTGCTGGCCTCGCCCGACGAGTACCGTAAGATCCTTCGGAACATTGAACGTTGAACGTTGAACATTGAACGTTCTTCGTAATTCATAATTCGTAATTCATAATTCGTAATTCATAACTCGTAATTCATAATTCGTAATTCATAATTCATAATTCGTAATTCGTAATTCGTAATTCGTAATTCATAATTCGTAATTCGTAATTCGTAATTCGTAACTCGTAATTCATAATTCGTAATTCATAATTCGTAATTCGTAATTCATAATTCGTAATTCGTAATTCATAATTCGTAATTCATAATTCA
>ONKY01000069.1 GCA_900318585.1 uncultured Prevotellaceae bacterium
AATTATCACGTGTTAGTGGACTTCCCTACTCAATCGTCTATAAGCTAAAAAAGTTATGATAGAATCAAAAACCTGTCCCCATGATTCAACGGAGTTTGGGAGTTTGTGGAGTTTGTGGCTTCGCCAGCGAAGCCCCTCGCGTGATTCCTTGACTTTGCCATAATGCGTACTATTTGCGTACTCAGATATTTGGCTGTTTCAGACTTTTTTACTACCTTTGCACGTGATATGAAACTGAAATTGATTATTCTGCTCTGTATCACTACATGGGTATCCTCTTCTCTTCCGGCGGAGGGTCAGGGTATGTACGTGTTCAGTCGCGAAGGCTGTGACGCCTATGACATTCGGAACATAGAAGAAGTCAGGGTGGTTGACAGTTATTGTCTGAAGATAGGATCGTCATTCCTCTATCCTTGTGCTGAAATCGACAGCATCACCTTTGCCGAACCCTTAGCGGAGACGAGGCGCATGGGTTGGTGGGGTGATATGGGCTTTGGACGCTCTGCCTGCTACTATCAGTCCTTCCTCAAGGACTATCCCAACATGGTGGTTGAGGCTGCCGACAGTCTTTGCACGTCTGCCTTGTACTACCTGCCCGACGAGGTTTCCGACTCGCGGGAGGGATTACAGAAGGTTGGCAGGAAATGGCGCTACGTCAAGAACACACTGTCGGGCCGTCGAAAGATAGAGCTGCATCTCTTCGATAAGCCTGATGACTGGCTCGATATAGCTTACGACACACATGGTCGTGCCTGTCTGAATTATTCCAGTGCATTCGACTATCTTCCTGCCTCTACACTCAGGCAGGCCGTAAACTATTGGTTCCATCCTGACACGACGGCCTCCCTGCCCGCTTCTCCTGTTTTCGGTTCGTTCGATGGTCTGCATTATGAGGTGTCGCTCCCAGTCATGAAGGAGCCTGTGCGCTTCACCATCAATCTGGGTGGTGCTGCTGGCTATATTGATACTGACACGACAACCATCGTGTTTCCTGACACACTCACTGCCACAGAGTCATTCCATCAGATGGATATCAGCGATGATGAGTGCACACTTTTCTCCTTGGATGGCAACCGCATCATCATCGTTGAATTGTTCCATGCAACGGTCGACGAGGTTATGAAATGGCTTGTACGCTTCGACCTTGACATCTGTAAACCTATCTTTATTCGCGAAGAGGAATGAAACGGTACTGTCTGCTGCTGCTTGTGCCAATCCTCCTTGGCTGTTCCGTCTCAACGGGGCGTGATGCCTACGAGCGGGCACTCGCCTACGTGGAACAGGGTGATGCGCCCCAGGCGCTGGCCTGTCTGAAAGAGGCTGCCCGCAAGGCAACTCACGATTCGCTGCGCGTAATGGTCTATAACGAGATGGGCAGTTTGCTTTTCAACGAAGGGCTGCAGGAGCAGGCACTCGATGCCTACCTCATGGCCTATCAGGCCAACTGTAGGTTGAGCGACACCATTGGCATGGCCTACAATCAGGCAGACATAGCCAATGTTTACCGTACGCGCGAAGCCGATGACAGTTGTGTCTACTATTTCGACCTGGCGGTAAAGCTGGCACGTTCGCAGGGCGACAGTCTGTTGGTGACTGACATTCAAAACCAGTTGGCAGGCTACTACCTGTGGCATGAAGACTACGGGAAGGCCCGCCCGCTGCTCTTCACAGGACTACGCGATTCCATAGCAGGTGGTCTCTGCTTCATGTTGGCCGACCTCTACCACCACACTGGCCCGCAAGACTCAGCACGCTACTATTGCCAGTTGCTCCTGAAGGAAGAGGACACAGGACTGCGACAGATGGCGCACAAGTGGCTGGCAGAGATACTCTTGGCAGAAGGCCATACGGCAGATGCCGCCCAGCATTTGGAGCAATACGAACTGCTGACAGACTCCCTGATGCAAGAGACCGACACCGAGGCTCTTCACCGCGTCAGTGCGCTTTACGACTACTCCCAGCGTGAACGTGAGAATGCACGCCTGCAGAGACGTGTTATAGTCACAGCTGCTGTTGCCGCCGTGTTGTTGATGCTGCTATTAGCCGTTCTGCTCTATTTCAGCCGTCGACGTCTGCAATACAGGATGAAATTGCAGCAGTTGGAGCACCTGCTCACCGACTATAGGAAGGACTACACAAAGACCGCAGAACGCCAGCAGCAGATATTGACGGAGACGCCCATCTGCCAGCGCATCAACCGTCTGCTGGGTGATTCTCGTCATCCGTCCATGACCGACGAGGATTGGTACATTCTGGAAGACACCTTTATGAAGGTACAACCATCCTTTCTCAACCGTCTGCGTGAGTTCCACCGTTTTTCCTCCCATGAGCTACATATCTGCATGCTACTGAGGCTACGACTGCAGCCCGCTGCCATCGGCCAGCTCACTGCCCATTCCAAGCAGTCCATCTCCAGTACCCGTTCACGCCTTTTCGAGAAAGTATTCGGGCAAAAGGGCACACCTGCACAATGGGATGAGTTCATCCTCTCGTTATAACGCTGATGCGGACTGTTTGCGAACCGTGAGTACGCACAAGGTACTCTTGTGAACTCTTTGCGTACAAGAATGTTTGGCGAGACCAGTTAATTGTTCTACTTTTGCAACGCAATTGCAAAACAAAATGTTTAATCACTAAAAAACGAAAGATTATGAAAAAGAGCATTTTATTACTATTATTATTGGTGAGCGCACAGGTTTTCGCTCTGCCAGACGGTACGCCGAACGACACAACAACAGTTGTGAATGGTACAAATAATACGGAGGGGAATTCTCAGAACCAGGAGCTGAAAGGTCTTGGAACGAAAGCGTTCAAGGAACTTCCTGACGGCGAGGAAGCACAGCTGACACTTCAGAGTGATACGGTGCTCTTCGTCAGCGGCGATGAGGCTTTCCTGCGTAGCGGCGATGGTGGTGCCATCATGTTCTATCAGTCGGGGTTGCCGTTGGAGGCCGGGCAGATACTCTACGGCACAGTTTTCGGTCGAAAAGAGACGCGTGACGACATGCCCGTATTTGTTGGTTCTGATAAGACTAACAACAGTGACTACATTGTCACTTACACAATGAGTGCCGAGTATTTGGAGATGTCGCTACGTCAGCTTAAGAACGAGCAGACAGCTGATGCTGGTGTGATGGATTCGAACATTGCTGACTTTGTTGTGGTGGACAGCGCCGAGGTGACGGCAGTCAATGCTGCTGCCCGCAGCTTTACGGTGTCAAGTTCCAAAATGTGTGGTCACAGCCTGACGGTTGTTGACAGGTACAACTGTTGCCAGAGTCCTGTCGTGGTAGGCAATACCTATTATAATATAAAAGGTATCGTGATACCTAATGGCAAAACCGACTACCAGCTCTACTTAGCTGCCGATCTGGGACAAGGTACTCCCACAGGTATTGATAGTGTGGTGAAAACCTGTTCAATACATACAGTTGTCTACGACCTCCAAGGTCGCCGCATTCTGGGTGAGCCAGTCAAAAAGGGTGTCTATCTCCGTGGTGGCAAAAAGTATGTGAGGAAGTAGGGGCAAGACTTTTG